>CAVKWN010000045.1:0-27047 GCA_963660075.1 Lachnospiraceae bacterium
TTGAACGAGAAGAACGACCGCGCCAACTCATACGACTACATGGGCAACATCGAGGCTGACTACCAGGTGCATGGCTTCGAGGACTTGCGTCTGCACATGAACTTCTCCGGCGACTGGTCGAACGGTAAGCAGAACACCGACTACGCCGACTGGGGACAGACCAACTTCTACTATGGCAACACTGGCTTCAGCAAGGAGAACAAGTACAACCTCGTTTACTCCGCTTACCTGCAGTACTACAAGGACTTCGCCAAGACCCAGCACTTCGACATCATGGCTGGTTACGAGTGGAGCCACAACAAGTATTGGGGAAATAGCCTCTACTATGACACACATTCCGTAGCGGGCAAGTCTGCGGCTGAGATCGCAGCCATGAGCGACAAGGACTACCACTCTTACAGCAAGAGCGAGTGGAAGCAGGAAAGCTACCTCGTGTCGTTCTACGGCCGTGCCAACTACATCGCCTTCGACCGCTACATGCTGACAGCCACCGTGCGTCGCGACGGTTCATCACGCTTCAAGGAGCACTGGGCAACCTTCCCATCTGTGGCTCTCGGATGGAAGATCAATGAGGAGAAGTTCCTCAAGGACGTGAAGCAGGTTGACGAGTTGAAGCTCCGCCTCGGTTGGGGTAAGACAGGTCAGCAAGATGGCATCGGCAACTACAACTACTTCGCTTCCTACAACGAGAACAGCAACAACACCAACGGTCGCTACCCCATCATCGGCACCAACGACTCAGGTCTGCTTTCTCGTCCTGACGCATACAACGAGAACCTGAAGTGGGAGACCACCACCACGTGGAACGGCGGTATCGACATAGCTCTGTTCCGCAACCGCGTGAGCGCAAGCTTCGACTACTACTATCGCAAGACCACAGACCTTATCAACACGGCATTCGTACCTGCAGGCTCCAACTTCCGCAACCAGGTGACATCCAACATCGGTTCTCTTGAGAACAGAGGTTTCGAGGCTTCCATCACCTTGCGTCCTATCCAGACAGCTGACTGGCAGTGGGAAATCACAGGTAACTTCACCTACAACAAGAACAAGATTACCGAGCTGACAGGCGAGGGATCCATTGCGAAGACAGGCGGCATCTCTTCTGGTATAGGTAACTTAGTGCAGGTGCAGAAGGTGGGCAGCCCCACCAACTCCTTCTATGTGTACCAGCAGGTTTACGACCAGAACGGCAAGCCAATGGAGGGTGTGTACGTGGACCGCAACGGCGACGGCAAGATCTCTGAGGAAGACCTCTATGTGTACAAGAGCCCCGCAGCACCCTACACGGCAGGCTTGGGCACACGCTTGCAGTATAAGAACTGGGACTTTGGCTTGAACTTCCGTGGCAACTTCGGCAACTATGTATTCAACGACCGCTTGGCTGGCTACATCAACACGGCGAAGCGTTACGACTCATCGTTCAGCTACATCCAGAACACGATGGCTACAGCCAAGAATCTCGGATGGAAGACCTACGACCACGTGCTTTCCGACTACTTCGTGCAGAACGCCTCCTTCGTGAAGCTCGACAACATCACCCTCGGCTACTCCTTCGAGAACCTCTTCAAGGGTGCCAACTACAAGGGCTTGTCGGGACGTATCTACCTGACAGCGTCCAACGTGGCTACCTTCACCAAGTACGACGGTACAGACCCAGAAGTGTTCGGTGGTATCGACAACACCATCTATCCACGTCCATTCTCCATGACATTGGGTCTGAACATCAACTTCTAACAATTAAAAGAATATAGACATGAACTTCAAGTATTTCAAGAATATAGCTCCAGTCGCCGCAGCAGCCTTGCTGACGATGGGATTGAGTTCCTGCACGGGCGATTTGGACGTGACCCCTATTGACCCCTCTACCAACATGACGGTCAATGAGGCGGCCCTCTTCTCCAAGTGCTACGCCAACATGGCATTGGCAGGAAACACAGGTGCAGACGGCGACTGCGACATCGACGGTCTCGACGGCGGTACCACAGGTTTCGTTCGCCAGATGTTCAATGCCAACGAGCTGACTACCGACGAGTCGATATGCTCATGGGGCGACACGGGTATCCCTGCCTTCAACTATGGACAGTGGGATGCCTCCCACCCAATGCTCCAGGGCTTCTACTATCGTCTGTATGCCGGTATCGACTACTGCAACCACTACTTGAACGTGTGTGGCGACGCTGATGCCTCTCATGTGGCAGAGGTACACTTCCTCCGTTGCCTCTACTACTATTTCCTGATGGACTGCTTCGGAAACGTGCCTTTCACCACAGCGATTTCAGCCGACGCTCCTGAGCAAATCAAGCGTGCCGACCTCTTCGCATGGATCGAGAAGGAGTTGAAGGAACAGTGCTTGCCCAACATGCAGTCTCCAGTTGCACGTAAGAGTACTGACACGGGCTACGGCCGTGCCGACCAGGACGCTGCCAACTTGCTCCTCGCCCGTATGTACCTCAATGCAGAGGTTTACACAGGCACAGCCCACTGGCAGGAAGCCAAGGAATATGCCGAGAAGGTCATCAACGGTCCCCACAAGCTCTGGACCACAGGCAAGAATGGTTGGTCTGCTTACCAGATGCTCTTCATGGGCGACAATGGCGAGAACGGTGCCTCGCAGGAGGCTATCCTCCCCTTGCTACAGGACGGTGTCACAACCACCTCTTATGGTACTTCACTCTTCTTGATGGCAAGTTGCTGGAAGGCAGACATGGACGAGGAATCCAACTACGGCACTTCTGAGTTCTGGGCAGGTAACCGCGCACGCAGCCAGTTCGTTGCCAAGTTCTTCCCCAATGGTGACGCTCCAGCAGTGGGCGTGAAGGACATGGTCCTCGCAGCCAACGACGACCGCGCCCTCATCTATGGCAAGGATCGTGAGTTGGTGGTTACCACTCCGGGCGAGTACACATCAGGCTATGCCGTTGCCAAGTTCCGCAACACCTACTCGGATGGTAGTAAGCCCCACAACTCTAAGTTTGTGGACACCGACTACTTCCTGATGCGCTCCGCTGAGGCTTACCTCATCGCAGCCGAGGCTGACGCACGCCTCAACGGTGGAACGACTTCATCGACGGGTACAGGCTACATCAACCAGCTCCGCCAGCGCGCAGAGGCAACCACACAGACACAATATTCTCTCAACCAGATTCTCGACGAGCGCTCAAGAGAGCTCTACTATGAGGGCTTCCGTCGCACCGACCTGGTTCGCTACGGCTTGTTCACCAGCAATGAGTATCTCTGGGACTGGAAAGGCGGCGTGCAGAACGGTGTAGGTTTCGCCTCTTATCGCAACATCTTCGCCATCCCAGCAGAAGACGTGAATGCCAATCCTAACCTCAAGCAGAACACTGGTTATTAATACTAAAGTAAAGAAACAGAATCATGAAAAAGATATTTTCTTATACATTGATGTTGATTGCCTCGATGGTGGCATTCACATCATGTGAAGATGACAACGGCTCCAACCCCACGTTGGTGACTCCTACCGAGTTCACCGTGAACACTCCTTCAGTGGGTGAGGCGTTGGTAGACTTGAAAGAGTCAAAAACCGTCAACATCACTTGGTCGCAGCCTGCGTTCACGACCCCCAATGCCCCTGTGGTGGCAACCTACGAGGTGCAGCTTTCCACGACAGGCGAGTTCACAAAGAAATATGATGAAAACGCTGAAGACAACACTGGGGCCAACTACTTCTCTTTGTCGGAAACATATACCACATGCTCTGCGGACATTTCCTGCGAGGAGATGGGCAAGGCTATGGAAAAAATCAACGGCTGGGCAAGCGAATCTGATGTTCCTGAGACACAGGCTGTAAAGATCCGTGTTGTTGCCTGTGTGAATAATGCAAGTCAGGAAGTGCAGTCGCAGGTTCTCTCCAACGTGATAACCATAAATACAGCTCCTTACTACATTGAGTTGAAGAACGCAGACCCAGAGCTGTGGTACCTCATCGGTGGCGACATTTGTGATGGCGCTTGGGGCCCAGACATTGCCAAGAGCATCATCCCAATGCAGACAGTTGCCGACTATGAGTATGACAAGAAGACTGGCCAGGGCGAAATCACTTGGACAGGTTACTTGGCAGGCAACGGCTTCAAGTTGAAGAAGACTCCAGACAGCTGGGACGACCAGTGGGGACAGGGCGACGCCTTCGGCTCATTCGTCAAGAACGACGGCGGCTCAGGCAACATCACCGTGACAGAGCCCGGCTACTACACCGTGACCCTGAACACCGCGAAGGATGTTCTCACCGTAGAGAAATATGAGTCAAGCGTAACTGACTACGCCTCAATCTGCGTGGCTGGCGACATGTTTGGCGACGACTGGGCAGACCATGCCATGACACCATGCTTCAGCTTCGACGGTGCCAAGAACCACGACTGGTACACCACCATCACCGTGGCAGACGGCCAGGGCTTCAAGTTCAAGGAGGCTGGCAGCTGGGATTACAACACTGGCGGTCCTGTCAACACTACATCCGCAGGCGATATTTACGGATATGGCACAAACAATGGTGACAACCTCTATCTCCCGGCAGGTACTTATCTCGTCATCTACAACGATATCACCCGCTACTATCGCTGCATTCTTCAATAACCCTATCAAGAATATATAGATTATGAAAAAATATGTATTATCACTTTTAGTGCTTGCTACCTCATTGGTAGCCTGCACGGGTGACTACACCGATTGGGCCTCGCCACAGTCCAACGCACAAGAGGATGCCGTGGCATTCGGCAACGGCAGTGTGGCATCCGTTGATGTCATCAACCTGGCAGATGTCTCTACGGACAGCGTGAAGGTGGTTAACATCACAGCGCCCACGGCTTCCGATGCCGCCTATGCCCCTTCCTACAAGATTACGCTTGGCGACCAGACCTTCAACATCGATGCCAAGGGTAACATGGCAAAGGCCGACTTGGCAAGTTATGTTTCCAGCACTTTTGGCAAGCGCCCTGTGGAGCGTGACATACAAGCCACTCTTGCAGCATGGATCGCCAATGGCTCTACATCCGTAAAGCTGGCTACATCAAGTGCCTTCGCCGTGAAGGTGATACCCGAGGCTCCGTTCATCGACAGTGGCTACTACCTCGTGGGCGACATGAGCGGTTGGTCTCTGGACACCAGCCTCAAGTTCTCGCATTCTGACGCTGACGTTTACGACGACCCCGTCTTCACCGTTACGTTCACTACAACAAACGACAACCAGTACTGGAAGATTATCCCGCAGGGCAACGTTGACGCAGGCGACATCTGGTCTGTAGAGAACGATCCCAAGGGCGTTGTCGGAGTTGAGAAGGACGGTGACGACGCTATGAGCGGCACACTGCTGACCTCAACCTCAGAGGGCAACAAAGCCAATGCCGGCAAGATTGCCAAGGCTGGCAAGTACAAGATGACCCTCAACATGATGGACTACACCTATACCATAGAGGAGGTGCAGTATGATCCGTTCATCTACTTCATCGGCGCTACCGATGGTTGGTCAAAGGCTGAGCAGAAACTCGCCCTCACCGACGAGGACAACGGCACCTACACAGGCTTCCTCTATTGCGCTGACCCGAATGGTTGGGGCAATCAGTTCAAGTTCCAGCGTGTGGCTGGCAGCTGGGACAACGAGATCAACTCCGGCACATTCTCTACGTTCGAGGGTGCGGCTATCGACGGAGGTGGCAACATCGGTGTAAACGCTGGCGAAGGCGTATACTATTTCGAGGTGAGCCTCGGCGGTGCCAGCATCAAGGCTACGAAGGTGGAGACAATGGGTATCATCGGCGACTTCAACGGCTGGGGTGGCGATGCAGTGATGACATGGAACGCTGACGAATATTGCTTCGAGGCAAGCAATGTCGGCGTGACAGCCAACGGCTGGAAGTTCCGCGTCAACGCTGGTTGGGACATCAACCTCGGCGGCACTGTCAACAGCTTGGTACATAACGGCGACAACCTCTCTGTGGAAGGAACAACCATCAAGCTCTATCCCACTCGCAAGACATCAGACAATATTTATTGCACTGTAAAATAACGAACAATAACATCCTGTAAATAAGACAGGCGGCTCCCCACAAGGAAGCCGCCTGTCTTTTATGGTATGCTCGGTATGAGCATTCACCATTAGATGAAATCTGAAGGAAACCAGCGGCAAACTGAATGGTGTTTACCGCCTACTCGGTTTTATGTTCCTTGTTGGTTCCTATTTTTGCGTTAAACGTTTTGACTATTGGGAAAAATTAGTATATTTGCAAGCGATAAAGCATAAACAAGAAAAAGGAGGATTGTGCCATGACAGAACTTAGAGACAGATACATACGTTTCGACTGGGCCATAAAGAGATTGCTCCGGCAGAAGGCCAACTTTGGCGTGCTGGAAGGATTCCTCACCGTCTTCTTGAACGAGGAGGTGAAAATAATGGAGATACTCGAAAGTGAGGGAAACCAGCAAAAGGAAGACGACAAGTTTAACCGTGTCGACATCAAGGCCAAGAACAGCAAGGGCGAGATTATCATCGTGGAGATACAAAACACGAGCGAGCTATACTACCTTGAGCGTGTGCTCTACGGTGTCGCAAAGGCCATAACCGAGCATATCAACCTTGGGAACAGTTATAAAGAGGTAAAGAAGGTCTATTCCATCAGCATTCTTTATTTCGACCTTGGCAAGGGCTCTGACTATATCTATGTCGGTCAGAACAACTTTGTGGGGCTTCACACGAAAGACCAACTCGTGATAAGCGCAAAGGAAAAGAACAATATCGTGAGGAAGTCGCCATCCGAGATATTCCCCACATACATTCTCGTGCGTGTCAACGAGTTTAACAAGGTGGCCGTGTCGCCATTGGAGGAATGGGTGAATTATCTGAAAAATGGAGTCATATCCCCAGACACCAAGGCTCCTGGACTGCAGGAGGCGCGTGAGAAGTTGAAATATTATGAGATGTCAGACGCGGAACGCCATGCTTACGACGAGCATATCAATGCCATCATGATACAAAACGACGTGCTTGGCAACGCCAAACTGGAAGGATTGGCGGAAGGCCGAGCACAAGGTATGGAAGAGGGCCGAGCACAAGGTCGTGCTGAAGGCCGAGCCGAGGGAAAGGCCGAAGAGAAAAAGAGCATAGCCATCAACCTCTTGGCTCAGGGTATACCGTTTGGGGTGATTTCCCAAGCTACGGGTCTCGCCATTGATGAAATCAAGCAATTACAGAAAGGATAAAAAACAAGGCGACATTCAAAACTTGAATGCCGCCTTGCGTCTAATTACCTTAAGAAGAATGTGTCGACACTTGGATTCGAACCAAGGACCCCCACCATGTCAAGGTGATACTCTAACCAACTGAGCTATGCCGACAATAAAATGCTTGCAAAAACGTTTGCTTTTGGAAAGCGGTTGCAAAGTTACGCAATTTATTTCGCCCGCCAAAGAACAGGTGAGTATAATTAGCATCTCTTAACTTATTGACATCGCTTAGTTCTTTTCTGACGCTCTTCGTTTTGTTATTTGTATACGCGTTTTTTCAAGTCGTTTTTTTGCTTTATAAAGCCTTTTAACATAAAATAACCATCAAGTCGGACTTGTGTAAAGGTTTTTTTTTAATTTTGCTTTAAATTATCAAATCGTATTACTCTAACATAACGCTTATGAAAAGACCAGTTGTCCTTTTAGGAGCATTGTTGCTGACCTGTTGGGTTGGACCTAACTCCATGCAGGCGGCTCCTGACCCTTTGGCAGTCAGCCAGAAAAGCAACACAGTGACAGGTAAGGTCGTTGACGAGAATGGAGAGCCTGTGGTAGGCGCGACCATTCAAGAGACAGGCACTAACCGTGGAACAGTTACCGACATCAATGGAAAGTTCACCTTGTCAGTAAGGAACAATGCCACGATAAAGGTGTCGTTCCTTGGTTACAAGACCGTGACGAGGAAAGCCGCACCAAACATGAACGTGGCCCTTGAGACGGACCAAGCCAATCTCGACGAGGTGGTGGTTGTGGGTTATGGCCAGCAGAAGAAGGCCAACCTGACCGGCGCGGTGGCAAACGTCGACATGGAAAAGACGTTCGGCTCGCGTCCAGAGCAGGATGTCACAAAGGCTCTGCAGGGTGCCGTGCCAGGTTTGACAATTTTGTCAAACAGCGGCGACATCACGGCATCATCGTCAATCTCCATCCGTGGTTTGGGCACGTTGTCCAACAGCCAGGACTCTTCACCGCTTATCGTGGTAGACGGCATGCCTGTTGACGACTTGTCGATGATAAGCGCCAACGACATAGCCAGCATCTCCGTATTGAAAGACGCGTCCTCTTCCGCCATTTACGGCTCTCGCGCAGCCTTCGGCGTAATACTTATCACCACCAAGAGCGGTAAGAAAGGCGAGAAGGTGAACGTGAAGTACAATATGAAGTTCGGATGGGACAAGTCGACATATCTCCCCGACTTCCCGTCAGTGCCAGAGCAGATACGCGCTCGCCTCATAGCCGCTGACCGCGCAGGTCAGTCTACGCCAGAGCTCTTTGGCATGTATTTCGACAAGCTTCTGCCTTACGCCGAGGCTTGGGAGAAACAGCACAATGGCAAGAAAGGCTACACCGTCATGGAGCCTTACCAGAGCATGGACAATGTGGGTGACTATTACTTCTCGCCCGATGGCCCCCTTTACTATGCCGACTACGACATTCAAGGCATTTGGTACAACAGCCATGCTCCATCGACAAGCCACAACGTGTCTATCTCCGGCTCATCGGGCAAGACCACGTTCTATACGTCGTTCGACTACGACTCGAAGCAGGATGTCAAGAACTTCAATCCCGGCAAGCGCTCGCGTTATGGCGTGACAGCCAACATCAAGACAGACATTACCGACTGGTTGACGGTGGGCGTGCGCATGAACTGGACCCGCCGCCGCATGAGCTACGCAGATCCTTGGTCGAACATTTACCAGTATTTGTGGCGTTGGGGTTCCTTCTTCATCCCTTCGGGCATATACCAGGATGCCGACGGCAACCAGTACGACTATCGTGTCGTCGCCATGCAAAAGAACTGCAACCGTGCGTACAACACCTTTGACCAGCTCCGCTTGAACGGATATATAAAGGCGAATATCACGAAAGATCTCACGTTTAACGTCGATTACACATTCCAGACCGACAACTTAAACTACAAGGCAAGCAACAAGAGCATCTATGGCATGAACTGGAGCGGCACGTCGCCACAGTATATCGTGGCAGAGAGCAACAGCGACGCCACGCGCTGGAACACTAAGCGCAACCGCTGGACTGCCAACGCTTATTTGGACTATGCTCACACGTTCTTCAAAGACCATAACTTCCATGCCATGGTGGGTATCAACGGTGAGAACTACAAGTCTGACTATTTCTACGCACGCCGTAAGCAGCTCTATGATGAGAGTTACACGGAATTGAACCTCGCCTATGGCGACATGTCCAAGGCAACCATAACCTCTTCCACGGGCGACCGTGCCTCGGCAGGCTACTTTGGCCGTATCAACTACGACTATAAGGGCATCTACTTGCTTGAACTCAATGGACGTTACGATGGCTCCTCACGTTTCCGTGAGGGCGACCGTTGGGCGTTCTTCCCAAGTTTCTCAGTGGGTTATCGCTTCAGCGAGGAGCCTTATTGGAAACCTTTGCAGAAATACGTCTCCAACGCTAAGTTGCGTTTCTCTTTCGGTGAGATAGGCAACGAGGCCATCGGCGACAACATGTTCCTCTCCACGTTGAGCGCCACCCAGGGTGACACTTACAATCCTATTTGGCTCAATGGCAGCGGCGCAAAGCTCAACCAGTTCACCATGCCTACATGGGTCAGCTCTTCGCTGACATGGGAACGCATCCAGACCAAGAACCTTGGCATAGACCTCGGTTTCCTGAACAATGAGATCAACCTCACTGCTGAGTTGTATGAGCGTCTTACCAAGGACATGCTTTCCCCTGGTCAGGCCCTTCCTGCAACGGTTGGTGCCAGCGCGCCTTACTCCAACAACGGTGAGTTGCAGTCGCGTGGATGGGAGCTCTCGCTCTCTTGGCGCCATCAGTTCTCACGCGACCTGCAGGTGTATGCCAACTTCTCCATTGGTGACGCGAAGGTCAAGATCAAGAAGTGGAACCCAATACAGGTGGCTCCGGGGCATTCTGCCGACGAGTATAAAATCATTGGTCACACCAACGATACCAGTTACGCCTACGAAGGTGAGACTTGGGGCGACATTTGGGGCTTTGAGACCGATCGCTACTTCACCGAGGCCGACTTCGACGGCAAGAATGCCGATGGCTCTTGGAAGTACAAGAGTGGCGTAGCCGACCAAACAGGCTTGCAAGTGGGCAACTTCGTGTATGGTCCTGGCGACATCAAGTATAAGGACTTGAACGGTGACGGCAAGATTGACGGCGGTGATGGCACTCTCGCCAACCACGGTGACTTGAAAGTCATAGGTAACGTGTTGCCTCGTTACGAGTACAGCTTCCACGTGGGCGGTTCTTGGAAAGGCATCGACCTCGACCTCTTCTTCCAAGGCGTGGGCAAGCGCGACATCTGGACGACCTCTTCATTCGTTTTCCCGATGGCTCAGTCGCAAGACCAGCAGCTGTTCACCAATCTTACCAAATACAATGTCTATGACCCAGCCAATGGCAATGTGAACATCAGCGAGGACAACGACTATCCTTGCTTGTGGCCGGGCGTGTCGGGAAGTGGTAAGGTAACGGCATTGGCGGCAGCCGGTGGTAACAACAACTTCTACCCGCAGTCTAAGTACCTGGTGCACATGTCGTACCTGAGACTCAAGAACATCACTTTGGGTTACACTCTGCCTCAGAGCATCCTTCGTAAGGTATACATCCAAAACTTGAGGGTTTACGCCAGCGTGGACAACCTCTGGCTGCTCCACAAGGGCAACGGCAACATTCCACTTGACCCGGAAATCAATACCGGTGAGGGCTTAAGCTATGGCGGTTGGGGTCGTACGGTGCCTATCACGCGCACATGGTCTGTTGGCCTGCAGCTTACATTCTAAGTCAAATGATTTAAAATCAATGCTAACATGAAGAAATCAATTTTATATATAATTGCAGCCTCTGCCATGATGTTGACGAGTTGCGACGACTTCCTTGAGAAGAACCCTCGTGACACCTTCACCAACGACGCGGCATTTTGGAGCAACAGCAACTTGGTTGAAAGCTACGCCAATCGCTTCTATGCCTACTATGGCGGAGCGACCAACTTCTACTTCAACTTCCTCAACGACGATCAGGTGGATCCTTCGTTCACCAACTGGACGTTCACCAACGTGCCAAACACCGCGACGGCGTGGTCAAACCGCTTCACCAACATCCGTCGCGTCAACTACCTGCTCGACGGACTGAAGACCTCGTCGCTGCCAGATGCCACGAAGAAACGCTATGAGGCTATTGGCAGGATGAACCGTGCCTATGTCTATGCGGAGTTGGCTAAGATGTATGGCGACGTGCAATGGGAAAGCAATGTCATACTTGACTCACAAGACAGTACCCAGACGAAAGGGCCACGCACAGACCAGGACGTTGTCATGGACTCTGTTCTCAACGACCTCAACTTCGCGATTACCAACCTGGCTTCCAACACGTCTGACAAGACGTTGTGGAGCAAGGAAATGGCTTTGGCAATCAAGAGCGATGTCTGCCTCTATTGGGGTACATATTGCAAGTACAGGACTCTCGCCGACAATGGCAAGGCAGCCGACCAGACCCTCGCGCAGAAATTTCTGCAGGAGAGCGTGAGCGCGTCGGAGCAGCTCATGAACTCAGGCAAGTTCGCCCTCAACGATTGGGATGTGGCCGGCACTTACGAGAACGCAGCCAATCCAGCCAAGCTTTATACCGTCTATAACTCACTAAACCTGAGTGGCAATAGTGAGGTCATCTTCTACAAGCACTACGAGAAGGATATCCTCAGCCACGGATTGTGCGACTATACCTGTGGCTCGACTACGCAGGGCGGTATATCCAAGGATGCCATTGACGCGTTCCTCTTCCGTGATGGCAAACCCAAGGCTACCACGACTCTTGACACCGACGACAAGGCCGTAAAGAATGCCAATGGCGACTACAGCATCTCTCATTTCCTGAAGAATAAGGATCGCCGTCTGGAGATTCTCGTGGACTCAGTGCTTGCTTTCAAGGGTCATGGGTGGATACGCAACGAGCCGTCGCCAGACGCGGCGTTGCCTGCACAGATGACATCTTCCACTGGTTACACCGTTTACAAGTATGACAATCCACAGATCGAGATGACATATCGCACAAGTACGGTTGGCTGCTACACTGACATCCCTCTTTATTGGTACCCTGTGGTCTTGTTGAACTATGCCGAGGCAAAGGCTGAGCTCGGCACTATCAACCAAGACGACCTCAACAAGAGTGTCAACTTGTTGCAACATCGCGCAGGATTGCCTAACATGACCACCACACCGGAGGCTGACCCAGCCAACAACATGAGCGTGAGCAACTTGATATGGGAAATCCGCCGCTGCCGTCGTTGCGAGCTCATGTGCGACAACAATTATCGCTACTGGGATCTCGTGCGTTGGCATCAGATGGACAAGATGGATACGAAGGTGAACCTTAATGCTAACCTTGGCGCGAACGTCTCAAACGTGGAGGACGCAGACAAGGACGAGAATGGATACTTGAAAGGCACTTCGGCTACACGCTCGTTCAGCCCGAAGTATTACCACTATCCCGTACCGTCAAATGACATTCAACTCAATAGTCAAATCAAGCAGAATCCAAACTGGAATTGATGCCGGAGAATTTGACATTTTAGTTAAATAATCATTAAATAGCAGCCGAAGTGACACTATCGGCTGCTATTTCTGTACTTTTGCACTGTTAATAGCCTTTTTATGCGAACAATCTTAAAAGTTTTTTCTATATGTTGCGCAGGTGCGTTATTCACGCAACCTTTACAAGCTGAGAAGCTCACCCCCGTTGCTACAGCTGCCATTTCAAGCTCTTTGCGACAGTACACGCAAGGCATAAGGACTGGGAAGATAGTGGTTGATTCCTCAGCGGTGTCAGCCGATAGCGTGAAGGTATTTCTAAATGCCGCCTTGCAGGACGTGCCTATGCGCACAGACAATGTCAGCGAGATATTGAAGACCGTCAGCTCTTGCCTCCCCGAAGAGTTGCGTCAAAGGAATTTGACGCTTTACGTAAATGGTCACGACATAAAATCACTTATCCCCAATTACTTTAAGACCAAGGCAGACCGCAGAAAGGCTTTTTATAACGTGCCAGCAGAATATGCAGGCAAGAGTTCCTATACGTCTTTCACGTCTATCGTCACCAATCTCGACCGTCCTTATTCGGTTAAGAACGGCTTGCATGGCAAGCACATAGCCTTGTGGCAGAGTCATGGCAAGTATTTCGAACAGGGCTTAAACCGTTGGGAGTGGCAGCGCTCGCGTCTTTTCGAGAGCGTTGAGGATAAGTACACCCAAAGTTTTGTGTTGCCTTATCTCGTGCCGATGCTTGAGAATGCAGGCGCTTATGTCATGATGCCTCGCGAACGAGATACGAATCCTGCCGAAGTGGTGGTAGACAATGATGGCAAGCTCGCCGTATCGCCATATTCTGAGCGAGATGGCTCCCAGGCCTGGAGTCAAAGCGATGGCACGGGTTTTGCCTATGCACGAAAGCAGTACACGGGTTTCCAAAATCCATTCACGGAAGGCACTTTCAGGCAAGTGCTAACAACAAATAGCAAAAAGGAAGGAGCGCAAGCCACGGCGAAATGGACACCAGCGATACCGAAAGACGGGCGCTATGCCGTTTACGTGGCTTACAAGACGTTGCCAAACAGCACGGAAGATGCCCGTTATACAGTTCACCACAAGGATGGAATCACACGCTTCTCCGTAAACCAGACCATGGGTGGTGGTACGTGGATCTATCTTGGCACATTCTGTTTTGCCAAGGGCGAAGCCGGATTCGTGGAGTTGAGCAATTTCAGCAAGACCGCCGGCAAGGTGCTTACTGCCGACGCTGTAAAGTTCGGAGGAGGCATGGGCAACATTGCCAGGGTTGCCGATGGCGACAAGATTACGACCTACACGAAAGGCCATTCCAGTGATAACCAAAGCGAGCGCAACGACTACCAGCCAAAGCTCGACTTCATTCCGCAAGTGAGTGGCTATCCACGCTACCTTGAAGGCTCGCGCTATTATCTGCAATGGGCAGGCATACCAGATAGCGTCTACTCACCCTCACATGGAACAAACGACTATACCGACGACTATCGCGACCGTGGCATTTGGGTGAATTATCTCGCGGGCGGCACGCGGGCATGCCCCGACGTGAAAGGATTGAACATACCCATCGCCTTGTCGTTCGCTTTCCATAGCGATGCCGGCACCGTGAGGGGCGACTCTATCATCGGTAACCTTGGCATATATCAAACGTCACAGTATGGTGGCGTGTTTGCCGATGGCACATCGCGAGATGCCAACCGCGACCTGTGCGACCTCGTGCAAAGCCAGATAGCCAATGACCTCAGGCTTCAAGCTGATCCTAAATGGACACGCCGTGGAATGTGGAACCAACGTTATTTCGAGGCCTGGGTGCCCCGTGTCCCGGCAATGTTGCTTGAGCTCATGTCGCATGAGAATTTCGCGGACATGCGCTATGGTCTTGACCCTCGTTTCCGTTTCTTGGTTGGCCGAGCCATATACAAGGGTATGCTACGATTCCTCAGCACCGAATATGGCTATCCTTACATTGTTCAGCCATTACCGGTCAAGGCGTTCAGCGCCACGCTCAACAATAAGAACGAGGCTGTGCTTTCGTGGGAAGCCGTGGCTGATACCCTTGAGCCAACAGCCGACGCGAAACGCTTTGTTGTGTATAAGCGAGTTGGCAACGGAGATTTTGACAATGGCACGGTAGTGAAGAAGAACGCATATACCACCAGCATACCTACGGACGAAGTGGTGAGTTTCAAGGTTACCGCCTTGAATGATGGCGGCGAGAGTCTCCCTTCCGAGATCTTGTCTTTGGGATTGTCGAGCAAGTCAACGGCAAAGCCTGTGTTGGTTATCAATGGCTTCGACCGCATCAGCGCCCCTGATGATTTCTCCAGCAGCGATGACAACATTGCCGGATTCCTTGCCGCCAACGACAACGGCGTGCCAGACAAGGAGCTTATATCCTATGTAGGAGCAATGAAAGAGTTCCGACGCGACATCCCGTGGACTCACGACGACGCGTCAGGCTTTGGAGACAGTTATGGTAACGAGGAGCGTATAACCATTGCAGGAAACACATTCGATTATCCCGCTCTCCACGGCAGTAGCCTGTTGAAAGCTGGTTACAGTTTCGTGTCCAAGAGCCGTGCGTCAATAGGCTTCACAGATAATGAAAGCAATGTTAGTGCGTTTGACGGCAAACAACTCACCGATACTTATTCCGCTATAGACCTTATACTTGGAAAGGAAAAGCAAACCAAGTTTGGCCGTCCTGGGCTGCATCCATTGGAGTTCAAGACCTTCGATGAACCCATGCAGCAGTTGCTCACAGCCTTCTGCAAGGCAGGAGGTCCAGTGTTTGTCTCGGGAGCATACGTTGGCACAGATTTGTGGCAGAATCCGCTTGCCACGTCAGATCCAAGGGCGAAAAGCCAAAAGGCAGACCGTGACTTCGCCAAGAATATACTTAAATACCAATGGCGCGAGGATCGTGCCTGCACCGATGGGCAAGTATCTTATGTTGTGTCGCCTCTAGTTTCCGACACGACCTCGTTCGCATATTATAATAAGCCCAATAGCACATCCTATGTGGTGGAGTCTCCCGACGCCATTGACCCTGCCGATCCGTGTGCCTATACAGCTTTCCGTTACCCGGAGAATGGCATGTCGGCAGGCGTGGTGTTCGGGGGTAACGGCACTGACAATTGGCGCACGTGCGTGTTGGCGTTCCCATTCGAGTCGGTGCGGAGTGACTCTGTGCGTGACAGTCTGATGAGGACAATCATGCAGTATCTCACCAAGAAAGAATAGGCGTCATGGGACAGGTGCGGAGAATGATACACGAAGAAATGTTCGAAGGCATGAACTTGAAACGACTAGCGATTGCCGTGGCGTGTTGTTTTGTCGCGTTCACGGCGACATACGCCTTCGAACCTTTCCGCTTTGCCGTGGTCACGGACATTCACATTGCTGCAGGGTCGCCCAAGCCAACTGAAGACTTGAGGCAATCCGTGTCGCAAATAAACAACGATGCCAGCATCGACTTCGTGCTTGTCACCGGAGATATTGCCGATGCCGGAGATGGAGCGTCGTTGCGCATTGCCAAACAAGAGCTAGACAAGCTCACCAAGCCTTGGTACATACTTGAAGGCAATCACGACCAGAACTGGAGCGAGAGCGGATGTATGGACTTCGTGAAGATTTTCGGTTACGAGCGTTTCCATTTTGAGCACAAGGGCATACTATTCATAGGCTTCCCCACTGGCCCGATGATGCGTATGGCCCTTGGACATGTGGCACCGGAAGACATTATCTTTGCTAAGGACGTGTTGGAAAAAAACGGCACTGATGGCAAACCGGTTTTTATGATTACACACATGCCAATGCAACCAGCCGATGTTGACAATTGGTATGAGGTTACCGATGCAGTCCGTCCTTACCCTATCGTGACATTTGTCAATGGCCATTATCATCGTAATCTCCATTTCTGCTATGATGGTATGCCGGGAATAGTCAATGTCACGAACCTCAGGCAGAATGGCAACACGGCAGGGCAGTACAATGAGTTTGACGTGCGAGCCGATTCTGTCGTGGTATATACTCATCCAGTGGGTAAGCCACGCTATCGCTGGACGTCGATACCTTTCACCACCAAACATGATGACGATACGTCTCACTGGTTTCCACGTCCTTCTTATGCTGTCAACGACTCGTTCCCACAAGTGAAGGAAAATTGGGTGGTAAGTCAGCATGCCGGCATATATTCCTCTCCTGTGGTATGGCGAGGCAACGTATATGTTGCTGACAACCTTGGTCGCGTGGTATGCTACGATGGTCTTGGGCATGAGCTTTGGCGTTACCAGACGGGAGCGCGAGTCATTGGCACTCCAGCCATCGGCAAAGGGGTGCTTGTGGCAGGTTCAGCCGACGGTTTCGTTTATGGCATCGATGCCAAGAGTGGCAAGCGGCTGTGGCAAATTGAGACAGGTGCGCCGTGCGTGAGCGCGGTTACGATAGTGGGCAATACGGCTTACATAGGCGGTGGAGACCACTTCTTCAGGGCTATCGACGTGAAGAGCGGAAAGGTAAGGTGGCAAAGCCCCGATATCAAGGGATATGTTGAGACAAAGCCTCTCGTGACCCATGGAAAGGTGATATTTGGTGATTGGGCGACCACGCTATATTGCCTTGACGCGAAAAGTGGCGCGTGCTTGTGGACGTGGCACCCGAAGAAGACAGACATGCATTTTTCTCCAGCTGGTGTTTGGCCTGTGGAGGCACATGGGCGAGTGTTTATTTGCGATCCAGATCGCGCCTCCACCGCTATCGACCTGAATACGGGCAAGCAGATATGGCGAACATATCAGAGCAAGGTGCGCGAGAGCATCGGATTGTCGAAAGACGGCAAGAGAATCTATCTGAAGACGATGAACGATAGCATCGTCTGCTTTTCCACGACAGGCGATAAGCCTTGTGAACTTTGGGCAACTAATTGCGGCTTCGGCTACGAGCACGCCAGGGTAATGCTTGTCGAGAAAGACGGCGTGGTGTTCTCTACAAACAAGGATGGTCTCATAATGGCACTTGACGGAAAAACTGGATGCTTGCTTTGGAAACACAAATTCGGCAACACGCTCATCAATACCGTTGTGCCATTGCGCGCAAACAAGTTGATATTCACCAATGAAGCAGGAATGGTGGGTGAGATAGAAGTCAAACGATGAGTCGAAATGGGAAAAGGCATTCCCCTCGACGAGACAAATAAGTAACAAAATAAAGAAACACAGATAATATTTAAGAAAATGAAGAAACTGGTAGATTGCTTCATCCCACGTGGAAATGAAGAGGAGACCAAGAGAAACTTAGAGGCTCTCAAAGCTGAAGAGCTGGTTGGTAATGTTACTGTAATAGACGGTAACGTCAAGGCTTCAGCAGTCTTGAAAGACATAGCCGAGAAGGCAGAGGCTCCATATACGTTGCTCTATCTGAAGGGGCAGTTCGTTCAGTTGGGTTATCTCGCCCTTGAGCGCATGGTGCAGGTGGCAGGTATCACCGAGGCAGGCTTGACCTACGCCGACCACTACAATATCTCTGCCGAAGGCAAACGTGCCGACGCTCCCACTATCGACTATCAGATGGGTGCTCTCCGCGATGACTTCAATTTTGGCTCAGTGCTTCTTTTCCGCACAGACGCTCTGAAAGAGTCCGCTTCGAGGATGAAAGCTGACTATCAAGCCGCGGGATTCTATGATTTGCGCTTAAAACTCGCTGAGAAATATGAAATCAGTCATGTCAACGAATACCTATATTCCGAGGTGGAGCTTGACACGCGTAAGACAGGCGAGAAGCTCTTCGACTATGTGGATCCACGTAACCGCGCCTCACAGATAGAGATGGAAAAGGCCGTGACAGAGTATCTTAAGGAGATAGGCGGATATCTAAAGCCAGAGTTCATGCCTGTCGACATCATGGCAGGCGAGTTCCCTGTGGAGATAAGCGTCATGATTCCAGTGCGTAACCGTATACGTACAATCCGCGATGCCGTAAACAGCGCGTTGGCACAGAAGACCAATTTCAAGTACAATGTCTTTGTCATTGAGAATGGACCAGAGTGCCATTCTACGGATGGCACGACGGAGGCGGTAGCAGAGATGGCAAAAGCCGACGACCGCATTGTCCACGTCGTCACCCCACGCCGCGACCTTGGCGTTGGCGGCAGTTGGAACCTTTGCGCTCACGATCCACGTTGTGGCCGTTTCATCGTGCAACTCGACTCCGACGACGTTTATCTCGACGAGAATACGCTGCAGACATATTATGATGCATTCATGAAGCAGAAAACCGCCGCGATAATAGGTTCATACGTTCTCACGGACATCAACAAGAACATTCTTCCTCCGGGCAAGATTGATCATGCTGAGTGGACACCGGAAAATGGCCGCAACAACGCCTTGCGCATCAACGGCCTGGGCGCGCCACGCGGCATGTACTCACCACTGTTGCGCGACATGACGATGCCTAATGTCAACTATGGTGAGGATTACGCTTTCATGCTTGCCATCAGCCGCCACTACCTTATTGGTCGCATCTATGACCCCGTGTATTGCTGCCGTCGTTGGGATGACAACTCCGATGGCGACTTGAGCATCGAGAAGGAGAACCGTAACAACACATACAAGGATCGTATACGCACTTGGGAACTCAAGGCGCGCATAGCAATGAACCGCAAGAATGAACAGTAAGAACATTACTCCATGGGTGTGGGTCCCCACACTCTACTTTGCCGAGGGCGTGCCTTACTTCATAGTGAACAATATCTCCGTGATGATGTTCACGAAGATGGGCGTGCCTAATGGCGACATGGCATTCTTTACCACGTTACTTTATTTCCCTTGGTTCCTTAAAGGCATTTGGAGCCCGTTGGTAGACGTGGTGAAGACCAAGCGCTGGTGGATTCTCACCATGCAGGCATTGCTTACTATCTTGTTGGTGGCCCTCACGTTCACGTTGCCGTTCCCGTCGGCGCAGATGATAGCGAGCGGACAGACACCTATCAGCCTCTTCTCGCTGACGTTGGTGTTGTTCATCATCGCCGCCTTCGCCTCCGCAACCCACGACATAGCTGCCGACGGTTATTACATGTTGGCCCATAGCCCGAGCAGCCAGGCGGCGTTTATTGGCATTCGCAGCACCTTTTATCGCATTGCCTCCGTCTTTGGTCAAGGCGTGCTGGTGTTTATCGCGGGCACGGTGGAAAGCAATACTGGCGATATACCTTACTCCTGGAAAATGACCCTTGGGTTGAGTGCCGCCATATTCTTTCTTGTCACCCTTTATCACACGTTCTGCCTGCCCCATGCCGATGCCGATAGACCACGAGTTGACACCTCGAAAGAATCAACTGGCAATGGCACGTGGACTGAGTTGCTAGGCTCGTTCTCGACATTTATCAAGAAGCCAAACGTTGGTTGGGCGATAGCGTTCATGCTTCTCTTCCGTTTGCCAGAAGGCTTCCTCATCAAGATGTGCCAACCTTTCCTCGTGCATGGCACGGAGGTGGGCGGATTGGGTCTCAGCACAGACATGGTAGGCCTCGTCTATGGCACCTTTGGTGTCATCGCCCTCCTTGGCGGTGGCATCTTTGGCGGAATCGTAGCGTCAAGGATGGGATTGAAGCGCTCGTTGTGGATCATGGCCGCTGCAATAACCCTGCCTTGCCTCACTTTTGTCTATTTAGCCGTGGCGCAGCCGTCAAACATAGCGGTCATCACCATCGCCCTGTGCATAGAGCAGTTTGGATATGGATTTGGCTTCACTGCCTACATGCTCTATATGATGTACTTCTCAGAGGGAGAGTTCAAGACATCTCACTATGCCATCTGCACGGCTTTCATGGCACTTAGCATGATGCTCCCTGGCTTTGTTGCCGGCTATATACAAGAGGCGATAGGCTATGTCAACTTCTTCTGGATGGTGATGCTTTGCTGCCTTGCCACTGTCGGCATCACCTTCGTGGTGAGAAAACAGGTGGACGAGCATTATGGTTGCAAATAACAAGTATTTGACATGAAACGAATAGCTGTCTTAATCAGTTGCCTATGCCTGTTCTCCCTTGTGTATGCGCAGAAAGTGAAGACAGGCATTGAAGTGTTGAAGGCCAACAACTTCAAGATTCTTGAGGGCAAGCGAGTGGGCCTTGTCACCAACCCCACGGGCGTGGACAACAACCTTGTGTCAGATATCGACATACTGCACAACGCTCCCAATGTCAAGCTTGTGGCCCTCTTCGGCCCAGAGCATGGCGTGAGGGGCAGTGCCCATGCCGGCGAGGCCGTGACGGGAAATAGCGACCCACGCACGGGACTGCCCGTTTATTCCCTTTATGGCAAGACGCGCGTTCCTACTGATGAGATGCTGAAAGGCATTGATGTGCTCGTCTACGACATCCAAGACATAGGTTGCCGCTCGTTTACATATATCTCAACGCTCTACAATGTAATGAAGGCGGCAGCCAAGCACGGCATTGAAGTGGTGGTGCTCGACCGTCCCAATCCATTGGGCGGAGAGAAGGTAGAGGGCAGTCTTGTGGAGGACGATTGCGTGAGCTTTGTCTCACAGTTCAAGATTCCCTACGTCTATGGTCTCACCCCTGGCGAGGTTGCGCTATTGCTCAACGGGGAGAACATGATTGGTGGCAAATGCAAGTTGCAGGTGGTAAAGATGAAAGGATGGAAGCGCCGTATGACCTATGAGCAAACAGGCTTGGAGTGGGTGCTATCCTCTCCTCACATCCCAGAGATGTCCACGGCCCCGTTTTATAGCGTCACTGGCATTGTGGGCGAGCTAACCACCATCTCTATCGGTGTCGGCTATACGCTCCCCTTCAAGCTCATTGGAGCCGAATGGATCAAGGCGCAGGAATTTGCCGACGCAATGAACGCGTTGCGTTTGCCTGGCTATACCTTCCGCCCCATATTCTACACTCCTTATTATGGCCCGGGCAAGGGCAAGGAACTCCAAGGCGTACAGATCTATATCACCGACTACAAGAAGGCGCGTCTCTGCGACGTGCAGTGGTATGCCTTGCAAGAACTTTACAAGCTCTATCCCGACCATGACCCCATGGGCGAAGACACGAAACGCGCAGACATGATAAACAAGGTGAGTGGCTCCAAGCAGATTCGTGAGCTTTTCCTGCGTAGTCACCAATGGCAGGACGCAAAGGCATATTGGGACAAGGATGTGGACAATTTCCGTACAACTGCCAAGAAATACTACCTATACAAATGAATACAGACAATACAACCAAACAGACAAAGGGACAGCGCATTCTCTCTGTTGACATTCTCCGCGGCATCACTATCGCGGGCATGATCCTTGTCAACAACCCCGGCGGCTCAGAGGCGGATTCCTTCACGCCGCTCACCCATGCCGATTGGATAGGATTGACTCCCACCGATCTTGTGTTCCCCACGTTCATGTTCATCATGGGCATCACCACCTACCTCTCGCTCCGCAAGTTCAATTTCTCTTGGTCCAAAGAGTGTGCCTTCAAGATAGCCAAGCGTGCGTTCTTGCTTTGGGGCATCGGACTTGCCATATCGTTGGCGTTGTCAATGGTTCGCGGAGCGGTGCATCCTGAAAACTGGAACGGCTTTGGCTATATGTTCTCCCACCTGCGTATTCTTGGCGTATTGCCGCGATTGGGCATCTGCTATGGATTGGCTGCCATTGTCGCCATCAGTGTCAGGCATAAGTTCATTCCGTGGATCATAGCCTTTCTTTTCGTTGGCTACTATGTTCTTCTTGAATTCGCAAATGGATATGCGCACGATGAGGGCAACATCCTTGCCATTGTAGACACTGTAGTGCTTGGCGCAGGCCATGTATACAGATGGGATACGCCCGACCCGGAAGGCTTGTTGTCCACGTTGCCCGCCCTTGGGCACGTGCTTATAGGCTTCTGCGTGGGTAAGGTGATAATGAATCTCAAGGACTTGAACGACAAGATAGAACGCCTTTTCGTCATAGGCTCGCTGCTTGTCCTTGCCGGTGTCCTCCTTGCATACGCTTGCCCGATAAGCAAGAAATTGTGGACTCCAACGTTTGCCATGACCACGTGCGGCATAGCCAGCATTTTGCTTGCGCTCATGACATGGGTCATCGACAAGAAACATAAGCAAGGACGACTCACGGAGTTCTTCCACATCTTTGGTGTAAATCCGTTGGCCTTGTATGTGTTTTCAGACATCTTGCTCATTCCTTTCTCCATGTTGCCAATCATCGGAGGTAAGACTCTGCAGGACTTCTGCTACGAGGACGTGCTTTCGTCGTTCCTTCCGTTGCCCTTCGCGTCGCTTGTTTGGGCATGCTTCTTTGTGATGTGTTGCTGGATAGTGGGCTTGTGGCTTTACAAGAAGAAAATTTACATTAAACTATAAAACAAACAAATTAGTCATGATACTTTTAGCAGACAGTGGCTCCACCAAGACCGACTGGGGCTTAGTGGAAAACGGCAAGCTCGTAAAAAGACTTCGCACCAGTGGCATGAATCCCTTCCAGATGTCGGAAGAGGCAATCACGGAGGAAATTAAGTGCCATCTTGTGCCCGAGCTTCCAAGCACCGTGCTCGACGAGGTGCATTTCTATGGCGCTGGTTGTACCAAGGAGAAACAGCCCATTGTGGAGCGCGCCCTTCGTGCCAACCTCACCATCAACGGTGAATGTGAGGTGGCGAGCGACATGCTTGGCGCCGCACGTGGTATCTGTGGTCACAAGCCAGGTATAGCCTGTATCCTCGGTACTGGCAGCAACTCTTGTTCCTACGATGGCAAGAACCTCGTGAAGAACGTGTCGCCACTTGGATTCATCCTTGGCGATGAGGGCAGCGGGGCTGTGCTCGGCAAGCTCCTTGTGGGTGATGTGTTGAAAAACCAAATGCCGGAAAACATCATCAAGCGTTTCTTTGAAAAATACAATCTCACCCCAGCGGAGATCATAGATCGCGTTTATCGTCAGCCAAAGCCAAATACCTTCCTCGCCTCGTTTGTCCCATTCCTTGAGGAAAATATCGACGAGCCAAAGATATACAACTTGCTGAAAGAGAGCTTCCGTTCTTTCCTCCGTCGCAATGTCATGCAGTATGACGGTTGGCAGACCTTGCCAATAGGCTTCAACGGCAGCATAGCCAAGATATACAAGAAGCCCCTTCTTGAGGCTCTCGAAGAGGAAGGCATGCACCTTGGCAGGATTATCCAGGCACCCATGGAGGCCATGGTGGAATATCACGTAGAGAAATAAGAATACGAAATGGAAACATTCACAAAGATTACCGAGCAGCCGTCACTTTACGACAGTCTTGAGAAGAAAAGTGTACATGAGCTGTTGACTGACATCAATCGCGAGGACCAGAAAGTGGCTCTCGCCGTTGAGAAAGCCATTCCGCAGATAGAGGCTTTGGTTGAGCAGATCGTGCCTCGCATGAAACGTGGCGGTAGGGTCTTCTATATGGGGGCGGGCACGAGCGGTCGCCTTGGCGTGCTCGATGCCTCAGAACTGCCTCCCACCTTTGGCGTTCCTCCCACTATGGTCTATGGACTCATTGCCGGCGGCGACACCGCCTTGCGCAATGCCGTGGAGAAGGCGGAGGACGACCCCAAG
The DNA here is from genome assembly GCA_963660075.1 of Lachnospiraceae bacterium. Lineage (GTDB taxonomy): Bacteria > Bacteroidota > Bacteroidia > Bacteroidales > Bacteroidaceae > Prevotella. The sequence goes on from CAVKWN010000045.1 coordinate 24,399, forward strand.
CGCGGATGGCAGGAACTTGAGCAACATGGCATAGGACCAGACGATACCGTCATCGGCATTGCCGCCTCGGGCACCACTCCTTATGTAGTCGGGGCACTGAAAGACGCGCGCGAGCATGGCTGCCTCACAGGCTGCATCACCTCCAACCCCGGCACTCCCATGGCTGAGGCATGCGAATATCCAATTGAGATGATTGTAGGTCCGGAATTTGTCACGGGCTCTTCGCGAATGAAGTCAGGCACTGGTCAGAAGATGATACTCAACATGATCTCCACCTCTGTCATGATACAATTGGGACGTGTCAAAGGCAACCGCATGGTCAACATGCAGCTTACCAACAAGAAACTTGTTGACCGTGGCACGCGAATGGTGATGGAATACACCAAGTTGCCTTATGATGAGGCCAACGCTTTGCTCCTGGAATATGGGTCGGTGAAGAAGGCCGTGGACGCTTTCAAGGCTCAATAGGCGAGCCGTTGAGCTTTTCCACGTATTCCCACAGTTTCTTATAAAACGTATGTCGTGTCAACGTCGCCACATCGCCAAGGATGATGAGTTTCATCCTTGCGCGCGTGATGGCGACGTTCATGCGTCTTAGGTCTCTCAAGAAACCTATTTCCCCGTTCTCGTTGGCGCGCACCATAGATATGAGTATTATGTCGCGCTCCTGCCCTTGGAAACCGTCGACGGTGTTGACGGTAATCAGCTGGCGGTAAGGCTTGAAAAACTCGCGCTTCATTATGAGTCGTCTCAAGTATTGCACTTGCGCTCGATATGGTGAGATTACGCCCACGTCTGTCTGCTCGTCGAGGATGCGTTGCTTCCCGATTTTCGTAAAGTAGGCTTGCAGGCTGTCGAGTGTCAGCATGGCCTCGCCCTTGTTTACTCGCCCGAAGTTCTCGCCAACAAACTGCTCCTTGCTGCCAGGCTCGTCTTCGCCTAAGTCTACCTGCCCCGTGTCGAGCCACTGCATGGGTTGGTCGAAGTTGAGAATACTCTTGCGCTGCATTATCTCGGGGGCGGTGGTAACCTTGCCATCATAGAACCAGTCTGACGAGAACCTCATTATCTCATCGTTCATGCGATACTGCACGTTGAGCAGTGTGACGCATTCGGGCTTGTTCTCTACAATTCGCTCCATGAGAGTCTTCCCCAAGCCTCCTTTCAGTGCTGCGATGCTCTTTACTGTTGGCGGCAACTGGCAGTGGTCGCCAGCGAGTACAACGCGGCTTACCCTCCGCATGGGAATCCAGCACGCGGCTTCAAGGGCTTGCGCGGCCTCGTCGATGAAGAGGGTACCAAATTTCATTCCGTCAAGCAGGCGGTTGGCTGAGCCTACCAGCGTGGAGGCTATCACGCGGGCCTCGCCGAAGAGGCTGGCATTTATGCGTATCTCCAATTCCGTGGCGCGTGACTTCAGCCGTTCCAACTTTTGGTGGAAGTTGTCGTCGCGTCCTTTCTTTTTCTTTCTTAGCTCCCTTATCGCCTTGCGCATCGCCCACAGTTGTGGATAGTCGGGGTGCGCCTCAAATCGCCGTTCATAAGTGAAACTGAGCATCTTGTCGTTGACACGCGTCGGGTTGCCTATGCGCAACACGTTTATCCCGCGGTCAACGAGTTTCTCGCAAATCCAGTCCACGGCCATGTTGCTTTGCGCGCAAACGAGCACCTGGCTTTCTCGCATCAGGGTCTCGTTGATTGCTTCTACGAGGGTAGTCGTCTTACCTGTGCCGGGAGGGCCATGCACAATTGCCACGTCTTTCGCCCAAAGCACTTCGTTGACAGCGTGCTCTTGGGCCTTGTTCAGCCATGGGAAAGACATTGGTGCAAACGAGAACCTCTCCACGGGCATCTTGGAATAGAAAAGGTCGCGCAGGTGAGCCAACCTGTTGTTCTTGGCGTTGATGACGCGATCCATGGCGTCGAACATCACGCGGTAGCTTGTCTCGTCGAACGAGAGCTGAACGCCAATGGGCTTGTCGGTTCCTTGAAGGTCGAGGGCGTGACCTTCGGGTATCACGATAACCATACGGCCTGCCTCGGCATACGACACGGTGCCAGTGAAGGCAAAGTAGTGTATGGACACTCCGGCCTTGTTTTTGTTTGTTCCGTTCGTCTTCGACTCCGAGAAGGAAAAAAACATCACGGTTTTGCCATACTCGAAATTGTGCTCGATGTCCAAGTCCTGGGTCCGTGTTATCTCTATGGTCATTTGGTTGAGCGAGTTGAAGCGGGTCGCCCCGATGCCAACGGGATACCACGCGTCGCCTCTTTTCACCTTGCGCTCTAAGCCAATGGCCTCCGTCTGTTTCCTGAAAGCCTCTTTCTCCGTTTGATACTCCATCTGGAGCAGCAGGCGTTGTTGTTGTAATGAAAGAATCGCTGAGTTGTTCATACATGTGCAAAGTTAATCATTATCTTGGAAACGGATTGCCAATATCATTAATACTATCCATGCGGCTACCCAAAATGCTGTCGCGTGCGAAAGATAATCTTAAATTGTGCAAAATATCAATGTAAAGATTTGTTTATTAATATAAAAAGGCTACCTTTGCATAAACTTATAGGCTATTTTGCCTGCCGTGATGGTGGAATGGTAGACACGAGGGACTTAAAATCCCTTGGCCAGTAATGGCTGTGCGGGTTCGA
>CAVKWN010000046.1:0-26484 GCA_963660075.1 Lachnospiraceae bacterium
AGCGATAGGCGGCGCAGTTGGTCTTGGAGAAATGTTTCTTGGCGTCACTCACGAAGGGGCCGGCATAGATGGCATTGCGTATCTCCTGCTCATTCAGCGGCTTGCCGGCAATGTTGATGGTCTTGAACCATGCCAACTTCTCCGACTCCTCGCCCTCGCATACATACACGGTCAACTTGTAGTCGAGTATTTGCTTCTGAATATCAGAAGGCTGGTTGTGGAAGTTCTTGAAGTCGATAGCGAACACTCCAGCCACATACTCGCAGAGCGACAAGGTGCGCTGCTGCCCGTCCATCACCTCGTAGGGACACTCGGCATCGCCGCTTCGCTTCACCCAATACATGACGTTGAGCGGATAACCATGCAGCACCGTATTGATTACGGCACATTGCTCCTTCTCATCATAAATGAACTCGCGCTGATAAGGTGGGCGAATGTCCAAGAGACCATCATAGCCTCTCACTCCTTGCTCATCATTGTTGATGTAACCCTTGGTGATTTCACCAACTGTCACTTCCATTTGCTTGATTGTCATCATAAGGCTTGAGGGTGTTTGTTGCGGATTAATATTCTTTCATACTTGCGGCAAAGCGTTCCATGTTCACGAACATAGAAACGTGGGCCACCATTTAGTTTTCCTAATTCTTTCTTGATAATTGTCATATCTGCCAAGTCCAAGCTTTGGCCTATTATCTCAAATTGATTGGGACAATACTTGTCCAAGAAAGTAATTGGCACTCCCATCAAACCAGGATAATCGTATGGTATGTCTACAGTTTTTCCTACCTCTATGGCATTGTAATTCACATAGGAAGGATATTCATCTTCCGAATAGCGACACACTAAGTCCAACTCTTCATTTCGCTTAGGAATCTCCAAGTTTGTAAACCAATTTACGCCAGACACGCGAATCATATTTTCCTTGTGGTCTCCAGCAGAAGCAATATCGTCATAAGGAGAATAGAAATGAGCTGCCGCACCTTTGAAACCATACCCGAGCCACACCTCATTGTTTCTCAACAAAGGAAACACTTCTTTATAGGTAATGGCATTTTGATGGCCAACGATAATAAACTTCTTCTGATACTCCATCAACTGCCCGATATATTCGCGGAACAAGGAGAAGGGAGGATTGGTCACAACAATGTCGGCTTCCTTCAACAATTCGATACATTCTCGCGAACGGAAGTCACCAGTCTTTAGTATAGACATCACGTTCTTGTCGTTTTCCAGAAGATACCGCACATCCGAGAGGTCAACCGCCCCGTCGCCGTTCTCATCCTTCACCTCAGTTATCTCCACCTTGTAGGCAATCTTCTTTGGCTCGTCATCAAAGCCAGGGAAATGGATCATCAATTCATTGCCTGTCACGGGCGAACCGTTGTAGCAGGTGCAGATGAGCTTCTTCAGTCCGAGCTGGTTGAACCGAAGGGCGAAATATTTGAAAAAGTTGCTCTCGTAAGGGTCGTCGCAGTTGCAGAGCACTACCTTGTCACGGAAGTGTTGCCAATAATGTTGCAGCTCACGCTCAATGTCGGAAAGCTGGGTGTAGAACTCGTCTTTCTTCGCCACCTTGGCGGCATTCAGGTTCTTGTTTGCCATAATATGATTGATAGCTTAGGGTTACAAGCACAAACTATCAATCACGCCAAGACGCAAAAAGGGCGTGATGCTCCTTATTGCGTTCAGCTATGAGGCAGCCTCGGAATGGAAACCTCAGACAACTTAATAAGAATACACCACGCCTATGCGTGATGCATTACTACTATATAAGTTGTCTAAGGCACTCCATACCGAATGCCTTATCACAATTATTCCTTGTTACGTTATTTCCAAGAAGTTTCCGAGGCTTTTGGCTGAACGCGAAATAATAGCGAATGCTTTTTTTACCAACAATGTCTTGGAAAAGGCATGAAGCCTAATCCGAGTGTAAAATTACAAAGAAATGTTTTAACTTGCGCACTTTTTTCAAAAAGAATTATTGGTGTCCGCTAATAATACCGCAACTGGCGAGTCCCGTAGGGACGACAGATTATAGCGTAGGGGGCTTGCCCCTACTTTTTTACGCATTATCACAAACGAAGCCCCTGTAAGGGGCGCATATTTCAATCTCTTACAATGAATTATGCGCCCCTTACAGGGGCTATGAATAGCGAATCACGCAATGGTAAAAAGTAAGCCTCATATATCAAAAATCGTTTACAACGAATAGATATTCAGAACCTTACAACGTTATATGAAAATTTTACCGGACACCATTAAAAAAGAATTATTGGCGGTGGCAATAATAAAGGACGCACGACGCGCTTAACAAAAACAGCGCCATTTTAGGCGTTTCTTCTTTCCGCTGAAAAGCCGTCGGCTTTACAGTGCAATGCCATTGCCTTTCCACTGCAATGCCGATGGCTTTGCAGTGCAATGTCGTTGCCTTTACAGTGGAAAGGCAAACGGACTGAAAAACAAAAGCCCATTGACAGGATTAAGCCTTGCGCTGAACCTGTCAATGGGCTTTATTTTATGTTATATTGCCCGCTACAAATGAGGAGGGCAATAAACTTTATGATTCTATATTAATATTCTCCCCATGCCTTGATGTCGATGTCGTCGAGCGACAGCGTGGTGAAGGCTGTGATGAATGCCGAGGCGAGACGGCTGTTGGTAATCAGAGGCACGTTGAGGTCGATGGCGGCACGGCGAATCTTGTAGCCGTTGGTCAGCTCGCCAGCCGTGAGATCCTTGGGGATATTGACCACCATGTCGATTTTCTTCTCGTGAAGCATTTGCAAAGCCTGTGGTTGCTTGTCAGACTCTGATGGCCAGTAGACAAGCGTGTTTGCCACGCCGTTCTCCGTGAGGTAGCGTGAGGTGCCTGGGGTGGCGAAGAGCTCATAGCCGTGGTTGACGAGGCACTTCGCGGCATCGAGCATCTCGGCTTTCTGTTTCGCGCCTCCGGTTGAGAGCAGCACAGTGTGTTTGGGTATGCGCTGCCCAACGGCGAGCTCCGCCTTGAGCAGGGCCTGGTTGGTGTCATCGCCCAAGCAGCCCACCTCGCCAGTGGAACTCATGTCCACGCCGAGCACAGGGTCGGCTTTCTGCAAGCGGTTGAATGAGAACTGCGAAGCCTTGATGCCTACATAATCGAGGTCGAAGAGGCTCTTGGCTGGCTTCTCGACTGGAATGCCGAGCATTATCTTCGTGGCAAGTTCAATGAAGTTGAGCTTCAGCACCTTACTTACGAATGGGAACGAACGTGAACTGCGGAGGTTGCACTCGATGACGAGGATGTCGTTGTCGCGCGCCATGAACTGGATGTTGAATGGGCCATTGATGTGCAACGCGGCGGCAATCTTACGGCAGACACGCTTGATGCGGCGAACCGTCTCAACGTACAGCTTTTGCGGTGGCAACTGAAGGGTAGCGTCGCCAGAGTGAACGCCGGCAAACTCGATGTGCTCGGAGATGGCGTAAACCATGACCTCGCCGTTGCGTGCCACGCCATCGAAGTCGATTTCCTTGGCGTGCTCGATAAACTTAGATACCACGACAGGATGATCCTCGCTCACGTTGGCGGCAAGCTGCAAGAAGCGGTGAAGCTCCTCGTCGTTGGAGCAAACGTTCATTGCCGCTCCAGAGAGGACGTAGGAAGGACGCACGAGGACGGGGAAGCCCACGCGCTTTACAAACTCGTCGATGTCGTCCATGCTCTTCAGCGCGCTCCATTCTGGTTGGTTGATGCCCAACTCGTTGAGCATCTGCGAGAACTTGGCGCGATCCTCCGCATGGTCGATGTCCTTGGCTTGTGTACCGAGGATGGGCACATTCTGCTCGTCGAGATACATGGCGAGGTTGTTTGGAATCTGTCCGCCCGTGGAGACGACGACACCGTAGGGCTGCTCCATGTCGATGATGTCCATGACACGCTCGAACGTGAGCTCATCGAAATAGAGGCGGTCGCACATGTCGTAGTCGGTAGACACGGTCTCGGGGTTATAGTTGATCATGATAGAGCGGTAGCCCTGTTTGCGGATGGTTTGCAGAGCCTGCACGCCACACCAGTCGAACTCGACGGAAGAACCGATGCGGTAAGCTCCCGAGCCAAGGACGATGACCGAGCGGTGGTCGTTGGTAAAGTCGATGTCGCTCTTCACGCCTGCGTATGTGACGTACAGGTAGTTGGTCTGTGCGGGATACTCCGCGGCAAGGGTGTCTATCTGCTTGACCACAGGCAAGATGCCATAGTTTTTGCGGAGACTGCGAATCACGAGCATGGCCTTGTGCATGTTGCCAATCTCTTTCTCAAGGTTGACGGCACGTGCAACCTGGAAATCGGTGAAGCCGTAGACCTTGGCCTCGCGAAGCAGCGCCTTGTCGAGAGTGTTGACGTTGCACTTCTTCAGGCGCTCGTCGATGTCGATGATATGCTTGAGCTTATTGAGGAACCAACGGTCAATCTTGGTGAGCTCGTGAATCTCGTCGACTGTATAGCCCTTGTGCATGGCCTTTGATATGACGAACACACGCTTGTCGGTCGGCTCGCGGAGCGCCTTGTCGATATCAGGAATCTCCAGCTCCTTGTTTTCCACGAAGCCGTGCATGCCTTGCCCGATCATTCGGAGACCTTTCTGTATGGCTTCCTCGAAGTTGCGGCCGATGGCCATTACCTCACCTACCGACTTCATGCTGGAGCCTAACTCCTTGTCAACGCCACGGAACTTGCTGAGGTCCCAACGTGGAATCTTGCAGACCACGTAGTCGAGGGCAGGCTCAAAGAAGGCAGACGTGGTTTTAGTGACCGAGTTTTTCAACTCGAAGAGGCCGTAGCCCAATCCGAGCTTGGCGGCAACGAAGGCGAGGGGATAACCTGTGGCCTTGGATGCCAATGCCGAAGAACGGGAAAGGCGAGCGTTGACCTCAATGACACGATAGTCCTCAGAATACGGGTCAAAGGCGTACTGCACGTTACATTCGCCCACTATGCCGATGTGGCGCACGATCTTGATTGACAGCTCGCGCAGCTTGTGGTATTCCGAGTTGGTGAGTGTCTGCGATGGCGCTATGACGATGCTCTCGCCGGTGTGGATGCCCAATGGGTCGAAATTCTCCATGTTGCACACCGTGATGCAGTTGTCGTAACGGTCGCGCACCACCTCATACTCTATTTCCTTCCAGCCTTTGAGGCTCTTCTCCACGAGAACCTGTGGGGAGAACGAGAAAGCCTTCTCGCATATCTTGCGGAGATCGTCGTCGTTGTTGGCGAAGCCGGAACCGAGTCCACCGAGTGCGTAAGCGGCGCGTACGATGACAGGGTAGCCCAAGTCGTTGGCGGCCTTGAGAGCTTGGTCCATGTCTTCGCATGCCTCGCTCTTGATGGTATTGACATTGATCTCGTCGAGCTTTTCGACGAAAAGCTCACGATCTTCCGTGTTCATGATAGCGCTGACAGGCGTGCCAAGCACTTGGACGTTGTATTTCTCCAATACGCCACTTTCCTCAAGCTCCACGCCACAGTTGAGCGCGGTCTGTCCGCCGAAGGAAAGAAGTATGCCGTCGGGGCGTTCCTTGGCGATTACGCGCTCAACGAAATAGGGTTGTACGGGAAGGAAGTATATTTGGTCGGCAACGCCCTCGGATGTTTGCACCGTGGCAATATTGGGGTTGATGAGCACCGTCTGTATGCCTTCCTCGCGCAAGGCTTTAAGTGCTTGAGAGCCAGAATAGTCGAACTCGCCAGCCTCACCGATCTTCAGTGCGCCAGAACCTAACAGAAGAACCTTCTTGATATTTTGATTTTTCATTGTCTCAGTCTTTCAAAGTTTCTATGAATTTGTCGAACATGAACTCGGTGTCTACCGGGCCAGAGCATGCTTCTGGATGGAACTGTGATGAGAACCAAGGATTTGTCTTGTGGCGTATGCCCTCGTTGGAGCCATCGTTCATGTTGACGAAGAGCTCTTCCCACTCTGAACCTAATGTGGTAGCGTCAACAGCGTAGCCATGGTTCTGTGAGGTTATGTAGCAATGTTCGGTACCAACGAGGCGCACAGGCTGGTTGTGGGAACGGTGGCCGTACTTGAGCTTGTAGATGGTGGCTCCAGCGGCCTTACCGAGAAGTTGGTTGCCCATGCAGATGCCACAGATAGGCTTGCGGCTCATGCTCAACTGTTTCTTTAAGACATCCACGGCGTCTTGGCATGTGTCAGGATCGCCAGGACCATTGGCAAGGAAGAGACCATCGAAATCCATGTCGGTGTAGTCGTAGTTCCATGGCACGCGGATGACCTCCACGCCTCGGTTGATAAGGCAACGAATGATGTTTGCCTTTACACCACAGTCGACAAGCAACACTTTCTTTCCGGCTCCCTCGTTGTAGCGTATGATTTCCTTGCACGACACTTTGTCGACAAAGTTGACCCCAGAGTAGTCGGCGTGCGGCACGTTGTCTGGCTCGTCGTCAAACACGATGGATCCCAACATGACGCCATGCTCACGCAACACCTTGGTCAGTTGTCTCGTGTCGATGTCTGTGATGCCAGGTATGTGTTCGCGCTGGAGCCATGAGGCAAGCGACTCCACACCGTTCCAATGGCTGTATTGCTCGCTGTAGTCGGAGCAAATCATGGCGGCGGCATAGATCTTGTCGCTCTCCATGAATGTGGGCAGACCGTTTTTCTCGAATGTGAAAGGAGGCACACCATAGTTGCCTATCAAAGGATAGGTGAACGTAAGGATTTGTCCGGCATAAGAAGGGTCGGTCAATGATTCGGGATAACCCATCATGGCGGTGTTGAAGACAACCTCGCCAGCTACGGGTGCATCGTAACCGAAAGAGCGGCCATGAAACTTTGTGCCGTCGGATAATATCAAAGTAACATTTTTCATCTGTTGTTGTTTTATATGCCTAAATTCGTGCAACCATAAACATTCTCATAATAATTGACGAATGCCTTAATGCACATCTTGTTTCCGCCTGGAGTGGGGTAGTAACCCGAGAAATACCAATCGCCTTGGTCGTTGGGGATGGCTTTGTGAAGACCATCCAACGACTGGTAGACAATGTCAACGGGAGTCGTCATGTCGTCTGGCTTCAGCATCTCCACTATCTTCCGGTTTATCTCGTCCTCGGTGAATGGCTGGTAAATGTCGCGCACGTGGTTCACCATCTCGCTTGTTGGCTTCTCGAGCTCGGCCTTGCAAGCCTTGTATGTGTCGTGTATGAGATGCTCCATGCCACGGTCGTGTATCAAGGCTATCGTGGCGCGGAAGACGCAAAACTCCTCAAGCCTTGGCATGTCGATGCCGTAGTAGTCGGGGTAACGAATCTGTGGAGCCGAGCTGACAAGTACAATCTTCTTGGGATGAAGCCTGTCAAGAATGTGAAGGATGCTCTCCTTCAACGTGGTGCCGCGCACTATGCTGTCGTCTATGATCACGAGGTTGTCCTTGTATGGCTCGATGGAGCCGTAGGTGACGTCGTAGACATGGGCGGCAAGGTCATTGCGCGCTGTGCCTTCAGTGATGAACGTGCGCAACTTTATGTCTTTCCAAGCCACTTTCTCAGATCTGACGTCGCGGTTGAGCAGTGATTCGAGTTCGTCGCGAGTGGGTTTACGTCCCAATGCCAGAATGTTGTTGATGTCTTGCTCTCGTTGGTAATTCTTAAAGCCGTCGATCAAGCCATAATAAGCCACTTCGGCGGTGTTGGGTATGAAAGATATGACAGTGTGCTTGGTGTCGCCGTCGATGGCTTTGAGCACTTTCGGCGTAAGTTGCTCACCAAGTTTCTTGCGCTCACGGTAGATGTCTTTGTCGGAGCCGCGCGAGAAGTAGATATGCTCGAATGAGCACTTGTAGTTTTCCTCTTCCTCGAGAATTTGCTGCTCAGTGGTGCTACCATCGTTTCTCACGATGAGTGCGGCGCCAGGGGTGAGCTCGTGTATCTCGTCGTATTCGAGGTCAAACGTTGTCTGGAGTACAGGTCTCTCTGATGCCACGGCCACTACCTCGTCGTTCTTATACCAAAAAGCGGGACGAATGCCATGAGTGTCTCTCATCGCAAACATCTCGCCACTTCCGGTGATGCCGCACATCACGTAGCCACCGTCAAAATGATTCATCGTGGTCTTGAGTACGTTTTCCACGCGCACGTGGCTGTCGATGTAATCAGTTATGTCGGTATCCTGCAACCCTTGTTTTTGTGCCTCTATGAAGTTGCGCTCAACCTCGCGATCCAACCTGTGCCCCATGAGCTCAAGCGTTATATAAGTGTCGCTATATATACGTGGGCACTGTCCCTGCTTGGTGAGAGTCTTGAAAACGTCCTCGACATTTGTCATGTTGAAATTGCCGCAGATGCAAAGGTTCTTTGCTTTCCAGTTGTTTCTCCTCAAGAATGGGTGAACATACTTCACGCCACTCTTTCCTGTAGTAGAGTAGCGCAAGTGTCCCATGTAGAGCTCGCCTGCAAAAGGAAGTTCGTCGTAGGACTCGGTGTCTATGTCCTCCTCCTTCATCACTTGCTTGATTTGCCTGTTGGCCTCACCGAATATCTCCGTGATGGCGTTGGCACCTTCGGCTCTTTCCCTGAACATGTATTCATGCCCTGATTTGGTGTTGAGCTTTACGGAGGCTATACCGGCGCCTTCTTGACCACGGTTGTGCTCTTTCTCCATCATCAGATAGAGTTTGCCCAGTCCCCATTTCCATGAGCCATATTTCTTTTGATAATAGCTGAGGGGTTTCAATAGGCGTACCAAAGCAACGCCGCAATCCTCATGGATGTTGTTTTCCATTGGTTATGAATGCTTGTTATGTGTTTATTTCAAGATTGTCAATACCAGTGATGCCACGGTGGTAGCCCAACCTAAGACGGTGACCCAGAGTGTTGTCCATTGACCGGTGGAAGACTGCACAGTCTTTTGCTTGGTTGGTTGTACGTAGACAATATCGTTTTGCTTGAGATAATAATAAGGATCGTTGAATATTCTCGCGTCGTTCATGTTGAAACGATGAGAGTGCTTCTCGCCAGTGGAATCCTCACGCACCAACAAGACGTTTGTGCGCTTTCCATACATGGAAATGTCACCAGCTTGAGCCAACGCCTGGACGATGTTGATTTTCTCGTCTGGCACTTCTATCACCTTGGAACCCAATTCTCCTATCATCGTGACGCGGAAACTCCTGAGCCTGCATATGACGACAGGTTTCTCTGAAACTGCGAGATAAGGCTTGAGCCTGTTGGAAATAGTGTCTTCTATTTCCGAGTTGGAAAGCCCGCTCACGTGTATCCTTCCCAATACCGGGAAGTTGATGCACCCATCGTTGTCTACGAGATAGCCATGTATATTATTATTGTTGTTGTTGTTATTGCCGTCGTTGCCCGAGAAGAGGTTGAATGGTTGTGACGCTTCGGGGTTGGTAGTCTTGACAATGATTGAAATCTCATCGTTTGGCATGATCCTTGTTACGGGAAGACCCTTGGATGGAGACATGTCTAATGTGTCGATGTTTTGGAAATAAGTGTAGTGGCGCATACTTGAACAACTTCCCAAAGCGAGAAGCATAGCACACAAAACAGGGATAAAGAGGATTTTCTTCATTTCTAATTATAATGAATGCTTTATTAGTGCAAAGGTAAGACTTATTTTCCAAAGTATAAAGGATTAGCTGAAAAATAATTTCTTGAAATAATATGAATAGTTTAAAAAATAAGTAATTTTGCAAATCAGAAAGAATTGACCATGTATAATATAATAATATAATTGATTTTCACGCATGAAATCCGATGAGATGTGGCTATTGAAGTGGCAAGAATACATGTCTTTTCTTGAGACAAATAAGCGCAGGCCGTCTAAATATCATGTAGAGAACAGGCGTTTGGTCAATTGGCTCAAATATAATCGGAAAATGTTCAGAGACAACAAGTTGGACGAGGTAAGAAAAGGAAAGCTAAATGTTCTTTTAGCTGAGGCCAACAAGTATAGACGTGTTAATCAACATGGTTATTATAACAAATGATAAAGCTTAGATTATGAATAAAGTGCTGCTGATTTATACGGGTGGGACTGTAGGGATGGGGCAAAACCCACAGACAGGTGCATTGGAACCGCTCGATTTCAACCACCTTGAGGACTCTATGCCGGAATTTAACCTTATTCGCACCAATGTGGACGTATATCAGTTTACGCCACCTATTGACTCAAGCGACATGAAGCCTAAATACTGGGCGCAGTTGGTTAGGATCATCGCGCGCAATTATGACCAATATGATGGCTTTGTCATACTTCATGGCACCGATACGATGGCTTACACGGCCTCTGCTTTGTCGTTTATGTTGGAGAACCTTACCAAGCCTGTGATTCTTACGGGATCCCAACTTCCCATTGGACAGTTGAGGACCGATGGCAAGGAAAACCTTATTACAAGCATTGAGTTGGCGGCATTGAAAGACAAGGACGGTCATCCCATGGTGCCAGAGGTGTGCATCTATTTCAGTGGCAGGTTGCTCAGGGGCAACAGGTCTACAAAGATTAACGCCGAAGGCTTTTTTGCCTTCGACAGTTTTAATTATCCGCATCTTTGTGACGCAGGAGTGAATTTCTCCTTCCACAATCATCACATCATCAAGCCTGATTTTTCAAAGCGCATGATTCCGCATTATGCCATGGACGAGAATGTCTTGGTGTTTAGCATGTTTCCCGGCATACAAGAGCGTATATTCAGAAATGTGCTAAGCTCTAATTCACTTCGTGGTATGGTCGTAAGAACTTTCGGTAGTGGCAATGCGCCACACAATTCTTGGTTGATGCCATTGTTGAGACAAGCGGCTCAAAGGGGGGTGGTGATAGTGAACATTAGCCAATGCGTCGCGGGAAGCGTGGTCATGGATCGTTATGACACAGGCTACCAGCTCAAGGACATTGGGGTGGTGTCGGGGTTCGACGGTACCGTGGAGTCTGCCATCACGAAATTGATGTTCCTTCAGGGCATGTACTCTGATCCTAATGTCATTCGTAGCTTAATGTGCCAGTCCATTGCCGGAGAGATAACAGTATAGCCATTGTTAGAGAAATAACGGTGTTGCCCGTTATTTCTCGTTGCCTTCAAGTATGCTCAGCATTCTGGCGGCAGTCCTTCCGTCCCATCTTTCAGGGAGCTGGCCTTTCTTCCATTTGCCCTCTACCATGTCGGCAACCGCTTTGCCTAAAGTGTCGGCATCCTCTCCTACAAGTATGTTTGTGCCCTCGCGCACGGTTTCAATGTGCTCTGTATAGCTGTTGAGGGTTACACAAGGCACATGGTTGAACGTTGCCTCTTCTGCTACGTTGCCAGAGTCTGTGATAATGCCTTTCGCATTTTCCGTGAGCCATGCAAATTCCAGGTAGGTAAGGGGCTCGGTGACATGAATGCTATGATTGCTCACGTCATGGATGCAATCTTCTACGGCCTTTGCAGCCTGGCCTCTCAATGGTGCTATAATTGGGGTTCCGTTGGCGTTGGAAATGACGGCTTTCAGCATTTCCTGAAGGTTGTCAATGTTGGCAATTAAGGCTTTTCGGTTGAGTGTAAACACTATATAGTCATTACCGTTTAACCTCAACTCGTCTACAATGGCAGGCTTCCTGAGCTTGTCGTGTATGAAACGCAGGTTGTCAATAAGAATGTTTCCCACCATATAGACTTTTGACAATTCGGCACCCTCCCTGTTGGCAATGGAGTTGTTGCTTGCTCCTGCCGTAAATAGCAAGTCAGACAGACCGTCAATGACGAGCCTGTTCACTTCCTTTGGCATGTTTATGTCAAACGACCTTGTGCCTGCGGCGATATGCGCGAGTCTTATGCCATGTTTCTTTGCCACTATCGCAACAGCCATTGTCGAGGCGAGGTCGTCTACCACCACCACGGTATCTGTAGGATGTGTTTGAAGATACGCCTCAAACTGTTGCATTGTTTGCCCAGTTATCTCGCTTAGGTTTGTTGCCGTCACCCCAAGAAACGTGTCGGGACGCGGTATGCACAAATCGTCAAAAAGGGACGTATCTATGGTTGGGTCGTCTTCTGAACCTGTATAGACAAGTTGGAAATCCACCTTTTGGTACGAGGTGCTGTCCTTAATAGTTCTGATAAGCGGCGCAACCTTAATAAAGTTAGGGCGTGCGCCGCATACAATGCACAAATTGCAATACATTACTGATTGATTATTAAACAAATTCAATTATTTGAATAGTTCCTTTATTCCTCCGAGGCTTCCCATGAGGTTGCTTGCCTCGTATGGCAGGAACACTGTCTTCGACTTGTCGCCTGCCGCTACCTGTTGCAACATCTGAATATAGTTTTTCGCAAGAAGATAATTGGCAGGGTTGGTTGTCTGTCCCACGGCTTGCGTCACCTTCTCTATTGCCGCAGCCTCTGCCTCCGCCTTGCGTATGCGTGCCGTGGCTTCGCCTTCCGCCCTGAGTATAGCTTGCTGCTTGTCGGCTTCAGCGCGGTTTATGGTTGCGGCTTTCTCACCTTCCGACTTCAGGATCTGGGCTTGCTTTTGACCCTCTGACGTGAGAATTGTGGCACGCTTGTCGCGTTCTGCTTGCATTTGTTTTTCCATGGCTTGCAGCACGCTTTGTGGAGGAGTGATGTCTTGAAGCTCCACGCGATTGACCTTGATACCCCATTTGTTGGTGGCATCATCGAGCACGCCGCGCAATTTGGTGTTGATGATGTCGCGCGAGGTAAGTGTTTGGTCAAGTTCCATCTCGCCAATGATGTTTCTCAGCGTGGTTTGCGTCAGCTTCTCAATGGCGTTGGGGAGATTGTTAATCTCGTAGACAGCCTTGAACGGGTCAACGATTTGGAAATAGAGTAGGGCGTTGATTTGCATCTGGATGTTATCCTTCGTGATTACGTTCTGCTTGTCAAAGTCGTAAACTTGCTCTCTAAGGTCTATGTGGCTGCTGTAATTGTAATGGCCACGTTGGTAGGTGACGATAATCTTGGCCTTGTCTATAAAAGGTATAATGATGTTTATTCCAGGTTTGAGGGTGGCGTAGTACCTGCCCAATCTCTCTATGATACGTGTTTCACTTTGCGGAATGATGACGATTGCCATCTTGGCGAAAAATAGTGCCAACACTACAAGTGCTATTAAAACATAGAATCCAATCATGGTAATACAGATTAAAGCGTTAATAATTAATGAGGTTAAGATAAAGCGTATGCTGCTTATTGTTTTATGGCTCCTCGACGACTTTCACTATTATGCTGTCGCGCGACACTATCCTTACGCGGCTTCCGTTGCTTATGGTTACTCCTGTGTCGGATATGGCTTTCCATTCGTCTCCGTCAACTTTCACGTAGCCCGAATGACTTGGGCTAATGGGTTCTATCACGATGCCCGTGCGTCCGATAAGGGCGTCGGCATTGCTTGGGCGATCATCGTGGTGTGGATGGAGATATTTAACGGCAAACGGACGCACGCCGAACACGCAGAGGGCGGAGCCTATGACGAATACCAACACCTGAATCCAAAGTGGGGTGAATAATAGAGACGCGATGATGGAGCACGCCGCGCCCAACGCAAAGCACATCAAGTAAAATGTGCCAGATGTGACTTCAAGTATCAAGGCGAAAACGCATACCAATGTCCATACAAGCCAAAGGTTGGAAGAAAGATATTCGAGCATAGGCAGAGAGTTTGTGGTTTGACGTGTGAATGGGCTGTCACCGTGTCCGCACGTTATTTATTTCGCTTTGTGGATGTCGACTTCTTTGTCGTGGTTTTCTTCGTGGTTGTGGTCTTCTTTGTCGTGGTTTGCGTTGTATTGGCATAACCTGAGGCTTTGTAATATTTCAAAGCCTCGGGCATCTCTGTCTGTAATGCCGCTATGCGCTTGGCATCAGATGGATGGTCGGAGAGGAAGTCGCTCTGATTGCTGTTGCCCGATGACATGCGTTGCCAAAATGGAACGGCGACCTGTGGATCATAGCCAGCCATTGCCGCAAAGATCAGTCCCATGTGGTCTGCCTCGCTCTCGTCATCACGGCTGTATTTCAAGTTAGCGAGGCTGAAGCCTGTCTGTGCCACTTGTGTCGCGATGGACGCGGCGTTGCTTCCAACCACTTGCCCGAGCAGCGCTCCGCCAATCTGCGTGCCATATTGCTGGCGAAGCTTCTTCGACATTTGCTCTGCCGAGTGCTTTGCCACGGCGTGAGCTATTTCATGGCCGAGGACTATGGCTAACGAGGCTTCGTTCTGCGTAATGGGCAGAAGTCCCTCGTAGACGACAATCTTTCCGCCTGGCATGCAAAAGGCGTTAGCCTCCGTGTTTTGAACGAGATTAAATGCCCAGGAGAAATTCTGTATTTCCGATGAAAGGCCGTTGTTTTTCAAATATGTCTCCACTGCAGTTGCCAAACGTTGTCCTACACGTTTCACCATTGCCGTGTTTTGGGCATTGGTGGAAACCTTGGCCGTTTGCATGAATTCAGAATATTGCTTGTTGCTCAGGCTCAGTACCTCGGAGTCGGACACAAGCAGGGTGTGCTTGCGACCTGTGATAGGCACAGTGGATGTCGTGCCGCATGATGACAACATCAATGTGGCAACGGCAGAAAGGGTAATAAACTTGAAATGTCTCATTTCTTTAGTTTGCTTTATTTGTTTTTTGCAAAGATAAAGAAATAAGACATTACAAGTAGCGCTTTTTGTGTTTTTTAACTTTGTTTGTGCAAGCGCGTGCAAAACAAATCACTCATATCTGATGGCCTCAATCGGGTCAAGCATAGCCGCTTTCTTGGCTGGATACCAACCGAAGAAAACTCCGGTGAACGTACAAACCGCAAACGACATGAGTATGGTCCATGGCTCAATGTAGATTGGCCATCCTGCCAACATCTTGACGGCGTAGCTTGCGCCTATTCCGATGAATATTCCAATTATGCCGCCTGTCACCGACATCATGATTGCCTCTATGAGGAATTGGTTCAGAATGTCAATGCTGCGTGCGCCTACGCTCATGCGCAAGCCAATCTCGCGTGTGCGCTCGGTGACGCTGACATACATGATGTTCATGATGCCTATGCCGCCAACCACGAGGGAGATGCCGGCCACACAGCCGAGCAGTATAGTCAGCATGTTCGTGGTTGAGTTCATCATAGAAGACAGTTCTTCTTGCGAGCGGATGTTGAAGTCGTCATCGTCAGCTTCCTTCGTGTCGGTGGCATCTTTCAACTTGTGGTTGCGTCGCAAGATGGTTGTCATCTCGTCTGTCGCTTTTTCCGTCACTCCCTCCGTTATGGCAGAGGCTTGGATCTCTGAGAGATAAGTCTGCGCGAGGATGCGTTTCATGATAGTGGTGTAAGGCGCTATGACAAGGTTGTCTTGGTCCATACCCATGGAGTTGTAGCCTTTCTTTTTCAATACGCCTACAACGCGGAAGGGTGTGGAGTTGAACCTGACCACTTTTCCCACTGGGTCTCCACCGTTAGGGAAGAGGTAATCCACTACGGTTTGTCCGAGTATGCAAACCTTGGCGTTTGACTTGATGTCTTGGTCGGTGAAACAGTCGCCGTTAGACACGCTCAACTGCCTGATGTCCAAATACTCAGTGTTAACGCCATAGATGGTCGATTGCGTGTTGTTGTTGCCGTAGATGAATTGGCCGGAACTGCTCACCACGGGGGAGATGCCCTTGATGTAGTTGCACTCGTCCTTCAATGTTTGGTAGTCGGTGAGTTTCAGCGTTTCCATCGACGACGCGTCCTGCCTTACGCCTCCGCGCATGTCCTGGCCCGGATGGATCATTATCATGTTGGAGCCCATCTCGGCAATGTTTGCCTGGATGCTTCGCTTAGAGCCTTGGCCTATGGCGAGCATCGTGATGACTGATGCCACGCCGATGATGATGCCAAGCGCGGTTAGAAACGACCGCATCTTATTGGCACCAATGGCACGCAGGGCTATCTTGAATAAGTTGGTATAGTTCATTTGTCATCAATATTTTACTCATCGGTGTTTGCGGGCAATTCAGCGAGGGCTTTTGCCGCATCCCTGATGTTGTCGTTATACTCATCGCAGATAACCTTTCCGTCTCTTATCTCAATGTTCCTCGACGAGTAGTTGGCAATGTCGGGGTTGTGGGTGACGAAAATGATCGTGTGGCCTTGCGCGTACAGCTTTTGGAAGAGCACGAGAATCTGGAAGCTCGTTCGTGTGTCGAGGTTACCAGTCGCCTCGTCGGCAAGAATCACGGCAGGGTCGTTCACGAGGGCGCGAGCAATGGCTACGCGTTGCATCTGGCCTCCCGACATCTGGTTTGACTTGTGGTAGAGCCTGTCGCCGAGCCCTACGGCCTTCAGTGCCTCAACCGCGCGCTCGTGACGTTCTGCGGCAGACACGCCGGAGTTGTACATCAAGGGCAACTCCACGTTCTCCACAGAAGATGTCTTGGGCAAGAGGTTGTAGTTTTGGAAAATGAAGCCTATCTTGCGGTTGCGAAGCACCGCCCTTTGCGACCGCGACATCTCCCTTACAGGCACGCCGTCGAGATAATACTCGCCACTTGACGGCGTGTCCAGGCAACCAAGCTGGTTGAGGAGGGTTGACTTTCCGGATCCCGACTTACCCATGATGGTAACGAACTCTCCCTCGAAAATCTTGAACGAGACGCCACGCAAAGCATGCACTATCTCGTCGCCAACCTTGAACTCGCGCTTGATGTCTTGCAGCTCGATTACTACTTTTCTGTCATTGTCCATACGCTTACTTCTTTTTGTTACCTTTTGGTCCGGGAGCGAATGGGCTTTGCGTGCCGTCGCTGGCATTGTCGTCGGCATCGTTGTCAGCCTCTGGCGTGGCTATGCCGGTAATGACCTTCGCGCCTTTCTTTATGCCGCTGAGTATCTGCGTGTGGATGCCGTCTGTTGATCCTATGGTCACTTTGTGTGCCACGAGCATGTTGCGCTCAAGCGTCCAAACCTTGTTCTTGGCGTTGGAGATGTCTTGAATCTTCCTTCCGCCAACTGTCTCTTTCTCTGGCGTATAGCGCAATGCCTTTGAAGGAACGCTTAATACGTTTTTAATCTCTTCGGTATATATGTTCACGTTGGCGGTCAGGCCTGGCTTCAGCTTCAGGTCTTGGTTGGGCGCGCTAATTACCACCTCGTAGGTCACGACGTTGTTTGTCGTGGTGGCCTCTTGGCGCACTTGGGTCACTGAACCTTCGAAAGTGTCGTTGGGGTAGGCGTCAACCGTGAACGTCACTCTTTGTCCAACTTTGACACCGCCTATGTCAGCTTCGTCAACGTTGGCGATAACACGCATGTCCTTCAGGTCCTTGGCGATGGTGAAGAGCTCAGGCGTTGAGTAGCTTGCTGCCACGGTCTGGCCTTCCTCCACGCTCTTTGAGATTACCACACCGTCTATGGGCGACGTGATGACGGCATAGCTGAGGTTGGTTTGCGCGCGGCTCACCTCTTCTTTTGCGGCAGCCACGGCGTCGCGCCTCTGTGCCACGGTGGCGTTTGCCGTTTGCCAGCTCAGGCGGACTTGCTCAAAGTCGTTGGCTGAGATAAGGCCCTTGTCGTATAGAGTCTTGTTGCGCTGGTAGTTGGCCTTTTGGTAGGCAAGGTCGCTTTGCGCGCTCTGGAGGTTTGCCTGTGCCTGCGAGAGCTGTGCTTTTGACGAGTTGAGCTGGCTTTGCAGGTTCTGCTTGTCAAGTTCAGCTATTACCTGTCCCTTCTTTACCACGCTGTTGTAGTCCACGAAGAGCTTGTCGATGATGCCGGAAACCTGTGTACCCACGGTAACGGTCTTCACTGCCTCTATCGTACCGGTGGCGGTCACGCTGTTTTCGATGTTGGTCAGGCCCACAGCCTCGGTAGTGAAGTTGATGGTCGTGTCTTTCTTGCTTCCGGAGAGCAGCCACGCTGCTATCGCCAGCACGACAACAACTCCTACGATTATCCAAATACTGCTTATTTTCTTGATTTTCATGAGTTTGTATTTATGAGATAATATTTGTGTCTTGTTATTTGTTAGTCACGTTGAGTTCCCAAGGGTGGTGATTATTTCATGGTGCCATCCTTGTAGAAATTGAGCAAGTTGATATTGAGTATAGCCATGTATTTGGCTTGCAGCTCACTTTGCTTCGCCTGGAGCAACTTGTCCTTTCCGTTCATCAGCTCAATGACGTTTTTGAGGTTCTGCTTGAACTGCTCCTGCAAGAGGTCATAACTTTCTTGCGCGCTCTCGGTGTTCACCTTTGCGCTCTTGTATTGCTCTTGGTTGTTGTTTGCCTGAAGCCAATAGTTCTCAATGGTAGAGTAGAGCTGTGTTTGCTTGTCTTTCAAGTCGAGTTGGTAGCTCTGCTTTGAGAGTACAGCCTTGTTGATGGCAGTCTTGGTCTGCCTGTTGTCGAAAATGGGGACGCTCACGGTGAATCCCGCTCCGCCAATGAGGTTGTTCTTCAATTGCTTTCCCCATGCGTTGCTGTTCATTGACGTGGTGTTGGTGCTGACGCTTGCCGAAATCCCCACCGTGGGCATGCGTTGCCCCTTGGCTATCTTGATTTGCACGTCGCTGCTCTTGATGCCCAACAGTGCGTTTTGAATCTCCGGGCGGTATTGCAAGGCAGAGTCGTAAACCATGGTCACCGATGGAATGGTGGTTGTCGCCATGGCGTCGGTTGGCTCGTCTGCGCTTACGTCAAACTCTTCCTGATCGGTTATTTGCAAGAGCTGTTTCAGCTGTCGCTTATAATCGGCAAGCGAGCTTTGCGCCTGGACGACGCTGTATTCGTCTTGTGCCCTTTGGGCGGTGAGCTGTGCCAAGTCTGCCTTGCTGAGGGAACCTACCTTGTAAAATTCCTTTCCTCGTTCCTCTGTCTTCTTTGAGGTCTCGAGCGTGGTCTCGTTGACCTTCACCGCTTCTTTTGAATACAGTATTTGTACGAAAAGCTGTGCTATTTGCTCTTGCAGGGTGTTGGCGGTCTGTGCTGAGTCGAGCGCGGCTTGTTCTACGGAGAGCTTGTTCAGTGCTATCTTGTTACGGTTTTGATTGCCGTTCCATACCGTCCAGTTGGCGTTTATGCCGTAAGAGCCATTGTAATAGAACTTGTCCACATTGGTTTGCACCTTTGATCCTTGCACCGTGTATGACCCTTGCTCAGGCCATGGGTTGTAGGAAATGTTTTGCGACGTGGATGCCGAAAGCGAAGGCAGCAGTGCGGCCTTGCTTTGCTTGTAGTCTTCAATTGCCGAGTATTTGCTTACCCGGTTTTTTTGAAGCGTGATGTTGTTGGCAAGCGCATAACTGATGCAGTCGTGCAGCGTCCACTGACGTGCTGAGACTCTTGCAGAAAAGCTAAGCAAGCCTGCCACAACAAGGATTGTTGTTGCTTTTTTTACCATAGATATTGAATAACTGATAATTATCTTTGATGTTAAGATGCTATAAGGACACCAAAGGTTTATCCAAATAATTTAATCTTAACAATAGTTGGCGCTTTTTTTACAAATTGTTATAAAAAAAGCACCAATTAGACAAGTTTATATAATTCTAAAAAGTCTTAAGGCAGAATCACTAACAAAAAAAGCACCCTTGAAAGGTGCTTGTTTTATAAGGCCGTTGCCTTTCCAGTGCAAAGGCATCGTCATTTCAGTGTAAAGCCGTTGTCATTTCAGTGCAAAGCCATCGTCTTTTCAGTGCAAAGGCAAAAGGGCTTTTTCTATTCTTCAAAATGACGTAGGCGCGCGATGTATTTCCCCAAGATGTCGAACTCGATATTGACACGTGTGCCAACTTTGATGTAGCGGAAATTGGTGTGTTCGCGCGTATAAGGAATGATGGCCACCGTGAAGGAGTCGTCGGTGGGGTTGATTACGGTCAGCGACACGCCGTTCACGGTTACCGAGCCTTTGTCCACGCACATGTACCCACGTCTTGCCATTGCCTTGTCGGCATGATAGCGGAAAGTGAAATATGTGCTGCCGTCGGCGTCTGTCGTGTCTACGCACTCCGCGGTCCCGTCGACGTGGCCTTGGACGATGTGCCCGTCGAGACGTCCATTTATTTGCATTGACCTTTCCACGTTGACCTTGTCGCCAACGTCAAGCAGTCCGATATTTGAGCGGTCGAGCGTCTCTTTCATTGCCGTGACGGTATACTGGTCATTGTTGATATTGACCACCGTGAGACATACTCCATTGTGGCTCACGCTTTGGTCTATCTTCAGCTCGCTGGTGAACGAGCAAGTCAATGTGAGGTCAACGTTTCCTCCATATCGCTTTATGGCGACAATGGTCGCCATTTCTTCCACTATTCCACTAAACATGGCATCTGACGTATTGAGAAAAAAGAATATAGAAAAGGGGTTGCCCTGAGGATGTGATGAAAACTCCAGCTATAAAAGTTGTGGGTTCTCTCCGTTTTTGTAATCCACTGGCCTTTTGGCTTAGTCCGCGTGCGCGGTTTTATGTGGCCCGCCATAGACAAGAGAAGTGACCCGGTTTTCAACGTAATTTGATGAGTATCCCGATCGAATCAGGACAACCCCGGATGTTTGTTTCGTTTTTGTGTTTGCAAATGTACGATGTTTAGCTGATACCGCAAAACAATTCGTGAATTATTTTTCAAAAAGGCGCCACTAATCATTCGTGAATGTCAGTGATTGTTCATACCTTTGTACATGAAGAAATAAGATGATAATTGATTATGACAACGAAGGATATAGACGAAAAGTCGTTGGCTAACGCACACCGCCTCTTTGAGTCGGGCGACATAGATAAAATTCCTGTTGGCAATACGGCGGGGATTCAGCAGATACATTATTATCTGTTCGAGGGCTTGTATCCTTTTGCTGGCATCGTTCGAGACAAAAACATCTCTAAAGGAGGTTCCCGTTTCGCTAATAGCCTCTATCTAGGCGCCGCACTCTCTGCCGTGGAGAAGATGCCTGAAGATACTTTTGAGCATATCATAGAAAAGTATGTCGAGATGAACGTGTGTCATCCTTTCATGGAGGGTAATGGACGCTCCACCCGCATTTGGCTCGACATGATGCTCAAACGCTCCCTTGCCAAAGTGGTTAACTGGCAGTATGTGGACAAGGAGCAATATCTCTCGGCAATGGAGCGCTCGCCAATCAATGACCTCGAACTGCGCTATCTCCTCTCACAGAACCTTACTTCCGACACGGACAGCCGCGAAGTGATATTCAAGGGGATTGAGCAGAGCTATTATTATGAGGGATATGAGAAATAAAGAACGAAAAACAGGAAAAATGAAGAAGACAATTCCCGTGATAGGTATGGCATGCTCAGCATGCTCAGCCAATGTGGAGCGCAAGCTCAACTCCCTCGACGGCATCCGTTCTGCCTCCGTTTCATTGGCAGGACGCACGGCTCTCGTTGACTATGACCCAGAGAAGATGACGCTCGAAGATATGAAGCGAGAAATATCCTCTATAGGCTACGACCTCGTGATAGAGGCTGACCGGAGTGCCGAGGAAATAAACCGCCGTGAATTTACATTGCTCAAGCGCAAGACCCTGCTGTCTTGGTTTTTCGCCATTCTCACTATGGCTTTCTCCATGGGTTGGCTTTCGCTCGGCATGGAGTCGGACGGCATGAACAGTCCTTTTGCCAATCAGATTTGCTTGCTCTTGGCTTTGGCGAACATGGTGTACTGTGGCGGGATGTTTTACGTCTCCGCTTGGAAACAGCTCAAGCATCATGCCGCCAACATGGATTCGCTCGTGGCAATGAGTACCCTCGTAGCCTTCCTTTTCAGTGTCTTCAACACCTTCTTCGGCGAACAGGTATGGGGAGCGAGGGGCATAGAGTGGCATACATATTTCGATGCCTCGGTGATGATCATCACCTTTGTCTTGACAGGCAGATGCCTGGAGGAGAAGGCCAAGGACGGCACGGCGAGCAGCATCAGGCAGTTGATGGGCTTGCAACCGAAGACCGCCCGACTGGTGACCCGAGAGAAACTCGAAGGCTCTGACGATTACAAGATGGAGGAGGTGCCCATCTCCACGATAGATTACGGCGACATCATAGAGGTGCGTGCCGGAGAGAAGATTCCCGTGGATGGCACAGTGACTCAGGCCGAGAGTTTTATGACTGCCGATGCCGCTTATGTGGATGAGGCGATGATAACGGGCGAGCCTACTCCTGCCGCCAAGCGAGTGGGCGACGAGGTGTTGGCAGGAACCATCCCGAGCCAGGGCAAGCTCCGTATGCGTGCCAAGCAGATAGGCGAGAAGACCGCCTTGGCGCAGATTATCCGTATGGTGCAGGAGGCGCAGGGAAGCAAGGCTCCCGTGCAGCGCATCGTCGATAAGGCGGCATTGGTCTTCGTGCCCGTAGTGGCAGCCATCGCCCTCCTTACCTTTATAATATGGTGGCTGGTGGGTGGCAATGCCTGTCTGCCTCAGGCGATATTGAGTGCCGTTGCCGTATTGGTGATTGCCTGTCCTTGCGCCATGGGTTTGGCGACTCCCACTGCCCTGATGGTGGGAATAGGAAAGGCGGCGCAGAAGCAAATCCTCATCAAGGATGCCGCCGCCCTCGAAAACCTGCGCAAGGTGAACGCCCTCGTCATCGACAAGACGGGCACGCTCACCATTCCCAATCAGAACACAGACTTCACCAAGGCAGAGAATCTCACTGTCCTTGCCCAGACCGACGAAGATGCTCTCTGTAAAGTCTTGGAGACTCGTGAGACTCTTAAGCCCCATGCCGCCGAAGCAATGCGCCAGTTGCAAGAGGAAGGCATCGATGTGTATATGATGAGCGGCGACAAGGAGGAGGCGGCACGCTATTGGGCAGGGAAGGCTGGCATCCACCACTGGCAGAGCAAGGTGAAGCCGGGCGACAAGCAAGCATTGGTGCAGAAGCTCCAAGCAGAGGGCAAGCGAGTGATGATGATTGGCGACGGCATCAACGACACCCAGGCGCTGGCTCTCGCCGACGTGAGTATGGCGATAGGAAGAGGCACGGACGTGGCGATGGACGTGGCACAGGTGACGCTGATGGGCGATGACCTGATGGCTATCCCCGAAGCCGTGAAGCTTAGCCGACGGACAGTGGGCATGATATGGCAGAACCTCTTTTGGGCTTTCGTCTACAACATCGTATGCATCCCACTGGCAGCCGGAGCCTTGCGTCTCTTCGGCATCGACTTCCAGATTACGCCGATGTGGGCGAGTGCCCTAATGGCATGCTCCAGTGTGAGCGTGGTGCTTAACTCGCTGAGATTAAAACTGATGAAATAGAGGATTAGGGCAATGAGATGCAGTTTGTCGCATATCATCATCGGAATCATCCTCTTCATTCTTTTGTGCTTGGCATTGCCCACGAGTGCGCAAAAGATAGAGAAGGTTGAATATTTCCAGGTGCTCAATACCCGACAGGGACTTTCCGACAACAATATCTTACAGATGATGCAGTTGCCGGACAATCGGTTGGCGGTGAGAACCCAGAAAGGAATCGACATCTATGATGGCAGGCAATTCCGCTTTATTCCTCTGTCAGCAGGACAAGCGCAGCGCATAGACAAGTACGAGGGGCAGACGCATCTCTATGCCGACAATCATCATCGGCTCTGGATCAAGGAACGCCATCAGGTGAGTTGTGTGGATTTGAACCAAGGCAAGGTGGTGGAACTGTCCCTGGAAGCCGTCGAAGACCTCTTTGTGGATAGTCGAGGGAATGTGTGGACGGTGAAGGGCGACACGGTAATCAATGCCACGGACGGAAACCGCATCCTGCTCGTTGGCTCTTGGGGGAGTTTGCAGGACTTGGACACCGACGGAAAGAATGTCTATACCTTCCACGAGTCGGGCAAGGTGGCGGCTTTCAAGGATGGAAAACTCATCTATACCGTTTCCGCTTACTCTCCATCAGAAGCCTTGCACTATCGGAATACATCCTTGACTGTGCAGACACCCAGCGGACAGTTTTATCAGATTCGCACGGGGCGTGAAGGAAAGGATGGGGGCGTGGTCTCCGTCTTCTTGCACTTCGACCCAGAGACCCGAAAGTTTACGAAGATATTCTCCTGTCCTTACATCCTGCATACGCTGAACATGGCTTCGGACAACCAGGCTCTGATCAGCAGTCAGCGAGGTTATCTGATGTTCGACTTCAAGGTGGGCAATGCGCCTCGCGAGGTTCGGGAATTGGCCTTGCCCGACGGAAGGTCACTCGTCACGGGCATCAACACGGTGTATCGGGATAGGGAAGGAGCTATCTGGCTGGGAACCTATAATGACGGTCTTATTTATGTATCGCCGATGTTGGGACTCTTCTTCACAATCGACAAACCGTGGTGGCAATTGGGATGGGGAGTATTCTCTCTCGTCTTGATAGCAGTAATTCTTATCGTTGTAGCAGTCCTTTTCCTGTATCGTCAGAGAAAGCGTAAAGGAGTAAAGGAGAACATCGAATTGATTCCTTCCTCATCTGTAGAGGAACCTGAGCTGATTCAGAAAGTCCGTTCCTTGGTAGAACAACATTTGTCGGATGGCGAGTATGGCGTGGAGCAACTGGCCAACGACCTCTGCATGGAGCGAACGGGACTCTACAAGAAGCTGACGGCCCTGACCAACACCACTCCCGTGTCGTTCATCCGTAGCATCCGTCTGCAGCGAGCCTCCGAACTCTTGAAGACTGGCGGCTTGACGGTCAACGACATCGCCGACCGCACAGGTTTCAGTTCGCCCAGCTACTTCACCAAATGTTTCAAGAAAGAATACGGCATGCTGCCTTCTGAGTATAAATAATGCCATTTTGGGGTACGAATCAACAAAAGTACCACCTGAATCTTCATTTGTTTTAGCCCATTCCTGAGCTTTACCAGTACCTTTGCCACCGAAATCCTGATGGGTGCTTTTGGGCTTCCATTAGGGGTGAAACATAAAACTTAACTCTAAAAACATCGTAAAGGTATGCTAAAGAATTTATCCCTCGTTGCCCTACTGGGCATGGCTGCCATGGCCTCTACTCCGAACGTTTCCTTCGCCAAGAGCGTGCAGGTGGCAAAGGTAAAGAATGGGGCGGCTACTGCCGTCATCAACCGACAGATTGCCGGTCAGAACGTGACTGTCGAGTTCTATTCCCCTTCCATCGTCCGCATCGTCAAGGCGAGTGCCGATGATGGCAATGCGGCTCAGAAGAAGAGCTATTGCGTCATCCTCCAACCGCAGCAACTGAAGAATGTGAGCATGGAGGAGAAGGGCGACATCGTGAGCCTGAAGTCCGCTTGCATCACCGTGCAGCTGAATCAGAAGACGGGCGAGATTCGCTTCCTCTCCCCAGACGGCAAGCAACTCTTGACCGACACCAAGACCCTGCTCGAAGCACGCAACGACGCAGCCAACAAGGGCAAGTATCGCATCACGCAGCAGTTCCAGTTGGCAGACGATGAGGCAATCTATGGTCTCGGTCAGTTGCGCGACACCTATATGAGCCAGCGTGGTCGCCGCCATGTGGAGCTATGGAACCACAACACCTACATCGCCATCCCTTACTTCACGAGCGAGAAGGGCTACGGAGTCTACTGGGACAATGCCGGAAAGACTTACTACGACGATGACAAGCAGACCGCCCTCACCAGCGAGGTGGGCACTTGCGCCGACTATTACTTCATGTACAAGGACGGCACACAGGACGGAGTCATCGCCAGCATCCGAGAACTGACCGGTCAGGCAACGATGTTCCCCAAGTGGGCGATGGGCTTCTGGCAGTGCCGCGAGCGATACAAGACCAGCGACGAGTTGGCTGGTGTGCTCGACAAATATCGTGAACTGAAGATTCCTACCGATGCCATCGTACAGGACTGGCAGTACTGGGGCTGCGACTCCAACTGGAATGCGATGAAATTCCAGAACCCCTATTATATCAATAAGGTGGGCGACCCAGCCTACGACAAGTATCTGCCCCGCGACATGAGAAACATGAAGGCGCAGGGCGAGCCACGCCTGAAAAGCCCGGAGGAGATGGTGAAGTATGTACACAAGAACGATGCCCATCTGATGATTACCATCTGGCCTACCTTCGGTCCGTGGACAGCGCAATACAAGGATTTCCAGAAGATCAACGCCCTCCTGCCTTTCGATACTTGGCCTCGAAAATGTGACGCCCGTCCTTATGATGCCTTCAATCCCAAGGCTCGCGAGATCTACTGGAAGTATCTCTCGCATCTCTACAACATGGGCTTCGATGCGTGGTGGACCGACTCCACCGAGCCCGACCATTTCGAGAAGGCTGGCGACCAGGATTATCAGACCTACGACGGCTCTTGGCTCAGCGTGAAGAATGCCTATCCGCTGGTTCACAACAAGAGCATCTATGAGTATCAGCGACGGATGAAGGGCAACGAGAAACGATCTTTGCAGATGACCCGCAGTGGAGCCTTCGGCATCCAGCACTATGGCACATTCTCCTGGAGCGGCGACATCATCGCCTCTTGGCAGGAGATGAAGCAGC
>CAVKWN010000047.1:0-25749 GCA_963660075.1 Lachnospiraceae bacterium
TGCGCTTGCGCCGCCTTCCCGTGAGCAAGGTGAGAATGAAGTAGATAATGCTGAGATGCAGTCCGGAGAGAGCCAAGACGTGCGACGCTCCCGAGACGGAGAACGCGTCTTTCGTGTCTCGGTCGAGAGCCTGCTTGTCGCCCAAGACCATCGCCGCCACTATTGCAGACTGTTGCCGCTCGTCGCTGCCGAGGTTGAGTCTTGCCACAAGCCTTTGCCTTATGCCCATGGCCTTCAGGCGCAATCGCTCCATCGTGGTCATCGGTTTGAGGCTGACCCTCGCTGTTCGCCAATTGGTGGCGAATATGAACGTGCTGGCGCGGAAGCCGTGGCAATGGAGCCAACGCGCGTAGTCGAAGTTGCTCTTGCGATAGTTTCGCAGTGGCTCCATCACCGACATGGCCTCGATTCCCGTTCCCAACCTTATGCTCCGCCAATCGTTTGTCAAGGTGTCGCGAAGGATATGCGCCTTTATGTTTATGGCCTTGTCGAGTTGCTTGCCCTCTATCGCGACAACCGCGAGGTCGCATTGCAGCGTCTTCCCCTTGACCTGTGGTTCGGCGGTCACCACGGCTTCGTAGGTCATAGGGCTTCCACCGTGGAAGGGAAACGCCAGTTGACGTTTCGCCTTGTCGGCCAAGGCTATTCCGGCAATGAAGACGGCAACGAGCAGGAGCGTGCTTTGCGAATAGGGCTTGCGCCTTAGCAAAACCTCGCCGACGAGGCACGATGCCACCAACACAAGCCAAACCAGCAGAGACCATGAAGGCAGGAATGGCAGGAAACGACAAAGTCCATCGCCGACTACAATTCCCAACAACAGCGTTACCGCCACTTGCAGCAACGGTTGGGTTTGAATATAGTCGGAGATGGACACTATAGAGTTGAAGGCTATTATGTCAAGCCTTGTGCGTTTACAATTCTATTGGCTCGTAAGGCAGGTTCCAAACATCTGCCACGGCCTTGAAGGTCACCTTGCCGCCGACGATGTTCAAGCCCTTGCGCAGGGCCTCGTCGTCCTTGCACGCTTGGCGCCAGCCCTTGTCGGCCAAAGCCACGGCATACTTCAGCGTGGCGTTGGTCAGCGCCATGGTGGAAGTGTTTGGCACGGCTCCGGGGATGTTGGCCACGCAATAGTGCACTATGCCGTCTACCTCATACACGGGGTCGCTGTGGGTAGTGGGGTGGGAGGTCTCGAAGCAGCCGCCCTGGTCTATGGCCACGTCCACGAGCACGGTGCCCTTCTCCATGAGGCCGAGCATCTCGCGCGTGATGAGGTGTGGGGTCTTGTCTCCAGGCACGAGCACCGAGCCGATCACGATGTCGACGTCTGCCAACTCCTTGCGGATGTTGTGCTCCGAGGAGTAGAGCGCGTGGACGTTGGCGGGAAGCTCATTCTCAAGTTGGCGCAGTCGTGGCAGTGATATGTCGGTAATGGTGACATCGGCACCCATTCCGGCTGCCATTCTCGCGGCTGCCTCGCCCACGGTGCCACCACCGAGCACCAGCACCTTGGTAGGCTTCACGCCGGGCACGCCACTGATGAGCTTGCCCTTGCCGCCCTTGGTCTTCTGGAGGTAGAACGCGCCGTTGAGGGCAGCCATGCGACCGGCGACCTCGCTCATGGGGATGAGCAGCGGCAACGACCGGTCGGCCTTCTGCACCGTTTCGTAGGCAAGGCAAACGGCACCGCTCTTGACCATGGCGTCGGCAAGAGGCTTGTCGCAAGCAAAATGGAAATATGTGAAAACCAGTTGGTCTTTCTTTATGAGGGAGTATTCGGGTTCGATAGGTTCCTTTACCTTTACAATCATATCCGCCTGGGCATAGACATCCGTGATGTCGGGAAGGATCTCCGCGCCCACATTTTCATATTCTTCGTCGCTGAAACCACTGTTCTCGCCTGCCGTGTGCTGCACGTAGACGGTGTGACCATGTTTTTTCAACTCGGCAACGCCCGCGGGTGTCATGCCAACGCGGTTCTCGTTGTTCTTCATCTCTTTTGGTATTCCAATCTTCATAGCGTGAGAAATTTGTAAAAGATTAATGATTATTATGGTTGGTTTCGTTAGCAAAATTAGGAAAAATATGAACAAGTTGTTATTGGCTCAATGATAATTTAACATTATTTTCCCATCTTGATTTTCCTGCCTTTCAAAGGCGGGACTCATGGTCTCATGCTTTCGCCTCCAGATTGTTCCACCGCCCTTTCCATATCCGCAAGAGGAAGATTGAGCCGCGGAATGTCAGCTCCGTGGCCATGGCTATCCACACGCCTCGCAAGCCAAGGCTTTGCGACAGCCACCAAGCCATCGTGAGGCGCACGCACCACATGGAGAAAAGGCTCATGGCGGCAGGTTTCAAGGTGTCGCCCGCTGCCACGCAAACCGAATAGCTCACTATTGCAGCGGCGAAGAAAGGCTCGGCAAAGGCTTCGATGCGCAGGATTTCGGCACCAAGGCACCTTATCTCCTCTACGGGCGAGAGGAAGCCTATCATCTCGGGCGCGAAGACGAACATCACCATTCCCATGAAGGCCATCACAATCATGCCCGTGCCGATGGTGAGGTGCGCGAAGTTGTAGCAGAGCCGGCGGCGTCCTGCGCCATAAGTCTGGCCGATGAGCGTAGATGCCGCGTCGCCTACGCCGTAGCCTGGCATATAGCAAAGGCTCTCGGCGGTGATGGCGAATGAGTTGGCGGCTATGGCGGCATTGCCCAGCGGTGCCACGATGAGGGTCGATACCACTTGGGCTGAACCCATGAGGATGTTTTGCACGGCTATGGGCAGGCTTATCTTAGCCGCGTTTCTCACGAACCTCCAATTCCACTCGAACCTGGCGTGGTCGAGGTGGAGGGCGAGAATCTTGTTTTTCCGCGTAGCCTGCCACGACATGGGCAGGGCTATCAGAATATACGCCGTCATTGTGCCGAGAGCGGCACCCGTGACCCCCAAGCCGAGAATGTAGATAAACAAGTAGTTGAAAACCACGTCGAGACAACACATCATTATAGACAGAGCGCTGGGCACCCGCATCTCGCCCGCGCTTTTCAGCATTGCCGCCGTGAGGTGGTAAACGAGCACGGCGGGCAGGGTGAGGCTATAGATGAGGAAGTAGGACGACGACATTGGCGCGATGTCGGCCTTGCCGCCAAGCCAGAAAGGCAGGCTGGGGGCAATGGCCGCGCCAACGAGCGCCATGACCACGCTGAAGCCGATGCCGCACGTCAAGGCGTGGCGGAACACCTGCCTGGCGTTGGAAAAGTCGTTGGCGCCGATAAAGTGGGCAACCTGCACCGAGAAGCCCACCGATACGGCGGAGAGGATGGAACCCATCAGCCATGTCGTGGTCTCAATAAGGCCGATGCTTGCCGACTGGGCGGCGCCGAGGTGCCCCACCATGGCGGCGTCGATGAAGAACATCATCACGGTGGTTATCTGCGCAAGCATCGAGGGAATGCTCAAGTCGATGATGAGGCTTAGCTTTTCACGTCTCGTCATCTCCTCGCCGTTGCGTATCTTGGCAAGCAAAATGTCACTCTTCTTCATGTGTTTTGGTTTTGGCGTGCAAATATAACCAAAAAAGCGCAATTAGCAGGACTCCGCAATCAAAAAAAACGATTAAAAACCATGCGTTCCAGTCTACATCTTGCCATGTTGATTTTCGGTTTCGGCATTGCACTGAAATGCCGTTGCCTTTCCAGTGCAATGCCATTGCCTTTACAGTGTAAAGCCGATGCCTTTACAGTGCAATGATGATGTCTCTTAGGTTTGGCATTAATTCTGATTTGCACAATGTGCATACGTGTGCTCATCAAACAACTCTTATCGGCAAAAAAAAATACGGCAAATGCACAAAAATACCATGGTTTTATCATTTTTTACGGTTGATTTTCCGTAATTATATAACGTGGCATAACCATAATCGCAGAAAATGATGTATTTTTGTAGGCAAATTGCATATAAAAACAAGACCCGATAGCTTGACGTGTCAGAGGCTACCGGGAATCAACACCACAAAAATAGTGTTTTTTCTTGTTACAACCAAGTAGATGGGTAAATATTTATGGAATATTTAGAATTTGAGCGGATTTTGTCTGCCAAACGAATGCGGAGATACAAAGAAGCAGCGAATGGCGACACTCGCAAGGCCATGGCTTTGTATCGTTATAATTTGCGCTTGTCACAGGAGATTTTCACCATCGTCAGTTGTTTCGAGGTGGCTTTGCGGAATGCGATAGATGGTCTTTTGGTGCCTAATTTGGGAGGCGATTGGCTGAAAGATTCTGTGCAAGATAATGGAGTGTTCTCTAATGGACGTATGAATGAAACAAGAAAAATCATAGAAAAGGCATACAACCGTTTAAATAGACAAGGTAATTATTCTCATTCCAAGTTGATAGCTGAAATG
Organism: Lachnospiraceae bacterium; assembly: GCA_963660075.1. Taxonomy (GTDB): domain Bacteria; phylum Bacteroidota; class Bacteroidia; order Bacteroidales; family Bacteroidaceae; genus Prevotella. Next base: position 4,412 of record CAVKWN010000047.1, read on the forward strand.
GAATTTGGTGTTTGGAAATATATGTATTCCTCTCTACAATACCGTGCAACAGGACAATGCCTATTGAAGGCTTTCCCCAACAAACCTCGCTCATCGGCTGCCATTCAATACAACAACACCTACATCTTCAATGAACTTGATAAGGTAAACAGTTTGAGAAATAGGATAGCCCACCATGAACCAATCTGTTTCAAACTTCATGCGTCGGAAATAGACACGAGTTATATTGTCAATGAATATCAGAAAATACAGACCTTGTTCTCTTGGATGGGTATTGATTCTCGCTCAATGTTGTATGGACTTGACCATGTGCAAAGGGTCTGCTCCAAAATTAACGATTTAAAATGATGTGCTCTATAAAAAAAACAGAACAAGGTGGCACTGTAGCTTTCGGCACCTTGTATTAGATGTATTATTCTTATCTTTATAAACCAAGTTAAATGATATTTGAGAAAATGAGGACATTATTAGACGTTCATACACATACCGTAGCCTCGGGACATGCCTACAGCACATTGCAAGAGATGACTGTGGCAGCCAAGGAGAAAGGGCTGGAGATATTAGGCATCACGGAGCATGGCCCCAATATCCCCGGAACCTGCGACCCCCTTTATTTCAGGAACCTGCATTGCGTGCCTCGCGAGCTCTACGGTGTGAAGCTCATGTTGGGAGCCGAGCTTAACATTCTCAACACGCATGGGGATATTGACCTGGACGAGGAGTATTGGCGACTGCTCGACTTGCGCATAGCCGGCATCCACAGCATCTGCTGGCAAGGCGGGACGAAGGCAGAGAACACGCAAGGGGTCATCAATGCCATGCGCAACCCCTTCGTCCAGATTATCTCCCACCCGGGTGACGGGACGGCAGAGCTGGATTTCGAAGCCTTGATGAGGATTTCAAAAGAGACCCACACACTGCTCGAAATAAACAACCACTCCATGGCTCCTATCCGCCACAAGACGATGGCCGTGCCAAACAACCTTGAGCTGTTGAGGCTTGCCAAGAAACATGACGTGCCCGTCATCTTCGGAAGCGACGCCCATTTCTCCACCATGATTGCCGATTATGGCAACATCATGCCGCTGGCGGAGCAAGTGCAGTTTCCCGACGACTTGGTGGTCAACTATGACCCCGAGAAATTCAAGGCTTATCTCAAGCCCACACCGCAAAAATAAGAACAAGAAAAAAAATGATTTCATTTCAAAGCGACTACAACAACGGCATGTTGCCGGAGATATTAGAAGCCCTGGGCAGAACCAACGACGAGAAGACTCCTGGCTACGGATTCGACCCCTATACCGAAGCCGCCAAGAAGAAGATTCGCGAGGCCATCGGCATGGACGATGCCGAAGTATACTTCCTCGTGGGCGGTACGCAGACTAACACCACGGTCATAGACTCCGTCCTCATGGGATGCGAGGGTGCGATCAGCGTGGAGACAGGGCACATCGAGGTGCACGAGTCGGGAGCCGTGGAAGCCTTTGGCCACAAGGTCATCACCCTGCCATCCACCGACAGCAAACTGGATGCCGCGACATTGACCGCCTATATGGAAACCTTCTTGGCGGATGAGACTCACCCCCACATGGTGCAGCCTGGCTTGGTCTACGCCACCATGCCAACCGAGCTGGGCATGGTTTACACCAGGGCAGAGCTGGAGACGCTCTACGCCACTTGCCAAAAATATGACCTTCGCCTCTTCATCGACGGCGCGCGCTTGGGCTATGGACTCATGTCGGAGGCGTGCGACTACGACTTGCCGTTCCTGGCGCGCCATTGCGACGTGTTCTATATCGGCGGCACCAAGGTGGGTGCCATGTTTGGCGAGGCCGTGGTTTTCTCTGGCATGAAGGCTCCGAAATACCTCTTCACCACCGTGAAGCGTCATGGGGCGCTGCTTGCCAAGGGCAGGATGCTCGGCATACAGTTCGACACCTTGTTCACGGACGATCTCTACTTCAAGGTGTCGCGCCACGCCATCGCCATGGCAGAACGCCTACGCGGCATATTCCGCAAGCATGGCATCGCCATGGCCTACGACTCGCCAACCAACCAGCAGTTTGTGGTCCTGTCGCCCGACCTTTACCAAAAGCTCTCCCAAAAGGTGGCATTCGAGGTATGGGAGCGGAAGAGCGAGACCGAAATAGTCTGCCGTTTCGTGACCAGCTGGGCGACCAAGGAAGAGGAACTCGACGAGCTGGACAGAATATTGCAGGAACTCGTCTCGTGAATAATATTTCCATTAAAATCCTTCAACGTTACGATATTTATTGCTAAATTTGCAGAGGATAATCTCCTCATAGGGGAGACATCCAGACATTGTGGGTAAAAACAAAGCATTCGCTATTATTTCGCGTTTAGCCAAGAGCGTCGGAAACTCTAATTGGAATAAAAAAGCACGATAATAATATGTGACAGGTGGCTCGTATGTAGCCTCTGAAGTACAAGTAAGCGATGCACACGCCATAGGGCGTGGTGCATTCTTATGTACTTCCGGGGCTCCAATCCGACGCCGCCCCGTGCTAAACGCGATAAGGATGGCATCACGCCTTTCTTATGCCCTCTCGCGTTTTGCGGATTGATAGTTGGGTGCAACTAAAACAACTATCAATCAGTTATGGCAAACAATTCTCTTAATGATGCCCGTGCGGCAAAGAAGGACGAATTCTATACGCAGTTTTATGATATAGAAGTGGAGATGGAGGCCTATCTCGACTACAATCCCGATGTGTTTCGTGGCAAGACGGTTCTTCTGCCTTGCGATGACCCCGAGTGGAGCAACTTTACCAAGTATTTCGCCCAAAACTTCGAGGCGTTGGGTTTGAAAAAGCTCATATCAACGAGCTATGCTCCGGAAAGCATGACTTATAAGAACGGTTTGCAACTGTCGCTGTTTGAGACAAGGTCGCCTAAATATGATAAGGAAAAAACCAAGACCCACGGCAAAATATTTGTGCTTACAGACGACACAACGGGCGATGGGGTTATAGACCTTGACGACCTGCAATGGGAATACCTTGATGGTGACGGCGACTTCAGAAGCAAAGAGGTGATAAGACTTAGGGATGAATCCGATATCATCGTGACGAATCCTCCTTTTTCGTTGTTTCGTGAGTTCTTGGCTTGGATAGTTGAAGCTAAGAAGCAGTTTATCATTATTGGAAACATAAATTGTGTGACTTACAAAGAAGTGTTTCCATTGATAAAAAACAATCAGATTTGGATGGGATGTACCATTCATAGTGGTGACCGCGAGTTTGGTGTGCCCGATGAATATCCGTTGAAAGCTTCCGGGTGGCGTGTTGACGCGGATGGAAAGAAATATATCAGGGTTAAGGGCGTAAGATGGTATACCAATATAGACCACGGTCATCGCCATCAGCCGCTAGCACTTATGACCACATCGGATAACATCAAATATAGCAAGCACAAGGAGATTAAAGGTAAAGGCTATTCGCATTATGATAACTTCGATGCTATAGAAGTGCCCTATACCGACGCTATCCCGTCGGATTACAAAGAATGGATGGGTGTTCCCATTTCATTTTTGGATAAGTATTGCCCGGAACAGTTTGAAATAATCGGTATGGCCAAGCGAGGAGCTGGTGACCCGGCATTGAAATCCAAGGTTTATACAAAGGCGGATTATGCAAACTATAGCGACTTGAACGCTACGCCTACAATTATGGACGCTGATGGAGTTCTTCACAACACATACCCAAGAATCCTAATCCGCAAAAAGCAATAACAATGGAAGCAACATTACATGAATACACTGTCAAAGAGCTGTGCGAGGGGTTTACTTATAGCGACCTCGACGGAAAAGGCCTTTACGGCTTGGCTGGCAAGCTGACCATTCAGCCCGAGTATCAGCGCAACTATCTCTATTGCGAGAGCAACAGCGAGAAGGAAATCGCAGTTATCGACTCCGTGTTGAAGAAATACCCCTTGGGATTGCTTTATTTCAACAAGCTGCCCGACGGTCGCTTGGAAGTGCTCGACGGTCAGCAGCGCATTACCAGTCTTGGCAGATACTTGACAGGCAAGTTCTCCATCATGAAAGGCGACATACCTTATAAGTTCAAGGCTTTGAACGAGGAAGAAAGGTCGCTGATAGAGAATACGGAGATGCTCGCCTACATCTGCGAGGGCACGGAGACGGAAATCAAGGAATGGTTTGAGATAATCAACATCGGCGGCATAACGCTCAACGAGCAAGAAAAGTTGAATGCCATTTACTCTGGGCCTTTCGTCACTCTCGCACGCAAGGAGTTCAGCAACAAGGAAGATACGCGTGTGCAGAAATGGAGTGCTTATGTCAATGGCTCCGTGAGTAGGCAGGACTTTCTTCATACGGCCTTCAACTGGGTGAGCCGTGGCAACATTAAAGATTATATGCAGGAACACCGCCGCGACGCGGATATCAACGAGCTAAAACTCTATTTCAACGATGTCATCATGTGGATAGAGCAGACCTTTGATGATGTCTACCCCAAGATGAAAGGTCTGAAATGGGGTGAACTGTATGAGCGTTTTCATGCTACGCCATACAACCATACGGAAGTGTCAGAGAAGGTAAGGGAGCTTTATGATGACCCTTGCATTAAGGACAACAAAAACGTGTTCGAGTATGTGCTTGGCGGTTGCAAAGACACAAAGCTGCTTAACGTGCGTGTATTCGATGACAACACCAAGGGGCGCGTCTACCGCCGCCAGACTGCTGAGGCCAAGGCCATGCACGTGAGCAACTGTCCTCTTTGCGCCTGTGGGCATGATGCCAATAGGGATAAGATTTGGGCATTGAAAGACATGGATGCCGACCATGTGCTGGCTTGGAGCAAGGGTGGTGCTACGGACGAGAGCAACTGCCAAATGCTCTGCAAGACACATAATAGGGCAAAGGGAAACAGATGAAAAAATCCCCTTGTGACTCCCGAAAACAGTAAACAAAAACATCCGGCAAACCCATGTGGAGAGGTTTGCCGGATGTGAAACGTTTGATACGGAATGGACGCTATTCAACGAAAGAGAGCGTCGCTTTATTTCTTCAGCTCATAGAACTTTACCCAGTCGACGTGCATTTCCACGGGCAACTGCTTTGGGTCAGCCTTGCCCACCCATGAACCTTGGATTTGCATGTCGATGAGCAGATAGTAGGGCGTGCCGAAGGGGTATTGACCCTCGTCGGTGGTCTCGATGCGTGGATACGAGAACGATGTGCGGCCATTGATGGAGAACACCAGCGAGTCGGGCAGTATCTCCACGGCGTAAGTGTTGTAGCCGTCACGGTCGATGCCGAGCGTTGAGCCGTGGGGTGGGGTCTGGTCTTTCTTCAGCACATAGGTGTAGTATGAATGCACCGTTTGATAGGCGATGGTGTCGTGGTTGAGGTGCTCCATGATGTCGATTTCCCCACCGTTGGGCCATTGGATGTCGGAGTCGGGCAGCATCCATATCGCGGGCCATGCCCCCTGTGCGCGTCCCAACTTGGCGCGGACTTCCACCTTGCCGTATTTTATTGTGCGCTTGTGGCGTGTGTAGAGGCCGCCCGTGACGAACCGCGCGGTGTCGGCTTGGAGGTTAGTGTTTACGCATCCGCGAAGTATCAGTTTTCCGTCGCGCACGGCATACAACGAGTCGGCGTAAGACATGTGGCGCTTCCAGTCGGCGTTGCCGCGTGGAATCTTTGTCCACGACTTGCTGTCGAAAGTAGTGCCCTTGAAATGGTCTTGCCATACGAGGCGATACTTGTGGGGTGTGGCGGCCATTGTCGTGGTGGCCACTAGCAGTGAGATTAGCGTTGCTGCGATTTTCATGATTTTCTGCTTTTGGTCTTTGGTTGGTTAATTGATTAGCTAATGGGATTTTATGGGTTTGTCAATGGAATGTTATTGGTGTCATCAACGTTGTCAGTTTTCCATAGGTGGCATCGTCGACATGGCGACCACGAAGCGACCTTACCCGCGGCATGTCCTCGAACCAACGGTTGTCTGTGGTGTACCAACGTGAGTTTACTATTTCTTTCGCCTTATGAATCTTTGCGTTGATTTCCCTTGCGAACCTTGGATTCACTGACGACAGGAAAAGCTTGCCATCTTTGGTCTCCATGGCGAGCACGAGATATTGCCTGATGATGGTCTTTGACCCCGTGTAGGCCTTCTTGGTGCCTTCCATCTTTGTCATCACGTGGATGTCCCAGCCCTCGCGGTTTAGCCGTGCCATCATTCCCCTGAACACGGTGCCGTGTGGTGAGGAGTCTTTCACTCCGCTTGCGGCGATGCTAAGGTGAATCATCTCGTGAAGCAGGACGTTGCGGAATTGATATTCGGTCTGGTCGTAGAAGTTGCTCATGGAAAGGGTGAAAGCGTTGGCTGAGTTGCCACGATTGAAAAGTTGCCTGCCCAAGATAAGCCCACGCTTATACGACAAGGAACCGAGCTGAGACTTTGAGCGCCCGATGAAGAAACGAGGCTCTGGCAGCTTGTCGTCGAAGTATTGCTTGTTGAACTGTCGGAAGTTGTCCCTAAGCCATATTATATCAATCTGCATGATGCTTGCTTACGAAAATGCCGCGCTCTTCCACGCTTGCCTGATAAGGGTCGGGTAAACGTCGCGGAATAGCGCGGCAATTAATATAAGGCCGAAATGTTACGGTTTTATGTCAGTATGAATAATGTGTGTCTACAGTTGGCAAAGTTCCACGAGCTTGTCTACTGCGGCGTTGAGACCATCAAGCTCTTTTCCGCCAGCCTGGGCGTAGTGAGGCTGTCCGCCGCCGCCACCCTTAATGAGCTTTGCGGCCTCGCGCACGACGTTTCCTGCGTTGAGGTTGTGCTCGCTCACCATGTCGTCGGAGAGCATTATGGAAAGCATGGGCTTGTCGTGGGCATTACTGCCAATGGCGCAAACGAGATGCTCTGGTATGCGCTCGCGAATCTTGAACACAAGGTCCTTGGCATTGTTGGCTTCGAAAGGTACGATGGCCTTTATCACCGTGACACCATTGATGTCCTTGGCACTCTCTACGAGGCGGTTGCACATCTGCTGCACCACCTGAGCCTGGAATTGCTCCACTTGTTTTCTGAGCCCTGAGTTCTCGTCGATTGACTTTTGAATAGCCTTGCTGAGATCCTTCGCGTTGTTGAACATGCCCTTTATCACGTCGAGGGTGTCTTGCACAGCGTAGATGCCTTCCTCGGCGGCTTGGCCTGTGAGTGCCTCGATGCGGCGAATGCCTGCGGCGACACTGCTCTCAGAGATAATCTTGAAGAAGCCGATGTGGCCAGTGCTCTTAGCGTGGATACCGCCACAGAACTCTGCCGACGGTCCAAAGCGCACCACGCGAACCTTGTCGCCGTATTTCTCGCCGAAGAGAGCCACGGCTCCAAGCTTCTTAGCCTCCTCGATAGGCGTGTCGCGATGCTCGTCGAGAGGAATGTCCTGACGTATCATCTTGTTTACGATACGCTCAACCTGCCTGAGCTGTTCGGGAGAAACCTTTTGGAAGTAGTTGAAGTCGAAGCGCAGGATCTTCTCGTCGACATAAGAGCCACGCTGCTCTGTCTGCTCACCAAGAACCTGCTTCAAAGCATAGTCGAGAAGGTGGGTGGCGGTGTGGTTGCATGCGGAGCCCTCACGCTTGTCGGTGTCAACCTCGGCGTGGAGGTCAGCGGTGATGTCCTTAGGCAGTTTCTTTATGATGTGTATGCTTTGGTTGTTCTCGCGCTTGGCGTCAACAACCTCAATGGTCTCATCGTCGAAGACAAACTTGCCCTTGTCGCCTACCTGTCCGCCCATCTCGCCATAGAAAGGAGTCTGGTCGAGCACGACTTCATAGAAAACGTTTTTCTTTTGTGTTACCTTGCGGTAGCGCAGTATGTGGGCATCGCAAGCGTCGACGTCGTAGCCAACAAACTGCTGTTCGCCCTCTTTCACCGTCACCCAGTCGCTATTCTCCACGGCGGCGGCGTTACGTGCGCGTTCCTTCTGTTTCTTCATCTCCTCCTCGAATCCCTTTTCGTCAACAGAGACCCCGTTCTCGCCACAGATGAGCTCGGTGAGGTCGAGTGGGAATCCGTATGTGTCGAAGAGACGGAAAGCCTTCTCGCCTTCAAGCACCTTCTTGCCGGCGGCTTTCAGTTCCTCCATGTCGACAGACAACAGGTTTATGCCACGGTCGAGGGTGCGCAGGAAGGAGTCTTCCTCTTGTTTCATCACTTTGGCAATGAGTTCTTGCTGAGCCTTCAACTCAGGGTAAGCACCGCCCATCTCTGCCACGAGCACGGGCACGAGCTTGAACATGAATGCCTCTTTCTGGTCGAGGAACGTGTAGGCGTATCTCACGGCACGGCGAAGGATGCGGCGGATGACATAACCAGCCTTGGCGTTGCTTGGCAACTGGCCATCGGCGATGGCGAAAGCAACGGCACGCAGGTGGTCGGCAACAACACGAATGGCGATGTCTACCTTTTGCTCTTCGTTAACGCCCTCGCCATTGTGTCCCTCAGGGAATGTGTGGCTGTATTTGTGGCCCGACAGACGCTCTATTTCCTCGATGATCGGTGAGAAAATGTCGGTGTCGTAGTTGGAGTTCTTTCCTTGAAGCAACCTGACGAGACGCTCGAATCCCATGCCAGTATCGATGACGTGCATCTTCAGAGGCTCCAATGAACCGTCGGCCTTGCGGTTGAACTGCATGAACACGATGTTCCAGATTTCGATGACCTGGGGATGATCCTTGTTGACGAGCAGCTCGCCTGGCACCTTCTTCTTCTCCTCCTCCGGACGGAAGTCGATATGAATCTCAGAGCAAGGTCCGCATGGTCCAGTGTCGCCCATCTCCCAGAAGTTGTCGTGCTTGTTTCCGTTCACTATGTGGTTTATCGGAAAATGCTTCTCCCAATATTTTGCAGCCTCGTCGTCGCGCGATAAGTTTTCTGAAGGGTCGCCCTCAAATACCGTTACATACAGGTCCTTAGGATCGAGATGAAGCACGTCGATAAGATATTCGTAGGCGTAGTCTATTGCGCCCTCCTTGAAATAATCGCCGAAGCTCCAGTTGCCCAACATCTCAAACATGGTGTGGTGGGACAGGGCTGAGTCGCGTCCAACCTCCTCAAGGTCGTTGTGCTTTCCGCTGACACGCAAGCATTTCTGCGAGTCGGTGCGGCGGCAAGGGTTAGGGTCTTTGGTGCCGAGGATAATGTCTTTCCACTGGTTCATGCCGGCATTGGTGAACATCAGTGTAGGGTCGTCCTTCACCACAATTGGGGCAGAAGGCACGATGACGTGTCCTTTTGACTCGAAAAACTTCAAGTACGAGTCGCGGATTTCGTTTGCTGTCATCATCTGTATCTTGATTTTTTAATTATGTTCCTTTGTTTTGAAAATAGATGTATTGAAAACAAATGCAAAGTTACTAATTTCTTTGATTTTTAAGTATCTTTGCAGACAGAAAGAATAATAATTATGGAATCAGATAGCGATAAGAACAAGAAACTGTATTATTCCATCAAGGAAGTGGCTAGTATGGTTGGCGTTAGCGAGAGCACATTGCGTTTTTGGGAGAAGGAGTTTCCGAATATCAAGCCCAGGACTGCAGGCGCAAACAAGGTGCGCCATTATACCGAACGCAATATAGAGGATCTCAAAGTCATCTATAACCTCATCAAGGTGCGTGGCTTCAAGATTTCCGCAGCACGCAACTATCTACGTAATAATCGAGAAGGAGTGGACAAGAGCTCGGAGATTATCTCTTTGCTGCAAGAAACTCTTGGCGAGCTGAAAAGCATAAAGAAGCATCTTGACCTCCTCTAAGCCTTTTTAGTCTTTTGAGCCGCCTCCTTTTGGCTCTCAGTCTTTTTAATCTTGTGAGTCACCTTATTTAGGCGTGCTCTTGACTTGAGTGTGGGTGTGCTTCCCCCGTGAGGGAAGCAACTTGGGTTCTTAGAGGATTTGCCTTACATCTTTTAGGTCGTCAACCTTTTTGAGTCTGCCGATGATGGTCTTTACATCGTCGCGGTCGTGGACACGAAGCTCTATCTGCCCGCTGAATATGCCTTCGTCGGCAGTGAACGAGACCTTGTGGATGTTTATGTTCATCTTGTTTGAGATGACCTCTGTCACGTCGTGCAGTATGCCTTTGCGGTCAATGCCCTTTACTTCTATCGTCGCGTCGAAGAAGAGTTGGCGGTGCATGTCCCATACGGCATCGAGGATGCGTGGTCCGAAACTTGCCTTCAGCTTATTGGCTGTGGCGCAAGAGCGTTTGTGGATTTCCACATGGTGCTTGCTGTCGATGTATCCGAGGATGTCGTCACCGGGAATACAGTGACAACAGGTTGGGAAAATATACATGCCCATGGTTCGCTCGGAGATGACGCAGGGTATTTTCTTGTTGAAATTCTTGCCAGCCACAAGCAACTCGTCGCTGACAGGATGCGTGGTGTCTTCCTTCTTTCTCCTTCCGATGAACGGCACGAATTTCTTCCAGCCCGACATGGGTGAGCTTTTCTTCTCGTTGAGCACTTCGCTGTCGCCGTCGCCGAGAATCACCACTTTCTTGCCCAAAGCTTCGAAGAATTCCTCGTGAGTTTTTATCTCATGATATTCGCAGAGCTTGTCTATTATGTCCGGGGAAGCCTGGATGTCCTTCTCTTTAAGCCATTTCTTGAAAATGTCCTCGCCCGTGCTTTGTTGCTCGCGACTGTTTCTCCTTAGTATGGCTTGGATTTTGGAGCGCGCCTTGGCGGTGTAAATGAAGTTGATCCACGAAGGCTGCACGTGTTGCGAGTTTGACGAAAGCACTTCCACCTGGTCGCCACTCTGCAACTTATGGCTTAGTGGTACAAGCTTATGGTTTACCTTCGCGCCTATGCAGTGGCTTCCGAGGAAGGTGTGGATTTGAAAAGCGAAATCTAGTACTGTACTTCCCGACGGCATGGTCTTGACCTCGCCCTTAGGAGTGAAGACAAATATTTCAGTGGCGAAGAGGTTGAGCTTGATGGAGTCGAGAAAGTCCATGGCGTCAGGCTGCGGGTCATCAAGAATCTCCTTGATGGTACCCAACCACTTGTTGAGCTCTGTGTCCTCGTCGGTGGAGTCGTGTTCCTTGTATTTCCAGTGAGCCGCGAATCCTTGTTCCGCAATGTCGTCCATGCGGTCGGAACGAATTTGCACCTCTATCCATTTGCCCTGCTTTGACATCATGGTGGCATGCAGTGCCTGGTATCCGTTTGCCTTGGGGTGGTTTACCCAATCGCGCAAGCGATCGGGGTGGCTCTTGTATATCTGGTTGAGCGCTACATATATTTGGAAACAATCGTTTATCTCGTCGTTGCGGTCTTTTGGCGTGAATATTATCCTGACGGCAAGGATGTCGTATATCTCTTCAAAGGTGACATGCTTGTTTTGCATCTTGCACCAGATGGAGTAGGGGCTCTTCACTCGCGCCTTGATATGGTATTTGAAGCCCATCTTGTCGAGCGACTCCTTTACAGGCGCGGTGAACTTGTCGAAGAGTTCCTGACGTTCCTTCTCCGTCATGGAGAGCTTCTTTATTATGCGGTCGTACTCCTCCGGATGCTCGAACTTAAAACTCAGGTCTTCGAGTTCCGTCTTGATCTTGTTGAGACCCAGGCGGTTGGCGATAGGGGCGTAGATGTAGAGCGTCTCTCCCGAAATCTTGTATTGCTTGTTCTTTGGCTGCGAGTCGAGTGTGCGCATGTTATGCATTCGGTCGCATATCTTTATGAGGATAACCCGTATGTCATCGCTCATGGTAAGCAGCAACTTCTTGAAGTTCTCGGCCTGGGCCGAGGCGTGGTCGCCAAAGATGCCACCGCTGATCTTTGTAAGCCCATCAACGATTTGTGCGATTTTTGCGCCAAAGATATTCTCAATGTCCTCTGTGGTGTAGTCGGTGTCCTCAACCACGTCGTGGAGAAGTGCCGCGCAGATGCTCGTGGAACCTAAGCCCATCTCCTCGCACGCTATTTGCGCCACGGCGATGGGGTGCATGATGTATGGCTCGCCCGACAGCCTCCTTACGCCTTTGTGGGCTTGACGGGCAAAATTGAAGGCCTTGGTGATAATGTCCACCTTGCGGCGGTGCGAGGAGCGCAGATAAGTGTCGATGAGACGATTGAATGCGCCTGTTATCAACTCATTGTCGGCCTGTTCTCTTTCTTTGTTTTTCAGCTCCTGGTCGTCCATACTCAATCAATATTAATAGGTTTGCCCCACGGGGTCATGTAGGTTTACTTCACGCGAATCTTCTTTCCGGCCCTGATGTTGTTGCCGCTAATCTTGTTCAGTTTCTTCAGTTTTGCTACCGTGGTATGGTTGCGTTCTGCTATTTCGCTCAGAGTGTCGCCTTCGCGGATGGATACATTTTTGGCCTTTTGTGACTTTTTCTTGTTTTTCTTTTTGCTGCTTTTCTTTGACGACCTATCCGATTTGCTCTTCTTGGAGTTAGCCTTCTGCTCGTCAACCTCTGGGTCATCGTAGGTCACCTTGTTGTTGTTTACAGAATAATTGTCGCTTCCGCCAGCCACTTCCACCTCAATGCGCTTTGGCTTGTAGTTCTTGCTATTTGCTGCGCAGATGGAATCTTCTTTGTCAATGAATGCTGGTATGAGTGACAATGGCAAGCGAAGCGAAGCGTCTCCCGACTTGCCGTTCACGATGTTGCGGCGATATTGGGGGTTGAGGCTTTTCAGCTGGTCCACGCTGATGTTTAGCACCTGCGCTATCTGCTCAAAATGAATGTCCCTGTCAACCATCACGGTGTCGGTAGCCGTTGGAAGTCCTTTTGTGGTCAATGGGCAGATGTTGTGGTCACAATAATAGTTCATCACATAGTTTGCCGCGATGAACGCTGGCACGTATCCACGCGTTTCAGCTGGCAACTTCGGGTAAATCTTCCAATAGTCGCGTTCGCCATCAGAGCGCCTTATAGCCTTGTTTAGCGCGTTGGTGCCGCAGTTGTAGGCGGCGATGACGAGATTCCAATCGCCATAAATCTTGTATAAGTCGCTAAGATAGTGTGCCGCGGCATAAGAGGCTCTGGTGATGTCGCGTCTTTCGTCGACCAATGAGTTGACGCTCAAGCCATATTGTTTCGCAGTTTTGAGCATGAACTGCCAAAGTCCCATGGCACCGACCCTGGATTTTGCCATAGGGTCAAGAGCCGACTCAATCACGGGAAGGTATTTCAGCTCCAATGGCAAGTCGTAGCTTTCGAGAGCTTCCTCAAAAATAGGGATGTAGAAGTTCTGCGCTCCGAGCATCGCTGCCACTTTGCGTCTCAATGGACCCGTGTATTGGTCTATGAAAGCCTGTACGATGTCGTTGTAAGGCATCTCTATCATGGTAGGCAGCTTTGCCAGCCGTTCCTTATAGACGCTTGCTTCATACACGGGGTTGATGTCGGGCATGTTGCAATCGGAGTCCTGTCGTAGATACGTTTGGGCGTTGTATTGGCGCATCAGGCTGTCGAGATCTGTTGTCATCGACTCTGGCAGGTCTATCATTTCTTCCTTGCCATTGTCCTTGACCACTATGGTCTTGTCTTCGTTTTGCGCGTTTGCCGACAGACAGAGCGTGAATATTGTGGATATGAGAAAAAGTCTTTTTTGTTTCATCCTTATTTTGAGTGCGAATTGAATGTGTCGTTGTTCTGTTTGCGGTGGCATCGTCAGAATGTGAAGCCGCATTGCAGCCCTACCGCGGGCTTGTTAAACTTGTTAAGACCATTCTCCTGACTGCTGAAAACCGCTGGGGAAAAGTGGAAACTCAGGTCGGGAGATATGTCAAACTCAGACAGTGACGCGTCCACGTAGGCATCTATTACCGACAGGGCGTATACACCAATCATCACGAAGAAGCTCAAGTCGCGCCAACTGCGGTAGCGGTCCTTGCGCTTGCGGAACACCTCCTGCCATCTTTGTTGGTTTTCCGTGGTGATCTGTGTGCCCAGGTGCAAAAACTGGTTGTAGCTTTGCGTGTTAGGGTCGTCGTCCATGATGTCGAGATATGCCTGGCTGTAATCATGATACATCATGTTGTTCCATCTCAATGCATAGGCGCATCCTACGAAGCCTCCATAGAAGATGGGCAACTTCCAGTATTTCCTGTTGTATATCTGTCCGGCTCCGGGCAAGACGAGGGCAAGCCACATGGCCCTTTTGGGATCTGGCTTCCATGTCGCCCAATCGCGCTTTGGCTTTGCCAATTTCGCCACGTCTGTTTGGCTTTGACGTTCCGTTTCGTCAATGGTATTAGCCTCCACAAGCTCCTCGGCCCGAATCGTGTCGTTGCCGTGCTTCTGGTCTGCAGTCTGCGCTTGCGTGCGCTGTGGGCAACACAAGGCGCAAAAGAGCGCGGTGAATATGCTTATTATATAATGTGTCGAATGATGTAATGACATAAGTTGCGAAGGCTTCAGTCTGCCTGTGCGTTTTGTTGCTTCATCCCGTCGAAAACGCTCATGATGCGTTCGAGCTCCTCCTCATTGTTGAATGGAATGCTGATCTTTCCCTTGCCCTTGTTGGAGCAGGTCAGTTGGACTTTAGTCCCAAGGAAGTCTGACAGGTGATCCCTTAGGCTTGAGAAAGTATCCGAGAGCGTGTTCTTTGCCTTGATTTTCTTGTTGCCGGAATCGATGTCTTCCCCGTTCTTGAGCTGTTGAGCCGTTTCCTCAACCTTTCTCACCGACCAACCGTTCTTTATTATTTCCTTGAACAGTTGCAACTGAGTCGACGGACTGTCTATCGCGAGGAGCGCCCGAGCGTGTCCCATGTCGATTTCTTTCTTTTGCAAGGCCATCTGCACTTGTGCAGGAAGCTTGAGCAAACGCAAGTAGTTGGTGACGTTGGCGCGGCTCTTGCCCACGCGTTCTGCCACTTTCTCTTGAGTCATGTTCTTGCCCTCCATGAGGTGTTCGTAGGCAAGCGATATTTCTATTGGGTTGAGGTCCTCTCGTTGTATGTTCTCCACGAGAGCCATCTCCATGACGCTCTCGTCCTTTATGGTGCGAATATAAGCTGGGATGGTTTTCAGCCCCGCTATCTGCGATGCTCTCCAGCGTCGCTCTCCGGCTATTATCTGAAAACGGTTCTCCGCCGTCTGCCTAAGCGTGATGGGCTGTATGATGCCAATCTCCCTTATGCTAGCCGCCAATTCTTCCAGCTTGTCCTCGTCGAAGAGGCTTCGTGGCTGGTTGGGGTTGCGCTCTATTTGGTCGAGTGGTATCTCGCTGATGGTCGACGACCCTTCCGTGCGCACGTTCTCTGTGGAGAGAAGCGCGTCGAGGCCGCGGCCAAGCGCGTTGAATTTCTTGTGTACTGCCATTGTTGTTTCTTTACACGTTCTTGTCAATTATCTCCTTTGCCAATGCCAGGTGGTTCTTCGCGCCTGCCGAGTCGGCATCGTAAAGTATCACGGGCAGTCCATGGCTCGGAGCCTCTGAAAGCTTGACGTTTCTTTGTATTACCGTCTTGAACA
Source organism: Lachnospiraceae bacterium (assembly GCA_963660075.1). Taxonomy (GTDB): domain Bacteria; phylum Bacteroidota; class Bacteroidia; order Bacteroidales; family Bacteroidaceae; genus Prevotella. Next base: position 19,919 of record CAVKWN010000047.1, read on the forward strand.
CCAATTCCTGGAAGTGGCGTTTCACTTCATCGTAGATTTGGTTGGCCAGACGCAGGCGCGAGTCGTACATCGTGAGCAGGAAACCCTCTATCTCCAATTTCGGGTTCAGTCGGCTCTTGATGATCTTGATGGTGTTGAGAAGTTTGCTTATGCCCTCCAACGCGAAATACTCACACTGCACGGGTATTATCACGGAGTTGGCTGCCGTAAGCGCGTTCACGGTGATAAGCCCGAGCGAGGGCGAGCAGTCTATGAGAATATAGTCGTATTCCTCGCGCAATGGGTCGAGGATGTCTTTCAGCACCTTCTCCCTGTTGTCAAGGTTTAGCATCTCTATCTCGGCACCCACGAGGTCTATGTGGCTTGGTATGATGTCGAGTCCGTCGATGTCGGTCGTGTAGATGGCGTCGCGCACGTCGGCGTGGTCGATGATGCACTCGTATATGGAACATTCCACTTGCGAGATGTCAACGCCCAGTCCGCTTGAGGCGTTGGCCTGAGGGTCAGCGTCCACTACGAGAACTTTCTTCTCCAACGTTGCAAGCGACGCGGCAAGGTTGATGGTGGTCGTGGTCTTTCCTACACCGCCTTTCTGATTGGCTAAAGCAATGATTTTTGCCATTGTTATCGTCTTTAACCCACATCTTTAATTGCCAGATGTGGCATAGTTTGTTGCAAAGATACATATTTTGCGTGAAACATTCTATTTTTAAACCTTTTTTCGTACTTTTGCCCGTGCATTTTAATGATGTGATTTAATCCTGCGTAAAGAAACAACGAAAAAGTAGAGCATAATGGAAAAGAAACCTTTTATCCTCATCTCAAACGATGATGGCTATCACTCAAATGGCATTCATAAGCTCGTGGACATTGTCAGTCACCTTGGCGACGTTCTTGTATGTGCTCCGGAGAGTGCCCGTTCCGGATATTCTTGTGCTTTCTCGGCTGCCGACTACCTCAGGCTGAAGCGGCGAAAGAACATTGGCGAGGCGGAGGTGTGGTCATGCACCGGCACGCCTGTCGATTGTGTGAAACTCGCTCTTAGCCAGCTTTGCGGTGATCGCCGTCCCGACATTGTTCTCAGCGGCATCAACCATGGCGACAACTCCACGGTGAACAACCATTACAGTGGCACCATGGGAGCTTGCATGGAGGGATGTATGAAATATATCCCCTCAGTGGCGTTCTCGTCTTGCTATTACAACGAGGATGCCAACCTTGAACCCCTGCGGCCTTACGTGGAGAAGATCGTGGAGAAGGTTCTCGACAAGGGCTTGCCCAAAGGCACATGCCTCAATGTCAACTTCCCCGCCCGCGAGAAGTTTGAGGGCGTGAAGGCTTGCCGTATGACTTGGGGCTCATGGATTAACGAGGTTGACAAGCGTCATCACCTTCGTGGCTACGACTACTATTGGATGGTGGGAGAGTATCGCAACGACGAGCCGACAGCCACCGACACAGACCAGTGGGCGTTGGAACATGGCTATGTGGCAATAACGCCAACTACAGTTGACGTGACAGATTTCAAGTTCTTAGAGCAACTTCGATGCGATACTATCTGATTGTTGGCGAGGCGAGTGGCGACCTGCACGCCTCGCGTCTCATGCGATCGTTGAGGCAATACGATGCCAATGCCGAGTTTCGTTTCTTTGGCGGCGACTTGATGAAGGCCGAGGGAGGCACGCTCGTGCGCCATTACCGTGAGCTGGCATACATGGGCTTTGTCCCCGTGTTGCTTCATTTGCCAACGATATTCAAGAACATGTCGTTCTGCAAACGCGATATTGTGGAATGGCACGCCGATGTCGTGATATTGGTCGACTACCCTGGTTTCAATCTCGACATAGCCAAGTTTCTGCGCAAGAACACTTCGATACCCGTTTATTATTACATCTCGCCCAAGATTTGGGCGTGGAAGGAATGGCGCGTGAAGTCTATCAAGCGCGACGTGAACGAGATGTTCTCCATACTTCCCTTTGAAGTCGCGTTTTATGAGCGTCGCCACACTTATCCGATCCATTATGTTGGCAATCCCACTGCCGAGGAGGTGCGCGCGTTCAAGTCGGATTACACTGAGACAAAGGAGATGTTTTGCCGCAGAAACGGCCTTGAGCTGTCGAAGCCAATCATAGCTTTGCTTGCCGGCAGCCGAAAACAGGAGATAAAAGACAACCTCCCGGCAATGTTGGCATCAGTTAAGACGGTTGCCGCTGACTACCAGTGTGTTCTCGCTTGTGCTCCGTCCATTGATGATAGCTATTACAAAACGATAATAGGCGAGGAAAACGTGCTGATGGTTCACAACGACACCTATCCTCTTCTTTCCCATTCCACGGCGGCGTTGGTGACGAGCGGCACGGCTACGCTTGAGACGGCCTTGTTCAACGTGCCGCAGGTCGTGTGCTATGAGACTCCGTTACCCAAATTAATCAGGTGGGGATTCAACCACGTCATCAAGTGCAAATACATAAGCCTGGTCAACCTTGTTGCCGACAAGGAGGTGGTGCCGGAGCTTTTTGCCGACCGTTTCAGTGTCACCAATATCAGGGAACATCTTCTTGCCTTGTTGCCGGGAAATGCTGACAGGGAAAAAATGCTCGCTGGATATGCTGTTGTCAGCCAGCGACTTGGCACTGAGTCAGCACCCGATAATGCCGCTCGCCTAATGGTGAGATTGCTGAAAAAGTAAAACTAATTGGAACAACTAAAAACTATTACTAATATGCCCAATACCATTGCGCCTTTTGGCCATCCTCTCTACGTAATGCTAAAGCCGATTGGCGCCGCCTGTAACCTTAGGTGCAAATACTGCTATTATCTGGAGAAGCAGAACCTCTACGACAAGGAAGAACGCCATGTCATGACAGACGAAATGCTAGAGCGGTTCACGCGCGAGTATATCGAAGCCCAGACCATGCCCCAGGTGCTTTTCACTTGGCACGGTGGCGAACCGCTGATGAAGCCATTGTCTTTTTACAAGAAGGCGCTTGAGCTGCAACGCAAATACGCCATGGGCCGGCAAATATCCAATGTCATTCAGACCAACGGCACGCTGTTGACCGATGAATGGTGCGATTTCCTCGCCAAGAACCATTGGCTCGTGGGCATCTCCATCGACGGCCCGCAGGAGTTCCATGACGAGTATCGCCGCACGCAGACCAACAAGCCGTCGTGGTTGAAGGTGATGAACGGCATCAAGCTGATGAAGAAGCATGGGGTGGAATGGAACGCCATGGCAGTGGTCAACGACTTCAACGCCGATTATCCGCTCGACTTCTATCATTTCTTCAAGGATAATGGCTGTCAGTATTTGCAGTTGTCGCCCATCGTGGAGCGCATTGTGAACCATGCCGACGGACGCCATTTGGCCGACCTCAACGACCCGGAGCAAAGTCCGCTTGCTGACTTCTCGGTGACACCTGAGCAGTGGGGCAACTTCCTTTGTGCCATCTTTGACGAATGGGTGCGCAACGACGTGGGCAAATTCTACGTGGAGACCTTCGATTGCATCCTTGCCAACTGGGTTGGGCAGGACCCCGGAATATGTGTCTATGCACGTGAGTGCGGACATGCCGGCGTGATGGAATATAATGGTGACGTGTATTCCTGCGACCACTTTGTGTTCCCCGAATATAAGTTGGGAAACATACGTACAAAGTCGATAGCGGAAATGCTTTATGGCGATAAGCAGCGGCAGTTCAGCCAGCTCAAGCATGCGTCGTTGCCACGCCAATGCACGGAGTGTAAGTTTGAGTTCGCCTGTCACGGCGAATGCCCCAAAAATCGTTTCGTGCGCGACAAGTATGGCAACCCTGGCCTCAACTATTTGTGCGAGGGCTATTATCGGTTCCTTGAGCATGTAGCCCCCTACATGGATTTCATGAAACGCGAACTCGACAACCAGCGCCCGCCTGCCAACATCATGGAGGCAGTGAGGAAAGGCTATTTTGGGTAAACTTGATGGGACGAGTGCGTGGCATTGAAACCTCTCTCTCGGCTTGCCACTGAAAAGGCATCGGCATTGCACTGAAAAGACATCGGCATTGCACTGAAAAGGCGTTGATATTTCACTGGAATCTCAACGCCTTTTCAGTGCAATGCCGAACCTTCTGTTTTTCAGGCTTTTATGTCTTAGCGTGCGCTCGCCTGAAATTTGTCGATGAGCCATGCGTCTTGCTCGGCAATGGTCATGTGGCTGTTGTCCAATACCATGGCGTCGTCGGCCTTGCGCAGAGGGGAGACTTCGCGGTGCGTATCGATGTAGTCTCTCTGCTGCACGTTTTTCAGTATGTCGTCATAGTCGGCAGGCTGTCCCTTGCCTTGCAGTTCCTCATAGCGCCGCTTGGCACGCACCTCAGGCGAGGCTGTGACGAAAATCTTGAGCTCGGCATCGGGGAAGACCACAGTGCCGATGTCGCGTCCGTCCATCACCACGCCTTTCTCCTTGCCCATAGCTTTCTGTTGCGCCACGAGAGCCTCGCGCACAAACGGTATGGCGGCTATGGGACTGACGTGTGAGCTCACTTCCATGCCTCGAATGTCGCGCTCTACCATCTCGCCGTTGAGATAGGTCTCGGGCAGACCTGTTTCGGGGTTCAACTTGAAACTGATGTGGACTTGCGGAAGCATCGCTTTCAACTCGTCGGCTTTCACGCTGCCGTCGGCATTGAAAAGATTGTTGCGAAGCGCGAAAAGCGTTACCGAGCGATACATCGCGCCCGTGTCGACGTATACATATCCAATCTTCCTGGCGAGCGCTTTCGCCATTGTGCTTTTTCCGCATGAGGAATAGCCGTCGATGGCTATTGTTATCTTTTTCATCTATTGTGTTTTATAAAGAATATGCTATGCTCATGATGATGCTGGAGCTCGAGACATGATATTTGCTCCAGCTTGCCGATGCCTTGAAGCGGCTCAGCGTCAATCCAGCGCCAAAGCTCAAGCCCGCTCCGTGGCTGCTCGACTTCCCGTCGGAGCTCGTCAGCTTCATCTCGTTGACTCGGCGGAAGTTGTAGCCCAATCCTATCCAGAAATTGTCAGACAGCAACGCGTCGGCTCCAACCACGAGATGGTTTATGACCTTATAGTGAGGATGGTTAAGGTCCACAAGCGTGGCGTGGAGACGCAAGGGCATGTTTGTGAACCGTTTAGACGCGCCTATCTGCATGTCGAACGGCAAGCGGTTGTAGTCGTCATTATACGCCTTCAATTCGCCGCCAAGGTTTTTCAAAACGAACGACAGAGACCATTCGCGATCGTGGTCATAATAGTTTAAGCCAAGGTCCACGCCTACGGCAATGCTGTTGTAGTCGGCGATATACGATGTTATGAATTTGGCTGACACGCCTCCCGAGAGCCTGTCGGTGAGAAGGTATGAGAAATAGCCGGCTATCGAGATGTCCTTTGCTGAGAACTCACCCGTCTGCGTGTTGTTCTCGTCGGTTTCTTTCATCTTTCCATAGTCGACAAACGAGCCGGAGATGGCGGCTGAAGCACGCTCGCCAAACACCTTGTTGAAAGCCGCGCTTGCGACCTTGGAGCCTTGCATATAGCTCATGTAGTTAAGGTTCAGCGACTTGTCGGTGACTGATGAGAGCAAGGCGGGGTTGCTGAAGATGAGGGCCTCGTCGTCATCTATCACGCTGATGTTGTCGCCACCCAGGGCGGCGGCGTGCGCGGAGACGGGCAACCGCAGAAAGTTGTAGCCCGTCTGGCTGTCATTCTGCGCTTGTGCGGCTGCGATATAGGCGAGCGTCGCCATGATGACAAGGAAAGCCTTTCTCATTTATTTTTTCCAAATTATTCAGCAAAATTACTGCTTTTCTTCAAGA
>CAVKWN010000048.1:0-22221 GCA_963660075.1 Lachnospiraceae bacterium
TTGACCTCTGCCTTGCCACCTTCGGCATACATCTTCATATTGTTATAAGGCAGGGTGGGGAAGACGAGGTTTGTCATTGCTATGCGTCCACCGTCCACAAACACCTCAATGGAACACTTGTCCACGAAGATGTCGAGGTGATAGGTCTTCGATGCTGCGTTGGTTGTGGCTGCGTCCTCAGTCCAACGGCTGTTGCCACTGTTGTTGTTGGCTCCGCAGAGCGAGAGGGGTGCCCATGTGCCGAGGGCAAAGTCGTTCTTGTAGTTCACGGCAAGGTCTTGTGCCTCCCTGCCTTTCATCTCACCGGCGGCTGCGGCTTGTTTCTCTATGTCGTGGCGTTCGGCAAGGCGGCCGAAATCTGTGAGTCCGCTCTCGGAGCGATCCATGACGATGCGCTTCTTCTTGAGGTCGAGGTAGATGAGGGTGCGTTCTTCCTTGTCGTTGTAGAGCGAGATACCCACGAGGTCTGAACCGTTGGCTGTCACGTCGGCCTCAATCTCGAATGCCCCATCGTTGTCGGCGAATAGGCCACGCTTTACGTATGGGTTGGCGTTGTCTATGGAGATGTTGCCAAGTTGCTGTGTCTTCTTGCGCAAGGTACGTGCCTCGTCAACCACGTTGGCCGACAAATATACCTCGCCGTTGTTGGAGAAGAGCTTCAGTTCACGTGGCAGGGCGTTGGCTCCACGATATTGGCGTATCGGGGTGACGTTGGCATACTGCCAGTTGCTCATCCATGGCACGGCGACCACGCGGTTTCCTAGATTAGAGAAGGTTACCGTGGCATAGTGGTCCTTGCCCCAATCGAGCCATTTCACGGTTTGTGGTTTCGAGTCGCACTTGAACTCCTTGCCATCGAACTCGCCGATGAAGTACTGTGTGGCGGAACCGCCGTAGACAAAGCCGGGGTTGATGTTGACGATCATCACGTATTTCTGCTTCGACTTGTCACCGTCTACGGGCAGTGGGAAGAAGTCGGGACACTCAAACTGGTTGGGCTGCGCACCGAAGCCCTCGCCCCACTGGCTTACGTAAGTCCACTTCTTGAGGTTCTTCGACTGGTAGAAGCGCATGTTCTTGTCTGCCGACACGATCATGTACCACGACTTGGTGGGCTCGTACCAGAAGATTTTCGGGTCACGGAAGTTCTCGAGTCCGTCGAACGGAGTCACCACGGGGTTGCCCTTATACTTGGTGAACGTCTTCCCGTTGTCCTTGCTGTATGCCATGCACTGCACCTGCACCTGACGGCCGTCGTGCATGCTGTGCGATGTGTAGAACGACACTATGGCGTTCTTGCCGAAGCCGGCGGTGTTGTGCGTGTCAACCACCGAACTGCCCGAGAAGATGTGCCCCATGGTGTCGCGGGCAATGGCGGGATTGAGGTGATCCCAGTGCACGAGGTCACGGCTCACGGAGTGTCCCCAGTGCATGTTGCCCCATTTAGAGCCGTAGGGGTTGTATTGGAAGTAGAGGTGGTATTCGCCATCCTTATAGAAAAGTCCGTTGGCATCGTTCATCCATCCGTAGAGAGGTGTGTGATGGTACAGAGGACGGTAGTAGTCGGTGTTAGAGCTGTCGAATGTGTCGGAAAGACGCATCTCCTTCAATGCCACCGCGTCGTTTGACAAGCCTACGACTTTCACCACCGCCTTCTTGCCTTGCGTAAGGGCGAACGGAACAGAGTAGTCAACCTTCGACTGCGCGAGCCTTATGTCCATCCATGTGTCTGTCGACTTGCCTTGGTCGAGGACAACCTGTGCTTCTGGACGCGACTCCTCTATTGGGAGGATGAGATATTTAGTGGGGTTGGTAATGGTGATGACCGTCGTGTCGCCACGCTGTGTGGTCTGCATGGTCTGCGCTGTGGCTGTCATGGACGATGTGAGTGCCATGGCTGCGATAATGAGTTTTGTGTTCATAAGTTGGTTTTTAAATTTTTTGTTAGAATTTCAAGCTTGCGGTGAGTTCCAGGGTGAACGGCCTAAGATACGAGCCTGTCATGAGCTGGTTCTTTATGCCCTTTGCCTCGTCCTTGGTGATGAGCTCGGCGCCGGCTATGCTGCCCTTGGCTCCAGTCTGGTTGAGGAAGTTGACGACGGTGCAACCGAGCGACAGGCGCTTGTTGGCTTGCCAGTTGAGTCCGCCGAATGTCTCCCAGTGTCCGCTGAAGTAGTATGCCTCGTTAATGTTTGCGTATGTCTTCGAGAAGTAGCGGAACGAAGTCCAGATCTTGAGCGATGGGAGTATCATGTAGCTCGGGTCGAGCTCTATGAGCACTTGCGGAATCTCTGCCACGATGTTGCCTGTGGCGTTGATTTTGCCCTCATAACCGCTTGAGAATTTGACCGAGGTCTCATACTTCTTGTATGTCGGCTTCTGATAGGTGAAGAGGAAGTGGAAGTCGAATCCCTTGAACGGGTGCGCCACCACGTCGGTTGTCCATCCCAATGTCTTTATGTCGTAGGTCAGCGGTGCCGCCTTGATCTCCCCGTCATGCTGCAAGTTGAGCGTTGAGTTGTTGTTGGTCTTCGAGATGTAAGAGAAGAGCGACGTGAGGCTCAGCCACTTGTTGTTGTAGTAGATACCCGCGCGTCCGAGTGGCACGCTTATCTTGTCGGTGTTTGGCATTGATGCCGGGGCGAACGTCGAGATGTTGGGGTGTTGCACGATATACGTGAAGTCGCCCGTGAGTCCGAATTGCTTCGTGAGCTTGTAGGTGAGGGCGGCGGTGAAGTCGTAGTTCAGCCAGTCGTAAGCCATTTGAGTTGGAGCAATTTTCGTGCCATCGGCTGCCGTGGCACCGAGAAAATAGTCGGCGAATCGTCCTACGAACTCTCCGGCGGCATTCTTGACGGCAGCGTTCTCACCCTTGAGACGCTGCCATTCAAGACGCGCTCCGTAGTAGACATTGAATTTCTGGGTTACGTCCCAGTCGTGTGTAAGGTAGAGGGCGAGTTTGTTCTCGTGTCCCTTGTAGTACTCCGACGCGTTCTTGTTGAAATCGTAATATACGCTGTTGCGCTTTGCAGAGTCCCACAGACGCAGAGCAAACGACCCATCCTCGGGCACGCTCTGGTCATACATAGTAGTGTTTGAAGCGTAGTCGATGTTATAGTACCATTCGTTGAGTCCGACTCGCAGTATTGAAGATTTGAAGCGTTTTTCTATTTCTGATGTGAGGAGCAGTTCGTCGATGGTGCCGGCGTTGAGGCACGACATGCGCGTCTGCACGTATTGTCCGGTATAGTTCTGTGTCTGTCCCATGGCGTCGGTGTACTTGTAGGCGTGCGTTCCGGCGTCGGAGGCACGAAGGTTTATCAGATCCATGGGCGTTTGGTAAACGCAGGCGCCGCGAGAGTGGTCGTAGCGCACGTTGAATCGCCATTCCAGGTTGTCGTTGAAGCGGTAGCGGTTGAGCAGGGATACCTCGCTCGACCGGTTCTTGGTAGCGTCGTAGAGCGTGATCTGCTTCAACTCTCCCGTGCGCATGTCGCGGTAGGTCATCGTGTTGTCGGTGGGCAGGTAAGAGGTCGTGCCGAGCTTGAACTTGCCATATTCCTTCACAGATCCGTCGCCGACGTAGATGAAAGGTGCCGACTGTGTGGCGTAGTTGTATACGGGATGGGTGTTGGAATATTTGTACATGGCCGTGATTTCTCCGCGTCCGCCTGCATAGCGCTTTGTGAGCGCGCCCTTGTATATCTGCGAGCGGTCTTGCAGTGGCGTAGACTGCAGCTTGAACGTTCCGGGGTCGAAATCCTGATAGCCACTGACGCTAAAGAAGAGGTCCTTGGCGAGCGAGCCGTTCATGTTGAGCGAGAACTCTTGCAGACCGAAATGGTTGGTCTTGTAGTTGAGCGTGCCGTGGAAACCCTCCGTGCCAAGCTGGGTCTGCGAGTTGACGGCATAACCGATATTGCCTGTGGTGATGGCGGTTTCCGAAATCTTCAGCAGTCCCACGTGCGAGAGGCTGGCGTCAGACCTCCATGTGGAGTTCACCGTGTGGGGATTGGTGGCATAGGTCACGGGCAGGCCGTTCTCCAGTACGTTAACGTCGGCAGAAGGCAGTCCGATTTGAATCTCGCGTGGACCGTTTGCGCTTGCCGCGTTGAGCATCACGTTGCGGCCGCCTTCCTCCTTAGAGTTTGAAGACTTGGCATTGCTGTCGTTCTGTGCGTTTGCCGTGATTGCCATCAGTGAGGCGAAAACCACAGCTGATAATCTTGTGTAAGAATTGGAATACATAATGTGAGAGGTTTTTGTTTTTTGCGTTTTTAAGCTCTTGTCGGAATTCCAAGCATTACTATGAAAGTTGGTGTCTTTGTTCTTCCGACGCTGCAAAATTAGGCAGACGTTGGCGGAATGAAGTTAATATTTCGTTCATCGAAAGTAAAATTTGTTACATGAAACATAATTGATACGCGATGAACGAATAGTGGAAGCGGCGGCGCGGTCTCTCGTCAAGACAGGTCAACTTATGTCTTTGGTTTACGTTTCATGACCCAGCCGTGGGCAATAACAATAATGTTTCATGTCGATGAAAACATGTTTCATGCAAGGATTTTGCAAGCCATGGAAACATTTGTTACATCCGTTTCCTGGCGCAATGCGTAATTTTGCGGCAGAGAACGTTAACTAACGAACTAAAAACAAATTTCAAGACAATGGAAAACTCCAACTCATCCAACTCAAAGCTTACGCTCATACCCGTGATGGCGGCATTCTTCACCATGGGATTCGTAGATCTTGTGGGCGCGGTTTCTAACAACATGCAGGAAGATTTCGGCCTCAGCGACTCGGCTGCCAACTTCTTTCCGTCGCTCGTGTTCTTCTGGTTTCTTATCTTCTCCGTGCCCACGGGCATGCTGATGAACAAGATAGGGCGCAAGAAGACAGTGTTGCTGTCAATAATCGTCACCACGCTGGCAGTGTTTCTGCCGCTCTTCGACAGTTTCATGCCGACCAAGGAGAGCCAACTCTGGCTTATGTACATATCTTTCTCGCTGCTCGGCATTGGCAACGCCATCATGCAGACCAGCATCAACCCTCTTGTCACGATGATCGTGAAAGGCCATCTCGCCTCTACGCTCACCTTCGGCCAGTTTGTCAAGGCCATAGCCTCGTTCATCGCCCCGCTCATCGCGGCTTGGGGAGCCACTACCACCGCCCCCATCCTCGGGCTCTCGTGGCGCATTCTCTTCCTCATCTTCTTCGTTATCGGAATGGTCGCCACGCTTTGGCTTGGCATGACCCACATCGAGGAAGAACCCCTTGAGGGCAAGGCATCGGGATTTGCCGACTGCATAAAGATGCTTGGCTCACCCATTATCCTGCTCTCGTTTGTCGGCATCATGTGTCACGTGGGCATAGACGTGGGCACCAACGCAGTGGCTCCGAAGATCCTGTTTGAGCGCATTGGCGGCGAGGGCGACACCCTCAGCATGTTCGAGTATGCCACAAGCATCTATTTCGCTTTCCGCACCCTTGGCTGTTTCACGGGCTCAATTATCATGCGCCGATTAAACATTCGCATGTTCTTCACCGTCATAGTATTGATGATGGCTCTCGCAATGGTGGGCTTCGTCTTCGGCACGGAGAAGTGGGAACTGTGGGCGGCGATAGCTCTCGTGGGCTACGGCAACAGCAACGTGTTCTCCATAGTGCTCTCGCAGGCTCTGCTCTCCGCACCTGAGAAGAAGAACGAGGTGTCGGGCCTCATGATCATGGGACTTTTCGGTGGCACCGTCTTCCCCTTGCTCATGGGATTCGCAAGCGACGCGGCAAAGGCTGCCGGCACGCAATATCCGCAGATATGGGCAGCCTTGGTCATGGCTGTGGGCGTGGTGTACTTGCTCACTTATATTCCTAAAGTAAAACAATAAGAACACGATATCAAAACATTAAGACACATGGAAAATTACGTTATAGGTCTTGGTGAGGCACTGTGGGATGTGCTTCCCGAGGGAAAGAAATTGGGTGGCGCGCCGTCAAACTTCGCGTTTCATGCCGGACAGTTCGGCCTCAACGCCATCGCCGTGAGCGCGTTGGGCGAGGACAAACTGGCAGAGGAGACAATACAACAGTTGGAGGAGAAAAAGCTCCACTATTGCATGCCGCGTGTGCCTTATCCAACGGGCACCGTGCAGGTGACGCTCGACAACGAGGGCGTGCCCACATACGACATCAAGGAGAACGTGGCTTGGGACAACATTCCGTTCAACGACGAAGTGCGCCACGTGGCTGAGAACGCGCGTGCCGTTTGCTGGGGCTCGCTTGCCCAGCGCAATGTGGTGAGCCGTGAAACCATATACAAGTTTCTCGACGCCACACCCAGTGACTGCATGAAGATTTTCGACATCAACCTGCGACAGAATTTCTATACGAAGGAGGTTATCTGCGAGAGCATGAAACGCTGCAACGTGTTGAAAATCAATGATGAGGAACTTATAATCATCGGTCGCCTGTTTGGCTATCCAGGTCTCGACATCGAGAACAAGTGCTGGCTCATTCTTGGCAAGTACGACCTCGATATGCTCGTCCTGACCTGCGGCGTCAATGGCAGTTACGTGTTCACGCCTGGTTTCATGTCGTTCCAGCCCACCCCGAAGGTAGAGGTGGCTGACACCGTGGGCGCCGGCGACTCTTTCACCGGCACGTTCTGCGCCTCAGTGCTTGCGGGCATGCCTGTGGCGGAGGCCCACAAACGTGCCGTAAACGTGAGCGCATACGTCTGCACGCAGAACGGCGCAATGCCAGTGTTGCCGGAGGATGTGAAGAACATGAAAGACTGATTGGTTCAACCTTCCCATATATATAAAAGAAAAGTGCACCCGCCCAGGTGCACTTTTTAAGTATTTGTAAAATAAACTTATTCGCAACCCCTCTCATGCTTACGTCCGTTTCGAGCAAGAGTCTACTTGATTTCAAATACGCGAATCATGGCGATGTTTGCAATTCTTTGATATTCAGCTTGCTATGATTTTCTTATGTTCTTAACGCTGTAAATGTGCCCTTCCTTGCAGTGAAAAGGCACTGCCTTTACGCCGTAAGAGGAGCGTGATTGCAATGAAAAAGCATTCCCCTTACAGTGCATAGGTGGCACCTTTACACTGTAAGGGGAATTTTGCGGCATCGAAAATCGTGAAAAAGTATGCTGAAAAGACGAAACGTTAAAATTTTAACACGTGGTTCGCAAAATCCCAGTGTCCTGACTTTTTACTTTTTGTAAACTTATTTGCTTGTTTTTACCACGATTTTTGCAGGGAAGGCGTAGCTGCTGTCCTCGCGTTTGCTGAGGCTTTCCTTGAGATTGGCCACGGTGCGTTGTACCTTTCCGCTAAATATCTTACGTCCCTTGTAAACCACGCTCACCTTCTTGTCAAGGTCCACGAGCTGGTCGTTAAGCCATAGGGTGAGCATGGAGTAGTCGCAAGTGTCGATGTAAATGGTATTGTTGTTGACGTGCAGGCGCACTTGGCGATAGCGTGCAAGCTCGTTTTCGGGAGCAGTGAGCCAATAGAACGACGGCCGCAACACTTCCTCTTGCTGCCACACTATCTTTTTGGGATAAGGGTTTCTTTGGTATTTAGCCATCCATGAGATTGCAGCCGTGTCGGCGCGGTTCATCCAGTGGCCGCAGCCTTTGACGATGCTGCCTCCATGAATGTATCCCTCGTTGTCGGCATGCTGCAAGGAGTCGAGTTGCGTAATGCGTTCCGCACATAGTTTATTGCGGTCGTAAGCGGAATCTTTCGCGCCACACCATACCATGAATGGCAAGTTGCGCAGGTTCTCAAGCCTCACGTCGCCCGGGTGACCCGCCATCATCGACGCGGCTGCCCATGTGTCTGCCATGCGTGGTGCCATGCGCCACACGCCGTCGCCACCTGCCGAATAACCCAAGATATAAACCTTGTCGGGATCCACGCCAAGCTGCGTCACCGCCATGAGGATTATCTTATGGTAAAACTCATCGGCATCTGCCTGGCACCACATGTCCCATGCGTCGACAGGCGACAAGGGGCAAAGGTAGATGCCCTCCTGTGGCTGGTAAAGGTGCCATTGGTTAGTCCATTGCTGGATGTTGTATTCCCTGTAAGGCACACCGCCGCCGCCATGCAGCGAGATCCAAAGCGACCTTTTGCCTTTCGGGGCATTGCCGTAGGTCTCCCAATGAAAATGCATTTTACGGTCGCCCACGCAAACCAAATGCTTTTCGTAAATGGTTGAAGTCTCTTTTGAGATGGAGTCGTTGAAATGTCCGACGATGCTGTCGCGCGCCTCTATGGCCTCGCTTTTTGTCAACGATTTGCCCGCGGTGGCTTTCGTTGGCGCGGCATTGAGGCTGCAAAAGGTTGCCAAAGAGGCGAGAAGCAAGGTGAATGGTCTGTATATCATGTTGGATTTAATAAATAGAACCGTCTATGTTTTTGGCAAAGGTATACATAAAATCAGAGAAGACACTCTTTTCTGACGAATATTTTGTGCGGTTCACGTCACAACACGTCCTTTGCCCGAAACTCCGTTGGCGTCATGCCGGTCAGTTTCTTGAAATAACGCGTGAAGAACGACTGGTCTGGGAAGTTCATGTCGTAGGCTATCGACTGTACGCTGTCGTTGGTGGTGCGCAACCTCGATTTTATCTCTTGCACGCAGTGGCGGTCTATTATCTCCTTGGCGGTCTCACGCGAGAGCTCGTGCAGGATGCGGGCGAGATAGCGTGGCGTGATGCTCATCTTGTCTGAATAAAACGACACCTCGCGTTCCTTGTCGCCATGTTTATAAACAAGGTGAATGAACTGCATGAACAGTTCGTCTTGCCGGCTCATGACCTTTGACTCGACAGCCAGGAACTGCTCTCTTGTGGCGTCGTAGAGCTCGAAGAGTATGTTCTGTATGATATTCCTTACTATGAGCATGTGGTGTGGCCCCGTGCTTTCGTAGAGGAAATGGGCTACATCGGCCATGCGGAAGGCTATGGCGTCGGCACGCAGTGCAGGGATACTGCCCATCGGGTAACGTCTCATGAAGTCCATGAACGACGGTTCGGGCCTTGGTATCGCCTCTACCGCCACCGCGTGATCGAACGACAGTACGCAGCAACTGAAGTCGTCGTCCATGTCGACATACCTCACGGTAGACTTTGGGGCGAAGGTCAGGGCCTTGTTCTCGCTCAATTCATACAATGTGAAGTCAACCTCTATGTGTGCCTTGCCTTTGCGTGCCAGCACCATCGTTATGCCGTCGGACTGTGAGTATTTGCCCGGCGTTATGTCTGGCCTTGTGTCAATACGCACTTCCACGCCATTCACTTTTGAATGGCTTTGCTCAAATGTATTCATACCTATTTGTTTCTCTGGTTGCAAATTTAGCGCATTTGGCAGTAAACGGCAAGCGGTTAGGTGAAGAAATATGTTCAAAACGTAAACAATGTCTGTCAATTGGTATCCTTGTTCCCGTTTTGAAAAATGCTGTACCCATGCTGTTTGTTGTCTGCCGGTTTATTCGTCCTACCTTTGCAGCGGTTTACAAAACATAACGTATGAGAGAGTAATGAAAAGTAGAACGAAAGAAAAGAACATGACTATTTGGAAATCAATTTCTTATGTCGGCGTGGCTCTTTGCCTCGCCCTCACGACCTCTTGCCAACAGAAGAAGCAAGAGGCAACGGTGGAAAAGTCGAGCTACAAGACTATGACCATCAGCCGGTCGGACAAGGACCTTTCCACCAGTTATTCAGCCTCCATCAAGGGTAAGCAAGACATCGACATCTATCCGCAGGTGTCGGGCAAGATAGAGCGACTCTTGGTGAAAGAAGGCGACAAGGTGGTGAAGGGGCAGCTGCTCTTCGTGATCGACCAGGTGCCTTACCGCGCGGCTCTCGCCACGGCGCTTGCCACGGAGAAGGCGGCACAGGCGCAGCTCGCCTCGGCTCTCCTGACCTATAACAGTAATAAGGAACTCTTTGCCCAGAAGGTGGTCTCGGCCTACACGCTCCAGACTTCCGAGAACGCCTATCTCACGGCAAAGGCCCAGTTGGCTCAGGCTCAGGCACAAGTGACCAACGCCCGCAACAATCTCTCTTATACCGAGGTGCGCAGTCCTGCCAATGGCGTGGCGGGTGTGTTGCCATACCGTGTGGGTACGCTGGTCAGTGCCTCGATGCCTAAGCCTTTGACTACCGTGTCGGACAACTCGCAGATGTATGTCTATTTCTCCATGACCGAGAAGCAGCTCCTCAGCTTCGTGCGCCAATATGGCTCCAAGGATGCCGCCATCAAGAACATGCCGGAGATAAGCCTGCAGCTTGGCGACCAAACGATGTATGCCCACAAGGGTAGGGTAGAGAGCATCAGCGGCGTGATAGACACCGAGACGGGTGCCGTGACCTTGCGCGCGGAGTTCGTCAACCCGGAGCGATTGCTCAACAGCGGCGGCTCGGGCAATGTCATAATCCCGACCACGAGGAAGAACTGCATCGTCATACCGCAGTCGGCAACCGTTCAGCAGCAAGACAAGCGCATCGTGTATAAGGTGCAGGGCGGCAAGGCCGTCTCCCAGATCATTCAAGTGGAGAACATCGACGACGGCCGCAACTTCATCGTGACCGACGGCTTGAAGCCCGGCGACGTGATCGTGAGCGAGGGAGCCGGAATGGTGAAAGAAGGAGAAGCTGTTAAGTGAAGAGTGAAGAATGAAGAGTGAAGAGTGAAGAGTGAAGAGTGAAGAACGAAGAGTGAAGAACGAAGAGTGAAGAATCCTAATGCTAAGCTCAACTCTCAACATTGAAACATAAAAGATGAAAGGCAATATATTTATCAAACGCCCAGTGATGGCTATATGCGTCGCCGTGCTGATCGTGATGGTGGGCTTGATCTCGCTGTTCAACCTGCCAGTGGAGCAATATCCCGATATCGCGCCTCCTACCGTCCGTGTGGAGGCCACCTATACGGGTGCTGATGCCGACGCCGTGATGAAATCCGTCATCATGCCGTTGGAGGAAAGCATCAACGGCGTGGAGAACATGCTATATATCACCTCAACCGCCACCAACTCCGGTACGGCGCAAATCAACGTCTATTTCAAGCAGGGCACCGACCCCGACATGGCGACCGTCAATGTACAGAACCGTGTGTCTAAGGCGCAAGGCTTGCTGCCTTCCGAGGTGACTAAAATCGGTGTGACCACGCAGAAGCAGCAGAACAGTTTCTTGCAGATTGGCGCTCTCGTGAGCAACGACGGCAAGTATGACGAGACCTTCCTCGCCAACTACCTCGACATCAACGTGGTGCCGGAGATTAAGCGTATCAACGGCGTGGGCGAGGTGCTGGAGCTTGGCGATACTTACAGCATGCGTATCTGGCTCAAGCCCGATCTCATGGCGCAGTATCACCTGCAGCCTTCCGACGTGACCCAGGTCTTGGGTGAGCAGAACATCGAGGCTCCTACGGGTGCCCTCGGCGAGGCTTCGCCCAACACCTTCCAATATACCATGAAATATCATGGTCGTCTGAAGAGCGTGGAGGAGTTTAAGAACATGGCCATCCGCAGCAACGACGATGGCACCGTGCTGCGCCTGAAGGACGTGGCAGAGGTGGAGCTTGGCCGACTCTCCTACAGTTTCCACGGCGAGGTTGACAAGAAGCCAGGCGTGACCTTCATGACCTTCCAGGTGGCAGGAGCCAATGCCACGGAGGTGAACAAGAATATATCCGCCAAGCTCGACGAGATGTCGAAGGTCTTGCCTAAAGGCTGCGAGTTCGTGGAGATGCACAGTTCCAACAACTTCCTCTTCGCCTCAATCCATGAGGTGGTAGAGACCTTGGTCATTGCCATCATCCTCGTGATCCTGGTGGTGTACTTCTTCTTGCAGGACTTCAAAAGCACGCTCATCCCGTCCATTTCCATCATTGTTTCGCTTGTCGGAACGTTCGCCTGTCTCACCGTGGCTGGATTCTCTATCAACATCCTGACCCTCTTCGCCCTCGTGCTTGCCATCGGAACGGTGGTAGACGATGCCATCGTGGTGGTAGAGGCTGTGCAGGCTAAGTTTGACGCTGGCTACAAGTCGCCTTATCTTGCCACACGCGACGCTCTCCACGACGTGAGTATGGCTGTGGTTTCATGCACGATGGTCTTCATGGCAGTGTTCATCCCCGTGTCGTTCACGGGCGGGACCTCAGGCATCTTCTACACCCAGTTTGGTATCACGATGGCCACATCCGTGGGTCTCTCCATGATTTCCGCCCTTACGCTTTGTCCCGCGCTCTGTGCCATGATGATGAAGCCCACCGAGGGAGCTACCGATGCCAAGGGAAATCTCTTGACCGATGCCAACGGCAATCCTCTCGACGGCCGCAAGAAAGGCTTCAACGCCCGAATCCGTGCGGTCTACAATGTTGCTTTCGGTGCTTTGATGGGCAAGTACAAGCGAGGCGTGATGTTCTTCTTCCACCACCGTTGGTTGGCTTGGACAGGACTGGTTGCCGCCGTGGCTCTGCTCGTGTTCCTCATGACTACCACGAAGACTGGTTTCGTGCCCCAGGAAGACCAAGGCGTGATGATGATCAACGTAAGTACCTCGCCGGGTAACACGCTGACCGAGACCAACAAGACCATGGACAAGATCGGCGACATCCTCGCCAAGCAGGAAGAGGTGCAGCACTTCAGTACCGTTGCCGGTTACGGTCTGCTCTCAGGCCAAGGCACTTCCTATGGCACCATCGTGGTGCGACTCAAGAGTTGGGAGGAGCGCAAGGGCAAGGAACACTCCATAGACAACGTGATGGCAAGACTCAATGGCGAGTTTGCCAAACTGAAGGAGGCACAAGTGTTCGTGTTCCAGCCTGCCATGATTCCCGGCTACGGTATGGGTAACTCCATCGAGATGAACATGCAGGACAAGACGGGCGGCGACAAGAAGGTGTTCTACGGATACGTGATGAAGTTCCTGGGCGAACTCAACAAGCGTCCCGAGATAGCCGTGGCATACACGTCATACGGCATGAACTTCCCGCAGATTTCGGTAGATGTGGATGCTGCCAAGTGTAAGCGTGCCGGCATCTCGCCCTCAACCATCCTCGATGCCCTGGGCAGCTACTGCGGCGGTTCCTACGTGAGCAACTACAACGAGTTTGGAAAGGTGTACCGCGTGATGATCGAGTCGTCGCCACAGTATCGCCTCGACAAGCACTCGCTCGACAACATGTTCGTGCGCAACGGTTCGGAGATGGCTCCGCTCAGCGAGTTTGTCACCCTGAAGGATGGCGTGGGGGCACAGGTGTCCAACCGCTTCAACCTCTACAGTTCAATCCAGGTGAACGTGAACGTTGCCGAGGGTTTTTCCACGGGTGAGGCACAGCAGGCCATTGCCGAGGTAAAAGAGCAGACCCTGCCTTCGGGCTACGGCTATGAGTTTGGCGGTATGGCTCGTGAGGAGGGCAACAGCAGCGGTGGCAAGACGCTTTTCATCTACGGCATCTGCGTGGTGCTCATCTACATCATCATGGCTTGCCTCTACGAGAGTTTCCTCATCCCGTTCGCCGTCATCCTGAGTGTGCCGTTCGGACTGATGGGCAGTTTCCTCTTCGCCAAGCTCTTCGGACTGGAGAACAACATCTACCTGCAGACGGGTATCATCATGCTCATCGGCTTGCTGGCGAAGACAGCCATCCTGATTACCGAGTATGCCGTGGAACGCCGCCGTGCCGGCATGGGAATCATCTCTTCTGCATTCTCCGCCGCACAAGACCGTTTGCGTCCTATCTTGATGACAGTGCTCTGTATGGTATTCGGTATGTTGCCACTCATGTTCTCCACCGGCGCCGGTGCCAACGGTAACAGTTCTTTGGGAACAGGTGTAGTCGGTGGTCTGCTGGTAGGCTCGCTCTCCCTGGTGTTCGTGGTGCCTGTGTTCTATGTGGTCTTCGAGTGGTTGCAGGAAAAAGTGAGGAAGCCTTACGATGAAGAGGCCGACTTGCAGTTGCAACAAGAACTCATCAAGAGCATTGAGGAAAAGAGAAAGTCTAAGTGAAGAACGAAGAGTGAAGAACGAAGAGTGAAGAACGAAGAATTCACTTGATTGAAATCATAAAGACAACAAGAATGAAGAAAATAATGTTTTCAGCCCTGTTGCTCGCCTCGCTGAACAGCTGCGGCTTATACACGAAATATCAGCCTGAGACGAAAGTCCCGGACAAGCTATACGGAGACTCCGTGCTTGAGAAGGCCATCACGGAGTATCAAGGCGATTCGATACAAAACGACACCACCTCCCTTGGATTCATCGACTGGCACGACCTGTTCAAGGATCCCCTGCTCCAGCAATACATCGAGCGGGGCTTGAACCAGAACACCGACTACCAGCAGGCATTGCAGAGGATGGAGGAGGCGGCAGCCACATTGAAGGCTGCCAAGCTCGCCTTCCTGCCCAGCTTCGCCATCTCGCCTCAGGCGGCAGTGAGCAGTTTCAACAACCAACAGGCCGCGCAGACCTATTCCATACCGCTCAACATGAGTTGGGAGATAGACATATTCGGCCGTATGCGCAACGCCAAGGAACAGGCAAAGGCTCTCTATGCCAAGAGCAACGACTACAGACAGGCAGTACATACTCAATTAATATCTAATATTTCCTGCATTTATTACACGTTGATCTCTCTTGACCAGCAGCTTTCTCTATCTGTGAAGACCGAGGAAGCCTGGCGGGAGACTTTGACCACGGCACGCGCCCTGATGAAGGCAGGAAGATATGATGAGGCTGGCGTGTCGCAGATGGAGGCTACGCTGCAGAGCGTACACACCGGAGTGCTCGACTTGCAGAGCCAGATCGCGCAGACGGAGAACAGCATGGCAGTGATTCTTGGTGAGACTCCACGCCACTATGAGCGTAGCACGGAACTGAACCTTCAATGCGACAAGTTCTCGGTGGGCGTTCCATTGCAACTGCTTTCCTCGCGTCCCGATGTGCGTCAGGCACAACGCACGATAGAGGCTGCCTTCTATGGTGTGAACATCGCACGCTCCGCCTTCTATCCATCGCTCACCCTTAGCGGAAGCGTTGGCTGGACCAACTCGTCGGGCATAGCTCTCGTCAACCCTGGCAGACTCCTGGCATCTGCCGTGGCGTCGCTCGTGGCTCCCGTGTTTACTCGCGGACAGAACGAGGCGCAGCTCCGAATAGCCAAGGCGCAGCAGGAGGAGGCAAAGCTCGCCTTCACACAGACCTTGCTCAACGCGGGCAAGGAAGTGAACGACGCGCTGACGGCGTACCAGACATCGGTGAAGAAAGAGGAAACGCTTGCCTCGCAGATAAAGTCATTGGAGAAGGCGCTGAAGAGCACGACACTCTTGATGGAACACGGAACGAACACCTATCTCGAAGTGTTGACGGCCCGCCAGTCGTTGCTTTCCGCACAACTCTCTCAATCGGCTAACCAATTGGCAAAGACTCAAAACATAATCAATCTGTATCAGGCTCTTGGTGGAGGGCAGGAATGATAGGATTATTATCAGTGATTACACAACTTTTCATACCTATTTTATTGTAATCATCTCTTGTCGGGCTGTCTGTGAAGTGATTCACGGGCAGCCCATTTATTATGCCGTGGAGTGAATGCACGGGACCAGCCTCATAAACGTTGAATTTGAGAAAACGGAAAACTCCCATCCCGGGGCCCGCGCTATGGCGGACGGCGGAATGGGAGTTTGCCATGTATGGGCAGAAGAATGCCCGTCGGGTTATCTGTACTGGCTCAGCTTCGGATACTTGCTGTAGAGGTTTGCGTTCTGCAGCTCCTCGGTCTCGAGTATGCGGTAGAGATAGTAGATACTATTGGCAGTGAACGGAGAGTTGTCGGGCAGCGTGGTGGTGTAGTGTCCCAGAGGCACGGCCTTCTGTGGTGTCTTGCTGTGGTCGTTTTGTGCATACACGGTAACGCTGTCCACGGCAACGCTGTCGCCTAAGGCCGTGTTGTAGACTTTCGAGCCAAGGTCATACGACTTGCGCACGATGCTCTGCTGGTTGCGGATGATGTCGGTGAGAGCGAATCCCTCGCCCCAGAGCTCCTTGCGGCGCTCGGTCCATATAGCCTGCAGCAGGTCGTCGCCAGTGGCGGTGATGGCAGGAGCCGTCTTGCCGGCTTTCATGCGCGACTGTTGCAGAGTGTGGAGCACGTTGCGTGCCTCTGACTCCTTGCCCAGTCGGCAGGCGGCTTCAGCCTTGATGAGATACATCTCGGCGGAGCGCATCAGCGTGAAGTCCATGAGCTGGTCGTCGACGCTTCTCATCTTGAACTTGTCGTTGAGCAGATACACGCGTGTGCCGCCCTGTGCGGTGAATCCCCACTGCTTGAAGTAGTCGCCGCGCCAGTCGTCGGCGCTGAAGAGCATGGCGAAATGCGGGTCTACGCAGAGGCTGCCGTATCCGTCGAGAGAGTTGTCCTTGAAGTAGCCCACATAGGCGCAACCGTTGTCGTCGAGTGTGGCGGAATAGCCCCACATGCATTCCTCGTTGCTCACGAGATTGAAGTTGGAGGCATAAGACGACTCTGTCATCAGGCTGCCCTTCTTCTCAAGAGCCTTGCAGGCATAGTTGTAGGCATCCTGCCATTCGCGGGCATAGAGGCTCGTGCGGGCCAGCAGACCCATGGTCGTGGCATAGTCGATCATATAGATCTCCGACGAGTTGGAGCTGTGGGCGTAGCTCTCGGGAATGAGTTCCGCGGCCTGCTTCAGGTCGCTCAGAGCCTGTGCATACACCTCCGACACGCTCGAAGCCGGATTGCCGGTGAGGGCTGTGCTGAGTGTGGCAGGTTCGGTGTAGATAGGCGCGCACACCGCGTTCGGGTCTTTGTCGATGGCAAACGAGTAGTGCGAGGCCAGCATCATGTACATGTAGCCGCGTGTGGCATAAGCCTGTCCCTTGATGCGGTTGCGCTCGCTGCTGGTTCCGTCGGCATTGTCGATATAAGCGATGATGTTGTTGCTGTTGTTGATGGCATCGTAGGCTATGCTCCAGAGCAGACGGGTGTTCTGTCCGCGGCTGTAGCCGGCGCTGACGTTGTAGCTGTCCTTATAGCCGTAGCTGTTGGCCTTCACGCAGTCGGAGCCCATGAAGTCGTCTTGCAGCAGGATGGAGTTGAGTCCGTAGGAGGCATAGGTGATGCCGTCGTCCAAGACATTTTGCCAAGTGCCGCGGAGCACGTCTTCGGCATAGGTGGTCGACTTGAACGCGTTGTCGGAGTCGAGCGACGTGGTGGGCGTGGTGTCGAGGTCGCAGGCGGAGAGTGATGCCGTCATCAGCGCCGCGAAGCCCATATACTTTATATTTATATTCATGATATTTATCCTTGTTTTGCGGTGGTTCCGTACCACCGTGGAAGTCTTTTACTGTTTGGCAGTTTCTTGTCTGCTGTTTCTTTCCAGTTTAGAATTTCACATTCACACCGAACGAGATGGTCTTCATGGCTGGGTAGCGGTATGACACGGTGCCGTTGAGAGGCTGTTCGGGGTCGAGACCCTGCTGCTTGTGGAAGGTGAGGAGGTTCTCAGCCTGTATGAACACGCTTGCGTCTCTCATCAGGGCGTGCTTGATGATTTCGCGTGGCAGCGCATAGCTCAGCGAGAGAGTCTTCAGGCGCAGATAGCTGCGGCTCACGAGCCAGCGCGACGACGACGATGTGAAATAGCTCGACTGGTCGGCCACGAGCTTAGGAATGTCGGTATTGGTGTTCTCAGAGGTCCAGCGGTTCATCATGTCTTTGCTGAGTGTGCTGCCGTTGCCGCCAGCCACTCCTATCATGCCCACGTAGTCGTTGTTGTAGAGCTTGCCTCCGAGAGCGTAGGAGAACTGTGCGGAGAGCGTGATGCCCTTCCATGAAAGGTCGGTTGAGAAACCGCCCGACACGGTGGGCAGGGAGTTGCCGCATTTCACTTTGTCGCTCGACGTGAGGCTGTTGTAGTCTTCTGTCTTCTGCTTGTTGCCGTTCTCGTCGTAGTAGTACCACTGCGGGTTGCCGTTTTCGGGGTTCACGCCTGCCCATTCGTAGAGCCAGTAGTCGTAGAGCGAACCGCCTTCCACCCATTTCTTCGTGCCGCTCCACATCACTTCTGAAGGCAGTTTCACGATCTTGTTCTTATAGGTGGTGGCATTTACAGAGAGCTTCCATGTCCAGTCCTTTGTGCGGATAGGTGTGCCGTTGAGGGTGAACTCCCATCCGTAGTTTTTCAGCTTGCCCACGTTGGCATCGGTGCTGGAGAAACCAGACGATGGCACGAGGTCACGGCTGAAGAGCAGGTCTTTCGAGGCACGCTGGAAATATTCGATGGTACCGCTGATGCGGTCGCCGAAGAGGCTGAAGTCGAGTCCCACGTTGGCGTTGAGGTTGGTTTCCCACTTCAGTTCGGGCGTGGCGAGACGTGAGTTGTGGAGGGCGTTCTGTCCCATGAACGATCCGATGGAGTAGAGGGCCTGGTAAGCATAGTAGCCCACGTTGTCGTTGCCCTGTGCGCCATAGCTGGCGCGGAGAGTAAGGTTGTCGAGCCAAGACGAAGCGCCTTCCATCCATTTCTCGCTGATGATGCGCCATGATGCGCCGAACGACCAGAAGGTACCCCAGCGGTTGCTTGGTGCGAAACGCGAAGAACCGTCGGAACGGAGCGATGCCGACACGAAGTAGGTGCGCTTGTAGTTGTATTCGGCGCTGCCGAAGAAGCTGAGCAGCTTATACTGGTCGCTGTTGCCGCCGAAGCTGACAAGTGTGGATGCCACGTCGGGCTCATAGAAACCGTCGGCAATAACGTTGCTGCGTTCTCCCGAGAAGTTGCTTGTGTTGTATTCGTAGTATTCCTGTCCGGCCATCACGTGCACGTCGTGGCTTTTGTTGAACACGTGACTCCAGTTGAGCACGTTGTTGATGGTGAAACCTGTGGTGCGTGTGTTGCCCTTCGACGAAGAGCCGATGGGGCGCTTGCCGTAGGTGGGGTTGGTATAGTCGTGCTGGAAGAGACTGTTGTAGTCGAGGTTGACGGTCATCTTATAGGTGAGGTCCTCGATGGGCTTTACCTGGATGAATCCCTGCACGGTAGCAGCGTCGCGGTTGCGGTCGTGCTTGTCGTAGAGCATCGACTGGGCGAGGTTCATGCCGGCATAAGAGCTGGTGCGATAGTCGCCGTAGTCATACTGTCGGTTGCCGTTCTCGTCGAGCTTATACTCGCCGGTGTCGGTATTGCGAATGTACACAGGGTAGAACGAAGGCAGGTTGCGGGCGAAGAGCACCACGTTGCTGGTCATCGTGTCGTTCTGCTTCGGGTAGCTCTGCGAGGAGTGGGCAGCCGAGAGGTTCAGGCCTATCTGCAGCCAACTCTTCAGGTCTGAAGTGACATTGGCACGCACGTTGTAGCGCTTGAATCCGGAACAGATATATGCTCCCTGGTCGTCGAGATAGCCCAGCGAGAGATAGTATTTTGAGTTTTTGCTGCCGCCCGACACGCGGGCGCTGAGGTCGGTGTAGTGGGCATTCTGCGAGAGCGCGTCCTCCCAGCTGTCGTCCCAAAGGGCTTTGGCTCCCGACACTATCTTGCCGTCGGTGCCAACGGGCTGCGCATACGCCGAACCGTAGGGGTTGATGCCCAGTGTGCCAACCACGTTTGATGATGCCTGTGCGGCTGCGTCGGCTGCCGACATACCGTCTTTCACGTATTTGTTGCGCAGAGCTTCCCACTGCAGTTCGAAATACTGGTCGGTGGTGAGCTGTTCGTAGTCGCTCACGGCGCGGCTTGAGAAACCGTATTTGGCAGTAAGCTCAATGGTAGGAGCCGAGCCTGTGGAGCCCTGCTTGGTGGTGATCATCACGACACCGTTGGCGGCACGCGAACCGTAGAGTGATGCTGCGGCAGCATCTTTCAGCACGGTCACCGAGGCGATGTCCTGACTGCTGATGTTGGCCAGTTTGCCGTCGTAGGGCACACCGTCGACTACGTAGAGTGGGGTAGAGGAGGCATTTACCGATCCTACACCGCGGATATACACGCTGGCATCCTCACCGGGTTGTCCGCTGGTGGCAAACGACTGAAGACCGGCAACGGTGCCCTGCAGCGCCTTCGACACGCTGGCCACCTGCGATGCGGCGATCTGTTCACCGCCTACCACGCCTGCGGATCCTGTGAAGGTAGATTTCTTGCGTGTGCCGTAAGGCACGCTGATCACCACCTCGTTGAGTTCGCTGGAATCTTCTGTCAGATTAACAACAATCTTGGTTTTGCCCTTCACGGCAACGGTTACAGGCGCGTAGCCTACAGATGTAAACTGAAGTGTGGCATTCTTGTCAGCTTCTATCGTAAAAGAACCGTCGATGGAAGTCACTGTGGCAAGTTTCTGTCCCTGAACCTTCACGGTCACTCCTGGCACAGATTCGCCGTTGGCGTCCACTACTGTTCCGCTGATTTTCGTCTTCTGCGCACAAGCGCTGCCGGCGATAAGCGTTGCAGTGAGGACAGCATAAAATCTGTTCATGCTTTTTCTTTTAAATGATTAAATATACAATTTATTCTCTCTCTTTGATGTATCCTGATGGCCTGAACCTTTTCACAAAGGATGCGAATTGTTGCAAAACCTTTTGATAACTGTTGCAAAGTTAATAACGTAGTAACAAAATGTTTCATATTTAAGCTCTATTAACTCCATTGTTGGCTAATATACCAGTTTTGTGGTATGCGCATATCAATACATTAAGTGATATGCGAAGATTCCGAAAGACTTTACAGCTAAATACACATATAATGATTTTATCGTAATAGTTTCTTGTAGGGCTTTATGGAAGTGATTCGCGGGCAGTCTTATTTCTTTTCCATTTTACTGAAATTATTTGCTTGGCCTTTGATGAGAATTTGAATTAATATGTTAACTTTGCAATTAGACTAAAACACCTCTGAACAATAGGCAATTCGATGAATAGTTTTCTCCATATTTTATTCAAGTTAGCATTCTTGTTTCTGTCCGTCATGTTTGTGGCGTGCGGAAGCGGCGAGAAAAAGCGCTATGTCATTGCCGTGTCGCAATGCTCGGAGGACACGTGGCGTGAGAAGCTCAACGAGGAACTGCGAATCGCGGCGTTGTATTATGATAATGTGGACTTGCGCATTAAGTCTGCCTACGACGACGTGCGACTGCAGACCGAGCAGATAGACCGGTTTGTTAACGAAGGTGTCGACCTGCTCATAGTGGCCCCGGGACAGGTGACGATATCGCCAGCCATCGACCGTGCCTATGAAAAGGGCATACCTGTGATTATCTTCGACCGCCGCACACGCTCCAACAAGTATACCGCCTATATCGGTGCCGACAACCGTGAGATAGGAAGGTCAATGGGTAAGTACCTTGCGAGCGCTTTGCCAATGGGCAGTCGCGTCATGGAGATGTGTGGGCTATCATCGTCGTCGCCAGCCATAGAGCGCCACCAAGGGTTCGACAGCATAATGGCGCATAGCCATGGGATAAGCGTCGTAAGCCAAACACATGCCGACTGGACCGAGCAAGGAGCCTATCGCACCATGGACTCAATCTTGTCGCAACCTCATCCGGCTTTCGACTGCCTCTTTGCCCACAACGACCGTATGGCGATGGGCGCACGCAGGGCTGCCGCAAAGCACGGTATAGATATCAGGCGCATCAAGTTTTGTGGCATCGACGCCATGCCACAGAACGGAGGAGGCATGCAACTCGTGGCGGATGGCACACTTTTTGCATCCTATATATATCCCACACGTGGCGATGAGGTGATGCGCCTAGCCATGAACATCCTCACAGGCAAAAAGTATAAGCGTGAGAACCGTCTCTCATCGGCTCTCGTCACCAAGGACAACGCCAGCGTGCTGCTCATGCAGAACGATGAGACCGTGCGCCAGCAGGATCACTTGTCCACCTTGCGCTCGCGAGTTGACAAGGCTTCAGCCGACTTCAACACACAACGCGAGTATCTGCTTGTGCTTCTCGTCTTCGTGGTGCTCCTTGTCGTGGCGTGTGCCTATGCCGTGCGCGCATACGTCACCAAGGCTCGCATCAACCGCCAACTCAAGGACTCCATGCGCAAGCAACAGACCATGACCGAGCAGATGGAGAGCATGACGCAGACGCAATTGCGATTCTTCACCAATGTGAGCCACGAGCTGCGCACGCCGCTAACGCTCATAGCCGGACCTGCCGAGCAGTTGCTCGAAGAC
>CAVKWN010000048.1:22638-24984 GCA_963660075.1 Lachnospiraceae bacterium
CGGCTCTTCGAACGTTTCTATCAGGCAAAAGGCTCCATAGGCGGCACGGGCATTGGCCTGTCGCTTGTCAAGGCATACGTGGACTTGCATCATGGCGAGGTGCACGCCGAGAGTGAAACGGGCAAGGGCACGTCATTCATCGTTTGCCTGCCCGACACGCAACCCGGATATGACCCGTCGAAAGACATTGCTCCGTCGCCACAGACAGGGCACGGACTCGTTGACGACTCATACACACCTACCGACATCAAGGCAGAGGAGTCGATAGAGCGCATTACCAACGCAGAGGACTTCGACGCGGAGCGGCCCCTCGTGCTTATTATCGATGACAACAACGGCATGCGCGCCTATCTGCGGTCTATCTTGAACAGCAAGTACAACGTTTCGGAGGCTGCCGACGGACAACAGGGGCTGGAGCGTGCGCGGCGTGAGGTGCCAAAGATTGTGGTGTGCGACGTGATGATGCCCGTGATGGACGGACTTGAGTTTACGCGCCGCCTGAAGCAAGACACCGCAACAAGCCATATTCCCGTGATACTGCTCACGGCACGCTCGCTTACCGAACAACGCACTGAGGGCTACGACTGTGGCGCAGACTCCTATATAACAAAGCCTTTCTCCGGCTCTGTGCTGCTCGCCCGTATCGACAACCTGCTGCGCTCACGTGCCATGCTACGCTCAATATTCTCGGGCAACAGCCAAAAGGAGGAGGCAGAGGAGATGACTCTCGGAACGCAAGACCAATCGTTTGTAAACCGTCTGCGCGACATCATACAGCGCAACATGGCAGACTCCGAATTTTCGGTGGAACGTCTCGGCACCGAGATAGGACTCTCGCGTGTGCAGCTCTACCGCAAGGTGAAGGCGTTGACAGGACAGACACCTGTCGAGATATTGAGAAAGGCACGCCTTGAGAAAGCTCGCTTGATGATAGAGAAAACCGACTTGTCGATTTCTGAGATTGCTTACGAAGTTGGTTTTACCGCTCCGTCCTATTTCAATAAGTGCTTCAAGGATGAGTTTGGAGTGAGTCCTGGTGTTGCAAGAGAACGTGGATAAAAAGCTCTGATGTTCGAGTTCTAATCACCATAAACTTGAAATAGCATGAAAATATGTTGTTTTAGGTCGTTTTTTTGTATTTTTGCACGCTGAAAGAAAAGTTCCGCAAAATACATAACAAACGAATATGTTTAAAACCCGAAATAAGAAAGGCGAGCCGCTGAAAAAGAGACCCTCAGCATTGCTCTCGCTCCTTCCCGTCGCCGTACTTGTGGCGATGCTTACCGCCACAATCCGCGCATTCGGCAGTGATGCTCTTGGAGGACCTTCGCAGATCACGCTGCTTACCGTGGCTGCCCTGTGCGTGCTTGTGGGCATGGGCTATCTTAACGTGCCATGGCAGAGCTTCGAGAAGGCTATCACGAAAAATGTGTCGAGCGTATCGAGTGCGCTCATCATCTTGCTGCTCATTGGTGCGCTCGGCGGTATGTGGATGATAAGCGGTGTAGTGCCAGCCCTCATCTATTATGGTGTGCAGGTCATACATCCCGATGTGTTCCTGGCTTCCACGTGTGCCATTTGTGCCCTTGTGGGCGTGATGACTGGCTCATCATGGACCACCATAGCCACCATTGGCATTGCCCTAATGGGCATAGGGCGAGCGCAGGGTTTCAACGAGGGCTGGGTTGCAGGTGCCATAATCAGCGGTGCCTACTTCGGCGATAAGGTGTCGCCTCTTTCTGACACCACAACGTTGGCATCGGGCAGTCTCGGCGTACCACTTTTCGACCATATTCGCTATATGCTCCTTACCACGGTACCAACGCTGACCGTGACTCTAATTATCTTCGCCGTGGCAGGACTTCTAACGCCCACCAACGATGCCAGCGACATAGAGGTCTTCGCTGAGGCCATACGCCAACGTTTCAATGTTACCCCTTGGCTGCTTGTCGTGCCCGCGCTCACTGGCTTGCTCATCGCTCGCCGCGTGGCACCCATCATAACCCTATTCCTCTCTACGCTCATGGCAGCCGTGGCTGCCTTGATATGGCAGGATGGGGTGTTGGCAGAGATTGATGCCTCGCCGTTCCGCGCCATCATGCAGTGTCTTTGCTCAAGCACTTCACTGTCTACCAATAGTGATATGCTCACCTCGCTTGTAGCTACGCGTGGCATGGCTGGCATGATGGACACCATCTGGCTCATAATCTGTGCCATGTGCTTCGGCGGGACAATGTCTGCAGCCGGTATGGTGGGCGGTATCACGCGTCTTTTCATACATCTCGTCAAGGGACGCACGTCGCTCGTGGCTGCCACTGCCACAACGGGCATTATGCTCAACGTGGC
>CAVKWN010000049.1:0-24843 GCA_963660075.1 Lachnospiraceae bacterium
CAAAGACAATCTCTGCCTCGGGGTGGTTGATGAGGAGGCGAATCAACTCGCCTCCCGTATAACCAGCCGCTCCTAATATTCCTACTTTAACCATAAGTTAAGTGAAGAGTGAAGAACGAAGAGTGAAGAATTCTCTTGTACTTCGGTTTATCTGTTATATCTTTGTTTTACTGTCTTAATGGATGAGACGAGGAGTGCTATCAGTTCATTACAGTCATTGAGCATACTCTCGAAAGCATTTTGCTCAATGTAGTCTGTGTCATGAAGGAGCATCAGCCAATAATAAGTCTCGTTGCCTTCTTTGAGGGCGATAGAGAGTTTGTTGGCAAAGTCTTGTGGACTTTGGGCAAACTCTGCTTCCCTAACCAAAGCACCTATGGCTGTGCCAGAGCGAAGAATTTGATTCGTGATGGAAAACTCCTTATGGCAAGACATGATATGTTTCACCATATTTACAATCCTTACCGCAAAGAGATAGCTCTTTGTGTGTAACGGAGAGCCCTCTCGATTATATTCATTTATAATTCTTGTCCCCATCCCGAAAGAGCATTAGAATTCTTCACTCTTCACTCTTCGTTCTTCACTTTAACGCTGCTCGTCGGGGTGCATTCCGTAGTAGACACGTAAAGGTGTTGACGAAACCTTGATGAAGCCCTTGGCATCCTCGGCAGTCCAACCGTGCTGCATCTCGCCATACTCGCCGAGCTTTGACTTGGTAAGGTCGTCTGCTGAGTCGATGCCGACAGTCTGGAAGCTGTAAGGACGGAGCTTGAGGATGGCGGTACCGTTGACGTGGCGCTGAGAAGAAGCGAGCATTGCCTCGATGTCTGGCATCACGGGCTCCAGGTACTGACTCTCGTGCAGGAACATTCCGTACCAGTTGCCTACCTGGTCCTTCCAGTACTGCTGCCACTTGCTCAGTGTGCTCTTCTCCAACAGGCGGTGAGCCTCGATGATGAGCTTGGGAGCGGCAGCCTCGAAACCTACGCGGCCCTTGATGCCGATGATGGTGTCGCCCACGTTGCAGTCACGGCCGATGGCATAGGAAGCGCCAATCTCCTCGATCTTCTGGATGGCGGCAATCTTGTCGTCGAACTTCTCGCCGTTGACAGCCACGATCTCACCCTTCTCGAAGGTAATCTTCAGGTCGGTCTCTTCCTCCTTGGCAGTGACGTGCTTCAGGTATGCCTCCTCGGGCAGACCCTGTGTGGGGGCGAGGATCTCGCCACCGCAGATGCTGGTGCCCCAGATACCTACGTTATAGGAATACTTCAGCTTGGTGAAGTCGGCATAGAAACCATGCTCGTTGAGGTAGTCTACCTCCTCCTTGCGGGAGAGCGCCTTGTCGCGGGTCAGCGTGATGATCTCCACGCCCGGTGCCATCACGAGGAAGGTCATGTCGAAACGGATCTGGTCGTTGCCGGCACCCGTACTTCCGTGGGCGATGGCGTCAGCACCGATCTCCTTGGCGTAGCGTGCGATGGCGATGGCCTGGAAGATACGCTCTGAGGAAACGGAAATGGGATAGCAGTTGTTGCGGAGCACGTTGCCGAAAATCATATACTTCAACGACTTCTCATAGTACTCTTGTGTCACGTCGAGGGTGACATAAGCCTTCGCACCCAACTTATACGCGTTCTCCTCGTTGGTTTTCAACTGCTCCTCGGAGAAGCCGCCCGTGTTGGCACAAGCCGCATAAACATCCCAGCCGTCCTGGGTCAACTTCATTACCGTGTATGATGTATCGAGACCGCCGCTGAATGCGACTACTACTTTTTTGTTTGCCATAATCTTTTATATTTATTCTTTTTACTTATCTATGTTTATACGTTTCTTTGCGCCGCGACTTTCGTCATTTCACCCCGTCTATCTGCTTTACCCTCTCTATCACTTCCTGGGGGAGGCGCACTGGCAGATGCTCGGCAGGATCAAAGAGCATGGCGGTGCATATGCAATACTGGCGGTTGGTGCGGTGGAGGATGTCGGAATTGATGCAGCCCTCACATCCACGCCAAAACGACTGGTCGTCGGTGAGATCCTTGAATGTCACGGGCAGATAGCCGAGCTGAGTGTTCATCTTCATCACGGCAGAGCCGCTCGTCAACGAGAAGATTTTGGCATGAGGCCAGCGTATACGCGCCAGGGTGAAGGTGACGTTTTTTATTTTCTTGGCAAGCCCCAAGCCGCGATAGTCGGGATGGACTATGAGTCCGGAAGTCGTGACATAATGCTTGTTTCCCCACGTCTCTATATAACTGAAACCGGCGAAGTTTTCGCCATCGAGGGCGATGACCGCCTTCGCCTCGCGCATCTTTGTGGCCACGTAGTCGGGCGAGCGCTTTGCTATGCCTGTGCCGCGCACCTTAGCGGCATCGGCAATTGTCTTAAGAATGGTGTCAACATATTTAATGTGGCTCTCGTCGGCAACCAACACTTTTACGTCTTTCATTTGTTGTTTTTCTTCTTTCTCTCTTTTTCTTAATGTTTATACCTTTTGGTTCAGAGTATCATGTTCTCGCGCATGGCATCGATAATGGCGTTGTGGTCGGTGCCGTCGCGTATGACGATGAAAATGGTATCGTCGCCAGCTATCGTTCCCAAAACCTCGGGGATGTCGCTGTTGTCAATGTTGTAAGCTATGCTACTGGCATATCCGGGTCGCGTGCGGATTACTCCCAAGTTGCCTGAGAAATTGATGCTTTGGAAACCTGGCACGGCCATCATCTCGGTTGCCCTAAGCGGTGTATGCACACGCTTGTACATGGTCTCATTGGGTAAAACATAGACATAATGGCCGTTCATGCTTGCCGCCTTGGCCACCTTGAGCTGCTTCAAGTCGCGACTGAGCGTTGCCTGTGTCACGACGAACCCCTCCTTCTTGAGTTCTTTAAGCAACTCGTCTTGGCTACCAATCTCGTTGCTCGAAAGAAGCATCTTTATGGTGTCTAAACGTTGACCTTTTACTTTCATCTGTATATTTATCCTTTATTT
Organism: Lachnospiraceae bacterium; assembly: GCA_963660075.1. Classification (GTDB taxonomy): domain Bacteria; phylum Bacteroidota; class Bacteroidia; order Bacteroidales; family Bacteroidaceae; genus Prevotella. The sequence continues at coordinate 2,992 of CAVKWN010000049.1, forward strand.
GCTGCAAAATTACTACTAAATATTGAATACAACAAAAGGATATGCACTTATTTTGTATTTTCTTATGAAATAAAAATGCATAAGACATATTATTGCGATATATATGCAATCAAGGTAGCGAGAAACCGAATATGCCTGGTTTCGCACTTTGATGAGCCGCCATATTATACGCAAACGCCTTACCAGCGTAAAGCCGTTGGCTTTGCACTGGTAAGGCGATTGGATTCTAGTGAAAAGTCAACGACTTTTCACTGTTAAGCCGAGGGGCATGCTTTTGGGTTGTTACACCCCAAAAAACATGGCTCCTGTGTCCTGGCTTTTTAGTTGTCGTTTCTCCCGAATATCCTGAGCAGATAGAGGAAGAGGTTGATGAAATCGAGGTAAAGCGTCAACGCGCCGAGCAACGCCATTTTCTGCGCGCCCTCGTCAATGCCAACTTGCATGGCGAGCATGCGCTTGATTTGCTGGCTGTCCCACGCCGTGAGTCCCACGAAGAGCACCACGCCGATATAGCTCAGCATGAGGTCGAGCATGCTGCTCTTGATGAACATGTTGACGACCGTGGCGATGACAAGGCCAATAAGCGCCATGAGCAAGATGTTGCCCATCTTGGACAAGTCGGCCTTGGTGGCGTAGCCATAGATTGCCGTGGCGCCAAAGGTGGCAGCGGTGATGAAAAACACCTTGGCAATGGTTGTCATGGCAAACGCCATGAAGATGAACGACATGGTAACGCCGTTGAGCGCGGAATAGATGATAAACAGCGTCGTGGCGGTGGAGAGCGAGAGCTTGTTGATGCGTGACGTGGTATAGAACACCAAGCCCAACTCAGCTATTAAGAGCACCCACATGGCAGCACTGTTGCCAAAGACAAGCTGCACCATGGACGGGCTCGTGGCGACGCCCCAAGCGCAAAGGCCCGTGATGACGAGAGCCATGGTCATCCATATATACACCTTGCGCATCAACACCGGAAACGCGGCAGAGCGAGACAAGTCGCGCTCCATATTGGCAGAGGAGCTCTGCTCCCTTACAATTTTCTCTAAATCTTGAACTTCCATAATTTTCTTGTTGAATGATGATTGTCTATAATACTGATTGTCTGCAAATGTAGCAGTTTATTTCCATTTCGACAAGAAACATGCCAACATTTTCAGAGCATCACCGTGTCAGTCGTTGATATTTCACATTTTATATATGTCTTCACGTTTTAGCATCACGACCTTTCCCAGCTTTTCCAGCTGGCTAAAGTCGAGCATCTTCTTGTTGCCGACTATGAATATGGCACGTGGCGCACGCTTCACCTGGCTGTCGTAGAACCGCTCAACGTCGGCGACTCCCATTCCCTTGAGCGAGGCGACGATGCCGGCAGACGGGTCGTGGTCATAACCAAGAAGGCGCAAGTTGGCTACGCTGAAGCCAAGCCGCCGCATGGAGGGGTATCCGTTGTTGATGTTGTTTACGATGGCGTGCTTGGCGGCGCTGACCGAAGACTCGTTGATCGGCATATTGGCAAGCAGCGAGTCGAGCAAGGTCACGGTGGTCATGGCCTTGTCGGCTTGGGTGCCTATGAGGGAGACAAAACCGCACGGCTCGGTGCCGCGCGTCGACATGTCGGGAGCCAATATCGAGCCATGGGCCGAATAGGCCAGGGCGCGAAACTCCCTCACTTCCTGGAAGAGCACCGACTGCATACCGCCGCCAAAATAGTTGCCCCAAAGCTGCAGGCGCGCCCTGTCGGTGGCTGCCGGCATGGCATCGAAGCGCACATAGGCGCCAACCATGGTCTGGCGTGCCGACGGGTTGTCGTAGACGTAGACCGTGTTCTCGTCTATCTGTAGCAACGGACACGCCTCTGCCTTCCAAGGGTTGCTCGCGCGATTGGTGTCGATATTGCTTTTTATGATGTTTTCAATGTCTTTAGCATTTCGACTGCCACAGTAGATGATGTCGGTCTGCCAAAGTTGCAGATTCTTGAACACGCTGACAAGGCCGTCGCCACCAATCTTCTTGACATCGCCCGCGGAGAGGCGGGTCAAATAGTCGGAACGTGAACCGCGAGCAAGCTTCTGCAACACGGCTCGCGTTATGTTGGCATTGTCCTTGAAGAAGGTGCGCCCTTCGAGTCCTGCCGACTTCACGAGCGCGCTGAAGCGTTTGGCATCGGCCTTGGGGGTGGCAAGAAACTCTTTGAGCAGCCTCAACGCCTCGTTGAAATAGCGGTCGATGCCCGTCAGCGACAGCGTGACGGCTTCGTTAGAGGCTTTCACCGAGAGGGTCGCGCCATAGCCACGCAACAAGTTGGCGAAGGCGTGCTTGTCGTGAGTCTCCGTGCCAATCTCTTCGAGATACTCAGCCATTGCCGAGAGCCTGTTGTCGTCGCGCGTGCCTCGGTGGAAGACCATCTGGAGAGTATAGATGTCGTTTCTCTGATTGGGCACGGTATATAGCTTCACCAGAGGCGACAACTGTACGAGATTGGCATCCTTGTCAAGGTTCAACAACCGCGGCTCGACGGCTTTCATAGGCTCGCTCATCATCTGGGCGGCGTAAGCCGACTGCTTGCCGGCGTTTTTCGGCTGGACAGGCTTATAACCAGGCTGCTTCACGTGTTCCTTGGGATAACTTCCGAATTTCTTTGCTATCCTAAGCGCGTTGTCGTTGAGATATTGTCGCGCCACGCGCATGACATCGTCACGGCTCACACCATCGATCAAGTCGCCAGTGCGCGCCACCTTGTTCCAATCCAAGCCGTGCGAGAACGCATTGATCATGGCGTTGCTCCGCCCGCTCACATCCTCGATGCCTAGCTCGGCGTCGCGCTTCAGCGCCAGTTTGGTAGCGGCAAGGGCGGCATCTGAGAACTCGCCGTTCTTGAGCTTGGCTATCTGCTCCAGGCACAACTGTTCGGCCTTCTTGCGCGAGCCAAACGGCAGGCGTGGCACGAAGACGAGCCCCCAAGCCGAGAAGTCCTTAAACTCGTAGCCCATGTCGGCGGCAAAAAGCAGACGCGAGGAGTTGACAAGCGAGTCGATCAAGCCAGTGCGGTCGTCGTTGACGAGCATTGACGACATGACCTTGAATGCCGCGTAATCGGCACTTTGCTCCTCGGGCGATTGCCACGCCCTGCCACCAATCTTCACTATTGGCATGGGGACCTTCAGGCGAACCAGCGGCATATCGGTGAAGTCGCGCAAACGCGCCTTGGGAGTCGGCTCGAATGCCTTGGCCGACGATTTCAGGGTGCCGAAAGTCTTGTCCAAGAGAGGACGCAAGCTGTCTACGCTGATGTCGCCACAAAGAACCAAGCCCATGTTGGTGGGGACGTAGCGCTCACGGAAGAAGCGCGTCATCTCAGAGAGGCGAGGGTTCTTCAAGCTGTCGGTTGCGCCAATGATGGGGTAAGCGTATGGAGTGCCGGCAAGGGCAAGTTGCTGGGCTTGCTCGGCTGCAGAGGCTACAAGGTTGTCGGAATACATGTTCTTCTCCTCATATACCGTCTCAAGCTCACCTTGGAAGAGACGAAACACGGGAGTCTTAAGCCGTTCGGCATAAAGCTCGCACCATTGCCTGATGTATTGCGAGACGAAAGTGTTGTGGAACACGGTCTCGTCGAACGAGGTGTAAGCGTTGAGCCCCGTGCCGCCGAAGCGGCTCACAAGATTGCTGAACTCGTTGGGGATGGCATAGTCGGCAGCCTTGATAGACAACTCGTTTATGTGTCTCTGGATAGAGAGGCGGCGCGCCTCATCGGTTGTCTTAGCCAACAAGTCGTATTGAGCGGATATGCTGTCAAGCCAAGGCTTCTCCTTGGCATAGTCAGTGGTGCCTATGTTGTCTGTTCCCTTGAAGAGCAGGTGCTCCAGGTAGTGGGCTATTCCGCTGTTGGGGCAATCTTTCGCTCCCGCCTTTACCACCACTGCCCCAAAGACCTTAGGCTGGGAGTGGTCCTCGCTGACCCACACCGTCATGCCATTGGCAAGGGTGAAAGTGGTCACGGTGGGCCGCTGCCTGGCAAAGGTTGTCAGGGAGGAGAACAATAAAACAAACAAAAGAACGTTTTTCATTGTCTGGAAGATTTTTCGAATAATCAGGAAGTCTCGCCGGCTTACCTCTTCAAGAAGAAGCGGACGAGAATGAAGTTGATGGGCACGCAAATGCAAAACATCGGTATGGGTGCCAATTGCCTTGACACGCCAAGCCAGAGAAAGAAGTTGAGCGTGAGCATCTGCAACGAATAGTTGACCACATGGCTGAAAAGGAAACCCGCGCCACGACGCGCGTTGGCCTTCACGCGAAAGGTGAAGCGGGTGGAGGCTATGAAATTGAACACGAAACTCAACACGTAGCCTACGGTCATTGCCACGGTAGACCACAAATGAGCGTCGACCTTCGACACGCCTGCTCCCATGAACTGTATCAGTCCATAGTAGATGGCATATTGCAACAAAGTGGCTGCCGCTCCAACAATGGCGAAGCGTACCACCTCGCCCAACTTACCCGACATAATGGCTTTCATCTGCATAAGCAAGCATTTCCTTGTCGCCCCGACTGTCGCCGTAGGCTATTATATAATAATGTGAACGATCGTTGTCAAGGCCAGGAGCCATGTCTTTTAGCCGCCTCACCTTTTCCGCTCCATAGCAGTTTGGCGTGAGGAACCGTCCGGTCAGCCTGCCGCCTTCGCTTTCAACCCGCGTGCCAACAACAGTGACCGCCTTTGGGAAAAACGGCGACACCCAATTGTCAACGCTCGCGCTGACCACATAAACGGGGTTGCCTTCAGCCACGGCTTTCTCCATCACGCCCCATGTCTCTTGACGCTTGACGCTCCGCCCCACGATGTCGGCAAACCTATGGCACAAGTCGCTAAAATCGGACGTAGCCATTCCCTTGAAACATAGTGCGAAGAGCCGTTCCTTGGTGCGGCCGTTGTCCACCAAGCCAAGCTTCATCAATACAAGGCGAGGCAACAACAAGGCGAGACAAAGCAGGAGCCACGCCGTGCCGCGGGCAAAGCGTATGAAGGCTATTAGTGTGTCGCGAGTGGTGAGAGTGCCATCGAAGTCGAATACGAATATCTTTTTATCCAACATAAATGATGAGCAAGAATGTCACGAGCCACGCCAACACATCTAATTGTATGAAGCGGTCGTGAATGATTATCTTTGTAGGATTGCCGCTCTTCTTGTCGACTACGGCAATCTGGATATATCTAAGCAGCCCCAGCAGCACGAAGACGCTCGTCAGGTATAGGTACTCTGAATGGAAGTGCGCGACGGTCTCCGGGCTCACGGTGTACATGATGTAGCACACGAGCGTGACCGAGGCGGTGATGGTGAGTGCCTGGTTGATGAAGGTGGAGTTGTAGCGGCTGGTGTTACGGCGTGGGGCCTCGCCGGTCTTCTCCATACGCAACACGTCGTCGCGCCGCTTGGCAAAACTCATGAAGAGCGTGATGAGGAACGTCATGAGTACAATCCACTTGCTCAGGGCAATGTCCGTAGCCACGCCGCCAGCGCACATGCGCAGCACGAAGCCGAACGCCACTACGCACACATCCACTATGGCATACTGCTTTAGGCGGGCGCAATAGGCGAGGTTGAGGAGCCAATAAAAGACTATGACGAAGGAGAGTCCCAACATTTGATTCCATGCAAGCTGGCAAACCGCCAAACTCAGCAGAAACATCAAAGCCATGAGCGCGTAACCTTGCCGCACGCTCACCGCGCCACAGGCAATGGGACGACGGCATTTCTCGGGATGGCGACGATCATCGGCAACGTCGTGGATGTCGTTGAAGCAATAGATGCTCGACGCCGCGAAGCTGAAGGCGAAAAACGCGACAAGACCCTTCGCGAGCGCGCCAACGTCGAACAGCGCGCCACCGAAGATGATTGGCGCGAACACGAAGAAGTTTTTTATCCATTGTGAGGGGCGGAGCAGTCGCACCAAAGCCTCGGTATGTGTCATTGTGTTCATGTTATATGCAAATCTAGAAAATATAACTGTGCATCAACCCTTTGGATGGCTTGACACGGCGTTTTGGGCGACATCGGCAATCTTGTCCACTATCTTGCTCAGAACCCATGCCAAGGGAAGTGTCGCCAAGATGCAGACAAGGAACGTAGGCCAATAGCTCCACGCCTTGGGCAGGTAAGCGAGCACGAAATGGTGGTGTATGAGATAGCACTCCAAACTCAATGAGCCAACGAAAGCCAACGAGCCGTTGACCCACCTTGGCGTGCGCCTCAACACCCTGTTGCAAAGGAGGATGAAGGTAATGGTAAGGGGGATGTAGAGCATTCGTTCCACGAAAAGGGGGAACTCGCCATGACGCTCCTGCTCAAGGAAGAAACAAGAAACAGAAGTCATCACGAACATGATTATCAGCATCCAAATGCCTTGTCCGTCGATGGTGCGTTTCTGCCTCACCATCTCGCCCATGTTGATTCCTATGAAGAAGATAGGCACGCGACTCCAGAATATCTCTATGTGACCCACGGCGTTGTGAATGGGCGTGACCCACTCTACGAGTATGCACCACATTATCATCACCACTGGCAACCAGCGATATACGGAATGGCGACTAATGAGCGCCATGTATGGCGGCGCGAAGAGATACAGCATCATGATTGCCGGTATATACCAGAAGTTAAGCTCGTCGTGGAGCCAAAAATTCCAATTGAAACCTATCTCGCCAATGAGATTGATGAGCGAGGCGGCATCGTGGACGTGCAAACGCGGTATGTAGAAGAGGCAGGCAATGATGAGCCAAGCCGGATAGATGCGTATGAGCCGGCGGAAATAGAATTGGCGATAGCTTGGGCGCTTTATCCAAGAGAACCACAATCCTATGCCGCTCAGGAAGAGGAACATGTCAACGCCAAGGTTGCCCATGCGCCGAAGCCCGAAAAACATGTCGGAGCGAGCGAGGTCAACATGGAACAGGATGATGATGAGCATGGCTATGCCCATCAGCGCGCCACGGAAGCGCGAGATATTGACAAGTTCTATGTCCGGGATCCTCATGGCTTCAAGGTTTAGGGTTAGGAATGTGGCGCATCAACTTCATGATGAGCCATGCCGCGCCAAGACTGGCTATGACATAGAGCAAGAGACCAGTATATATGTCGCCATGACGCGAGACGGGGATAAACACCTTTCTTATGGCTGGATGGATGACAAACAACGCCGCGGAGATATTGCCCAGCCACCCGAGCACGAAGCCTATGCGGGAGCGAAGCCTTGGCAAGGGAAGCGAAGAGATGGTCTTGACGAGATAGACCGAGGCGTAGCAAATGAGAGCGGGCACGATGACCCAACTATAAAAAGACCCCGAAGCCGACACGATAAAAAAGGAGCACACTACCCAACTCATCAGGAACGAGCCGAAGTTGAGATTTACAAGCATCACCTTGTTGCCATAGCGTGCGAAGAGCAAACCGAGACCGAAAGGAAGCATGCCACCCATAAAATTGTAGCGCCAATAGTTGAGCGTTTCACCCTCTGGGTTCATAAACAGTTGGACAACAGTGCAAACCAGCATCAAACCCACAGTCCATCCCCAATGGCGGCGATAGAGCAACAGGCGATAGACCGCATACAACTGGAGCATCAAGCCGAAAAACCAGAATGGTCCGGGCCAAATGTTGCGGTCGGGTTGGTCGTAGAGATTGTTTATCATCAGCAGTTGCCCTACGATTTGCTCAACGGTGTAGTGCCACGAGCCTGGAGTCATGGCATCGACAATAGTGAAGCAGATGAACCCCACTATCATCATCTTGAACAACTTGAGATAATGATAGCGCACGAAGGGCACAATTCCCACGCGTCGTCCATCGTTATAGCCTTGGTCTTTGCCGTATTTCATTTCCAAGCCATAAGCACTGAGGAAGAGGAACACCGGCACTCCATAGTGTCCGAAGAAAGATATGGCATGAGCCGGGAAAAGCTCGTTGACGCGCGCGGCACACTGTGTGAACCAATCCACGTTATGCTGGAAATATTGGTACTCGTTTTCCTTTACCACGGGATTAAGCCAGTGGCAAAAGTTATGCAGGAAGATGCCAAGGATGGCTATGCCTCGCAAGGCGTTGCACTCGGCTCTGCTAAGCAGGCCCTCGCCATGATAAATCATGGTCTCCCTGTTATTGTTAAGGCTAATTTGCATTATTTCTTTCCTTCTACATTTTCTTCTTGGCGCGCAGCATCCCTCAGCTTGTCGTAATCGACGCTGTTTTTCAAGACGCGCGGTCGGCTCTCATCATAATTGGGCGAGAGCAAGTTGTATTGGTCATGATAGTCTTTGGAGCTTATCCCCGCCAGCCATACCATCAAGTGTGGCAGCGCATCGGTCATGAACCTGCGGTTCTTGGCGTCTTTTATCGCCTTGAACACCGACGGCTCACGGTGCGCGAACTTGCGCGAGCACCATATCCAGAAAGGCACCTCAAACTCGTAGTGGGCCAAAGGCCAGTCGACGGAGGCTGAATGGTTGCGGCAAATGATGTCGCGCCCTGGCTCGAAAATCTCCTCGCCATGGTCGGGCATATACACCACTATGGCATCCTTGTCCTCAAAGCGCTTCACTATCTGTGTCACGATAGAGTCGTTGAAGAGGCAGGCGTTGTCGTAGGAGGCTATCATGCGGCGGCGGTAATGGTCACCGGCAAGGTCCGGACGAAGTTCCTTGTAGTCGTCGGCGTGCCACTTCGCGCGATCCTTGGGATAGCGCGTCTTGTAGCTCACGTGCTGACCTATGAGATGGAAGATTATGAGGTTGTTGCCTTTAAGGTCTATCTTGCCATCCTTTAGGAAGTTGTCGTAGTCGTTTAGCAACCCGTCGTCGAAACGGTGGAGGCTCGTGTTGCGCAAGTCAAACTGCGCCTTGCTCAAGACCGGGTCGTTGAGGAAGAAGCCTCCCGAGAAATCGTAAACCGCCTGTCCCGCGGCAAGGAGGAACTGGTCGGTGAGAAACGTAACCTGATAACCTGCCTTGCGGAAAAGCTCCGGGAAAAGCGGATAGTCGCACCACTCGCCTTTCTCGCCAACGACATGCATAGACAGGAAGTTCTTGAACACGAAACTCGTAAGGTTCCAACACGACACCACGTCGTTGAACTTAGTCAGCCAGCCACTGCGCTCAAGACGTTTCTGCCCTGGCGTGTTTTTCTGCGGATAGCCATAGAGTTGGCAATGAGCCTTGCTATAGCTTTCGCCAATGATAAGCACTATCGTAGGCGAGCGGAAAGAGCATGAGTCTACCTTCACTCTCTCCGATGCCGCCACGCACTTGTCCACCTGGAGCGATGCGAGATGGTTGCTGTAAACGGAAAAGGCAAGACGATATATCGGGAGATAGAGATTGCCATGGTCCGGATCGGTGAGGATATGCTCTATCGAGCCTATGGTGTCGGCAGTCATGAGGCGCGCCATTCCCCGCTTGTTCCCCCAGCTCACGCTGACACTCCATACGAGCAACGCCAACACCACGACACCACACTCAGGATAAAGCATGTATTTATGGAAGAAGCGAAGAAAGCCGAAACCGAACTTTGCCCGAAGCTTGGCATAGTTGAGCTTTAGCAATCGGCAAAGAGGCTTGCGCAACCCCACCAATGCATGGGCAATAACCAACAGGATTATCCATACCACGGGAGAGGAAAGCACGTCAAGGTTGAAATATGTCGAGAAGAACTCGCCCGCCTCACGGCTGTCGGTCTCGCCTACTAGCATAAGCATTGACGGAGAGATGACGGAGCCGAACTTCCAGAAGCAGAACACGTCGGTCAACGCCACGCCATACAATATGATGTAGATGGCAAGACGAACCCAGCGTCTCACCTTGGCGGGAATGACCGCAAGCACCGCGCACGCGAAATAGACATCAAGAAAGAGCTCCAGCCACAAGTTGTCGTAGACCTCCTGTCCCTTGTCGTCTGGAAGCGTAAGATAGGCGCACAGTATGCCAAGAACATACATCGTGAAAAAGAAAACGCCATTCTTCAACAAGGGCAACATGAATAGTCGCGAAATCCGACGGACAAATCTCATTTCTTATATTGTGTAAGCTTAATTCCTTTGCAAAAATAGTATAATTTATCTGGACGGCAAAGTGTAACACGAAATTAATTTGTACATTTGCCAAAAATATTAATGTGATGGACTATACACTCAACATTAAAGGCCGATTGCTTTCCCTCTCCGACCCTATTGTCATGGGTATTCTCAATTGCACTCCAGACAGTTTCTTCGCCGGGAGCCGCAAGCAGACAGAGAAGGAAATCGCCGACCGTGCCAACCAGATCGTGGCTGAGGGTGGCTCTATAATAGACATTGGCGCTTTCTCCACTCGCCCTGGTGCCTCTGAGGTGAGCGAGGAGGAAGAGATGCGGCGACTGCGCAATGCCTTGCCGATAGTGAGACGAGAGCAACCCGATGTCGCCATTTCCGTGGACACTTATCGCCCCGACGTAGCAAGAATGGCCGTGGAGGAATATGGCGCCGACATAATCAACGACGTGTCGGAGGGCGGCATCACCGGCATAGTGGACAAGCCCTTGGAGGAACATTACGAGGTTGAGGGCGACGACAATTTCAAGTCGTACCCTGCCATCTTCCGCATGATGGGAAAGCTGAAGGTGCCTTATATCCTCATGTCGGTCCAAGGCAACATCCACGACATGCTCGTCAACTTCGCAAAGGAGGCGCAGCAACTTCGCGACTTGCACGTCAACGACATCATCCTTGACCCGGGCTACGGGTTCGGGAAGACCCTGGAGGAAAACTTCTCCATCCTTCGCGACCAGCGCAAGCTCGAAGCGCTCAATCTGCCGATTCTCGCCGGCTTGTCGCGCAAGCGCCTGATATGGCAGACGCTTGGCATAACAGCCGACGAAGCGCTCAACGGCACCACCGTCGTGAACACCATCGCCCTTGCCAACGGCGCGAGCATCCTGCGTGTACACGATGTCAAAGAGGCGGCACAAGCGGTAAAGTTATCAACATTCAACCTATAAACATTAACTCCCGATGTTTTTCTCCTTCGGCATAAAAGACATCATAGACATTGTAACCGTAGCGTTATTGCTCTACTATTTCTACCGACTCATGAAAGAGAGCCGGTCGCAAAACGTTTTCACGGGAATCATCGTCTTCGTCATAGCATGGCTCTTCGTCTCCCAAGTATTGGAGATGCGCCTTCTCGGAAGCATCATGGACCAGCTTGTGTCGGTAGGCGTGATAGGCCTCATCGTCCTCTTCAAGGATGAGATACGCAAGTTTCTCTACGAGATTGGTGAGCGGCAACGGGCAAAGAAGTTCCTCAACCTGTTCTTCCATCGCGACAGCGTGCAGCAAGCCGACAAGGAGGCCATCATGCCCATCGTGTGGGCATGCATGGACATGGCCAAGGGCAAGGTCGGCGCGCTGATCGTCATAGAGCGAGCCACGCCTCTCGACGACATCGTGCAAACAGGCGAGACCATCGACGCCAATGTCAACAAGTTGCTCATCGAGAATATATTTTTCAAGAACTCGCCCCTTCACGATGGCGCCATGGTCATCTCCAAACGACGCATCAAGGCAGCCGGATGCATCCTGCCAGTGAGCCACAACATGGACATTCCCAAGGAGCTTGGCTTGCGTCACCGTGCCGCCCTCGGCATATCGCAGGCTTCCGATGCCATAGCCGTGGTGGTCTCCGAGGAAACGGGGCGCATCAGTGCCGCCATAAAGGGCAACTTCCGTCTGAGGCTCTCGGCTGAAGACCTTGAGAGCCTACTTGCAAAAGAAATGACCACCACATGAAAAATATCCTTATGCACAAAGGCGCATAAGGATATTTTTTTGTAATTTTGCATAGCCTAACCAAGACTATAATAACACAATATAAAACGATTAAAAATGAGTTTATTAGAAGAAATCGTGGCGCGCGCCAAAGCTGACAAGCAGCGCATCGTTCTTCCAGAGGCTGAGGAAGAACGCACATTGAAAGCAGCCGACCATGTGCTTGCCGACGATATCGCCGACATCATCCTCATTGGCAACCCCGACCATATCAAGCAGGAAGCTGAGGAATGGGGTCTGAAGAACATCGACAAGGCCACCATCATCGACCCTCTCCATTTCGACAAGACGGAAGAATACGCCGAGACTCTTGCCGAGCTGCGCAAGAAGAAGGGCATGACCGTAGACCAGGCCCGCGAGCTCATCACCCACAACAACCTCTACCTTGGTTGCATGATCATCAAGAGCGGAGACGCCGACGGCCAAATCAGTGGCGCGTTGAGTACCACTGGCGACACCTTGCGCCCGGCGTTGCAGATTATCAAATGCGCCCCTGGCATCACCTGCGTAAGCGGTGCCATGCTGCTCGTCACCAAGTCGCAATATGGCAAGGACGGCATCGTCGTGATGGGCGACGTGGCCGTGACACCTAACCCCACTGCCGATCAAATGGCACAAATCGCCTACACCACAGCACAGACCGCCAGGGCCATCGCCGGCATCAACGAGCCCCACGTGGCCATGTTGAGCTACTCTACGAAGGGTTCGGCAAAGGACGCTATCGACAAGGAAACAGGCAAGAGCGTTTACGTCATCGACAAGGTGGTCGATGCCGTGAAGATAGCACGCGAGAAGTTCCCCGACTTGCAGGTCGACGGCGAGCTGCAGGCTGATGCCGCACTCGTGCCGGCAGTGGGAAGGAAGAAAGCCCCACAAAGCAACATCGCCGGACGCGCCAACGTCCTCGTGGTGCCCAACCTCGAAGTGGGCAACATCGGCTACAAGCTCGTAGAGCGTCTGGGCGGAGCCACGGCTATCGGCCCGATCCTCCAGGGCATAGCACGTCCTGTCAACGACCTCAGCCGCGGCTGCTCTGTCGACGACATCTACTACATGGTGGCCATCACCAGTTGCCAGGCGCAAGACGCAAAGAAATAATTACCAACCAGTAACTGCAAACTAACATGAATATTCTTGTATTGAACTGCGGCAGCAGCAGCATTAAGTATAAACTCTACGACATGGCCAACGAGGCCGTGCTCGCACAAGGTGGCGTGGAGCGCATCGGCATCAACGACGCTTTCATCAAGGTCAAGCTCCCCAATGGCGAGAAAAAGCAGATCATGGCAGACCTGCCCACCCACAAGGAGGGCGTGCAGCTCGTCTTCAAGTGCCTCCTCGACCCCGAGTTCGGAGCCATCAAGAGCCTCGACGAGATTGGAGCCGTTGGCCATCGCGTCGTGCAGGGCGGCGACATCTTCGAGAAGAGCTGCATCGTCACACCGAAGGTGGAGGAAGGCATCGAGAGCCTCATCGACCTCGCACCTGTCCACAACAAGGGCCACTTGGCTGGCATCAAGGCGGTAGACGAGCTCATGCCCAACGTGCCGCAAGTGACGGTGTTCGACAACGCCTTCCACTCCACCATGCCCGACTACGCTTACCTCTACGCCATTCCTTACGAGTGGTACAGCAAATACCACGTGCGTCGCTATGGCTTCCACGGCACGTCACACCGCTATGTGTCACGCCGCGTTTGCGAGTTCCTCGGCGTTGACTTCCACAAGCAGAAGATCATCACCTGCCACATAGGCAACGGCGCGTCGATAGCAGCCATCAAGGATGGCAAGGTCATCGACACATCAATGGGCCTCACGCCTCTGGCTGGCTTGATGATGGGTTCACGCTGTGGCGACATCGACCCGTCGGCTGTGTGCTACATGATGGAGAAGAGCGGCATGACTGCTCACGAGATGTCGGAGTATCTCAACAAGAAGAGCGGCGTGCTCGGCGTGGCTGGCATATCAAGCGACATGCGCGACAACGAGAATGCCGACAATGAGGGCAACAAGCTGGCTCACCTCGCATTGGAGATGTACAACTATCGCATCAAGAAATATATCGGTGCCTATGCCGCTGCCATGAATGGTGTCGACATCATCGTTTGGACCGCCGGCGTGGGCGAGAACCAGGAAGGCGTGCGCTGGGACAGCTGCCAAGGGCTTGAATACCTCGGCGTGAAGATGGACAAGGAGCGCAACCACGTCCGCTCAAAGGAGCAGATCCTTTCTGCCGACGACTCAAAGGTGAAGGTCGTGATGATTCCTACCGACGAGGAGATCGTCATCGCGCGCGACACTCTCGCCCTTGTAGAGGGTCGTGAGCCTGAGCTCTAAGCCTTTGGCGAATACGCTTGTTTAAGCATACACTACAACATTATATTAAGGGCGACTCATTTTTCTTGAGCCGCCCTTATTGTTTTCATTCGTCTTGCCTTCTCCCGCAACTTGCATCCATCACAGCTTGCTTTCACCCTCGACATACTCCTCGAGGAAGAGATGCTCGCCATCAAAGACGGCATAGCTGAACTGACTTATCCAGTCGCCAAGAATCAGCATTCGTGGCGTGTGACCCTCCACGCGAGGGAGGTTCAAGTCAAGCTCTATATGGCGGTGCCCATAGATGTAATAGTCGATGTTGGGATGATGCCTCTCATATTCTTTGGTCCACAACACTAGATACTCCTTGTCCTCGCCCATGAAAGGAGGCTCCTTGCCGTCCACGCGTTTCAGCCTGCTATGCTTCGCCCATTCAAGTCCGAGCTGCATGCCCCAACGTGGATGCAGGGCAGAGAACAACATTTGGCAAACAGGGTTGTGGAATATCCATCGCAACATCTTGAACGAGCCGCTGTTGTCGCCCAATCCGTCACCGTGGGCAAGATGGAACACCTTGCCGCAAATCTCGGTGGTGAGAGGCTGGTAGTGCATCGTCACGCCACACTCCTCCTCCAAGTAGCGGTATGCCCAAATGTCGTGGTTGCCAGTGAAGAAATGCACCTCAACGCCCATGTCGGTCAACTCCGACAACTTTCCAAGGAAGCGGGTAAACCCCTTTGGCACCACATATTTATATTCATACCAGAAATCGAACATGTCGCCAAGGAGATAAACGGCTGCCGCCTTGTCCTTTATGGAGTCGAGAAACCGCACCAACCTGCGTTCCTGCATCCTGCGGTGAGGCACCGCAAGCGAGCCGAGGTGTGCGTCTGAAAGAAAATAAACCGTCTTTCGCATAAGCCTTCCCTTGAACTAAACATTATCCTTGTTTCTTATTCAAATCCCAATTCAACGCGTGCCTCCTCCGACATCATGCTTTGGTCCCACGCCGGCTCAAACACGAGGTTCACGTTGGCAGCCTTGACCCCGTCCACGCTCTCGAGCTTGGTGCGCACGTCCTCAAGAATGAAATCGGCGGCAGGGCATGAGGGTGCCGTGAACGTCATGTCCACGTTCACCGTGCCGTCGTCGTCGAGGTCTATCTTGTATATCATGCCCAAGTCGTAGATGTTTACTGGTATCTCCGGATCATAGACCGTCTTTATCACGTCCACGATGCGCTCTTCTATCTTTGTCTTTTCTTCTTGTGTCATGTTTTTCTCTTTTTTGCAAACTTACGAATAAAAAACGAGACTGGCAAGCCTCCCGCTTTTTATTTTCCTCATCATAAGACAAAACAACGCATTCATCCAATAGCCCCCATAACACCATAAATCAATTCCAAGACTATCAATATCGCGAAAACGCCTTACCTAAAGATGTCACGTATTAGAGATTCGTGATTTTTATTCGGTATCACAGAATAAAAACCTATGATTTTATTTTGCGCCACCGAACAAAATCCCTATCTTTGCAGCAAACAAGAAACTATGGACACAGAATTATTCAGAACGATAATAGCTGAAAACCAAGAGTATATAGGAGACATATCCCTGGTGGAACGCCCTCTTGCATTAGAACCACATGGAAACTATGTGTTTGTGGGAGTAAGACAAGCAGGCAAGTCTTATCTCATGTTTCAGCAAATGCAGCAGATGATAAATTGCGGAACGAGGTTAGAAGACATAGTTTACGTCAATTTTGATGATGAGCGTTTGAATGAGATGACAGCCA
Source organism: Lachnospiraceae bacterium (assembly GCA_963660075.1). Classification (GTDB taxonomy): domain Bacteria; phylum Bacteroidota; class Bacteroidia; order Bacteroidales; family Bacteroidaceae; genus Prevotella. Next base: position 18,954 of record CAVKWN010000049.1, read on the forward strand.
TGGACTTCGACCTTATCATACAAGCTTACTACAGCATGTTTGACGGCCAGCCTATATTCTTTTTCGACGAGATTCAGAATGTTGACGGATGGGCCAACTTTGCCCGCAGGCTTGCCAACAGGAAATATCAAGTTTATATTACGGGTAGCAATGCCAAGATGTTAAGCCGCGACATAGAAACCGTGCTTGGTGGCAGATATTTGGACGTAAAAGTGTTCCCTTACAATTTCGGGGAGTATCTGAGAGCCAACGGTGTCGCCTTGTCAAAAGGATGGCAATACGGTCGCAAGGCAAATGAGCTGCAACGTCATTTCCGCACTTTTTTTGAGTGGGGCGGTTTCCCCGAGTCGATTAATTTTATCGAGAAAAGAATTTGGCTCAACAGCCTATACAATCGTATCTTCTTCAACGACTTGGTGGTACGCCATAAAATAAAGAACGAAGATGCCTTGCGCCTTTGCGTGCGCAGGTTGGCCGAAAGCGTCATGCAGCCCTGTTCGCTTAACCGACTTTGCAATCTGATCAAGTCAACCGGCACCACCTGCAGCCCGTCTACCATCATGGAATACGTGCGTTACCTGAAAGAATCTTGCCTGCTGGTTTCCCTGGACAATTATGCATCCAAATTTGTTGAAAAGGAAACCGTTAAGAAGCATTATTTCGTAGACAACGGCATATTGCACTTGTTTGTCAACAACCCCTACCCATTGTTGTTGGAAAATCTTTGCGCAATAACCTTGTATAAGAAATATGGCAGTGGTTTATACTATTATAATAAAGGCGTGGAGGTGGATTTCTATGTCCCCGAAGAAGACTTAGCCATTCAGGCAAGTTTCAGAATGAGTGATGAAACGACCTTAAAGAGAGAGATGAAAGCTTTGCAAGCCCTTCATTCCTTCAAGCCCCTCCGCAAAGCTGTGATCGTCACGTATGAGGATGAAGGAACGTTGGAGTGTAAAGGGTTGGAAATAGAGTTGAAACCTGTTTGGAAATGGGTCTTGGACATGTAGCTCCTTACATCCTTCCCTCCTCGCGATAGCTGTAATAAGCCCCGTCGGTCACAATCACATGGTCCAGGAAATAAACCCTCAAGGTCTCGCAAGCCTTTCTTATGTTCTCCGTCAGCCTGTCGTCTTCTTTCGACGGGCGGAGGTTCCCGCTCGGGTGGTTGTGGCACGCCACCAGCACCGTGGCATTGTTGAGGATGGCCTCCTTCATTACCAAGCGCACGTCCACCGCCGTCTCCGTAATGCCCCCGTGGCTCAGGCGGATGGCCTTTATGAGCTTGAAACGCTGGTTCATCAGCAGCACGTGAAACTCCTCCACGTCCAAGTCTTGCATGAGGGGGTGCATATAGTTGTATATCGCCGTGGCTGATCCCAGGTCGGCACGTTCCTCGGCTTTCTCCCTGGCTCGCCGCTTGCCAAGCTCGCACGCCGCGAGAATGGTGATGGCCTTCGCCGGCCCAATGCCCTTGAAGCGTTCCAGGTCGGTTATCGACATCTTGCCAAGGGTGTTGAGATTGTTGTTGCACGCCGCCATCACCGTTTTCATCAGCTCCACGGCGCTCACCTTCGGCGTGCCCGAGCCAATGAGTATGGCCAACAACTCGGCATTCGACAGTGCCGCGGCTCCAAGCCTTTCAAGCCGCTCGCGCGGGCGGTCTTCTTCTGCCCAGTTGGCTATTGTCAGGTTTTGCATAGGTCAAGAGGTTTTGTTCGCGCAAGGCTCTCACTTCACGAGAACCTTGCCTTTTATCTCACCAAAGGCTTCCTCGCCATCGTTTGCCGCCGGCTTTATGCCCAAGAGATGGCACACGAGGGGATATACCGCCGTGTTGCTTATCTTGCCAAAACTCGCGCCCTGCCTTATGTCGGGTCCCCACGCCCTTATCACGGCTTGCATGTCGCTATAATGTGGGTCGAAGCCGTGGATGCCGCCGTCGCGAGTGTTGTTTTCATAGAATATATAGCCCTCGTCGGGCAGCACGAGCACGTCGCCAATGTTGGTGTCGGCTTGGTAATGAAGATGTTGCGGAATGTCAGCCTTGCGCCACGCCCTCAGGTGCGGCACGTTGGCAAGGGCGTTCACTATGCTGTCTTGCTGCCACCGCTGCGGGGCGTACACGTTGCAAGGCAGTTCCCCCTCCAACGCGTCGTACCACTCCTTGCGTAGATAATCGGAAGGCGTGATCTTTCTCGATGGCGTAAACCATGTCATGCCATGGTCGGATACCACCACGAGGTTCACCTTGTCGTTCATGCCGGCTTTCTCCACGCGCGCCCAAAGCGAGGCAAGCAGCGAGTCGGCGGCCTCCACGGCGCGACGTGTCTCCTTCGACTGTGGGCCAAACGAGTGGCCACTGGCATCGGGCTCCTCAAAATATGCCATTATCAGGTCGGGCGCGTCTTTCCTCCCCAGGTATGCCACTATGCTGTCGGTACGCTGGGCAAATGTCAGGTGCGGCTTCTCGTCGTAATCGTGCCACACGTCGGGCCGCTTCCCCGAGATTGCCACGTCGGAGCCTGGCCAATAAAACACGGCGGCGTGCAAGCCTTGCCTTTGGGCGGTGAGCCACAACGGCTCGCCATGGTAGAAACGCGGGTCAAACTTCGTCTTGGGGTTGCCCAGCGAGAACCGGGCGCCCGTGGCGCGGTCGAGGAAGGTGTTGGCTATTATGCCGTGATGCTCAGGTCGCAAGCCCGTGGCAAGAGTGTAATGGTTGGGGAAGGTCTTTGAGGGGAAAGAGGGTATGAGAGATCCCGCCACGCCATGAGCTGCCATGCGGTCGAGGAAAGGCGTGTCGTAGTATTGGGGATAGTCCCAGCGGAAGCCGTCGAAGGAGACGAGCACGGTGATTTTGCGCCCGTAGGAAGGCGTGGAGGCGAGCAGCGCCACTAATGCCACAAGGCACAAAAGCGTTCTTTTCAGCATAAAAAGGAATGAATGTTTATATTGAGGACAAAATTAAATAAAATAGCCGTAACTTTGCAGTGCATTCTCAATAAAAATAATCTTCGCATAATGAATTTGTTATCTTGGGGCATTGTCGCGAAACCGTTTCGCTTGTGCCTTGCCGCCTGTCTTTTCCTGACTGCCGTCTCGTGCAACGGCATGTTCTCATCGGTCTACGATGATGCCGACGACGGCGACAAGACCGAGACCACGGAGTCGCAGATAAGCATGGACGCCTCAAGTTGGCAAAATTGGTACTACATTTCTTTCGACTCCCTGGAGGCGCTGCGCCAACAGGGCGACATGGCAAGGCTCAAATACGCGCAGAGCCACTTCACGCCCTACCCCATACCCATGACCCCAACAGGCGGGAAGACTACCTCGCATCCCGCCGAAGGCACCACGGGGCTGTACACTTATTGGTACGACATCTTCGGGCAGGGACTATCGAAAAACGAGTACAGGGCGTTCACGCCCACCGCCTCGCAACCCGAGCCCGACCAATGGGACCTCGCCATCCACTATGCCGACGCGCGCACCAACGGAGGGGCGGTGCTCAAGACAAGCTATACCAGCATCGATGACCTGCCGGCATCCCCGGCCGACTTCGCCGGCACGGAGTTCACGCCCGACGAGTGGTCGGAGAAGGACGTGTGGGCTGACCAGACCGAGCAGCTCAACAAGCTCCTCGGATGCCAGGGCATAAAGATAAACAAGGTGCTCTCGTCGTGGCTGCAAGTGGAGCTGAAGAGCCTGCCGCCAACGTTCACGCTCGACTCACACGTCTTCCTCATCAAGCTGAAGAATGGGCGCGTGGCCGCCGTGCAACTGCAAAACTACATGAACGCCAACGGCGACAAGGGAATGCTTACCATAAACTATAAATACCCCTACTAACCGCCGAAAAGGAAATGACGACAAGACTCTCCATAACGCTCATCTCGGCAATGGCACCTCTCGCCCTTGCCGCGCAAACCGACTCGCTGCTCATTGCCGACGACCTCAACCAAGTGGTGGTCACCGGAACGCGCACGCCCAAGAGCCTGCTGAAGACTCCCGTGGTGACAAAGGTCATTACCCACGCGGAGATAGAGAAGGCTGATGCCACCACGCTGCAAGACATCTTGAAACAAAGCGTCCCCGGCGTGGAGTTCTCCTACTCCATGAACCAGCAACGCCACATGAACGTCTCCGGCTTCGGCGGGCAGAGCATGCTCATCCTCGTAGACGGGGAGAGGCTCGCCGGAGAGACGATGGACGATGTCGACTTCGACCGCCTCACGCTCAGCAACGTGGACCACATCGAGATAGTGAAGGGTCCCGTGTCGGCACTCTATGGCAGCAACGCCAACGGGGGCGTGATAAACATCATAACCAAGGACAGCGACACGCCCTTCAAGCTCAACGCCAACGCGCGCGTGGGGAAACACGCCAGCCAGAGATACGGACTGGCGTGGACGCAGGGCTTCGGCAAGTGGGCCAACAACCTCGACATAAGCCGCAACAGCAGCAGCAACTACGACGTACACAGCGCAGCCGACCCAGCCACGAGGGTCTTCTCTACCATCTACGGGGACAACACCTACAACTTCAAGGAGCAACTCTCTTTCCGCCCCACCAACAACATAAACATAAAAGCCCACGCCGGCTACTTCTTCAGGCAGACAAAGCGCTCGGTCGACACGCCGGAGCGATACCGCGACTACAACGGCGGGGTGAAGGCCGACTGGCGCGTAACCGCCAACGACCACCTCCAGGGCAGCTATGCCTTCGACCAATACGACAAGTCCGACTTCCAAAGCATCAGCAAGCTCGACATACGCTACTACTCCAACGTGCAAAACGCGTTCAGGATGCTATACAACCACTCGTTCAACAAGCGCAACACCCTGACCGTGGGCTCCGACTACATGCACGACTTCCTGAGAAACAACCGCCTTGCCGACGGCACGCACCACCAAGACTGTTTCGACGCCTTCGCGCAATACGACGGCGAGATAAACGACATCTGGGAGGTGGTGGCGGCGCTGCGCTACGACTATTTCTCCGACGGCTCCTCGCTGCAGCGGCTCACGCCAAAGCTCAGCATACGCCACACGCCCGTGAAGGGCCTCAACGTGCGCTTCGGATATGGCATGGGATTCAAGGCGCCCTCGCTGAAGGAGAAATATTACCAATACGACGCGGCAGGGATATGGATCATACAGGGCAACCCCAACCTCAAGCCGGAGCACAGCGACAACTTCAACCTATCGCTCGAATACCACTGGCGAAACTATGAGTTCCTGCTCAACGGATACCACAACCACGTGAAAGACAAGATCGCCTCCGGCGTGCCTTATTATGCCAACAAGACCGACCTCACGCCAACGCTCCCCTACGTGAACCTCGACACTTACTCGGTTAACGGACTGGAGGCCTCGGCAAAGGGACACTGGAAAAACGGGCTCACGGCAAGCGTGGCATACGCCTTCACCAACGAGAGAATGCCAAAGGACAAGGACGGCAACACCGCCAACAACCAATACATACCAGCGCGAAAGCACGCGCTCAACCTTCACGCCGACTGGGAACACTCTTTCTGCAAGGCCTACGGCGTGGACATAGTCGTGGACGGGAAGGTGATGTCGGGCGTGGACAACGTGGAATATGTCAACTACTACGACATTTCCCAAGGCGTGGCAAACGTCAGTTATCCAGCCTACACCATGTGGAAGCTGATGATAAGCAACCGAATAGGAAAAGCCGTAAGGGTGAACCTCACCGTTGACAACCTGCTTAACTACAAGCCGAAATACTATTATCTGAACGCGCCTCTCACGGATGGCGTGAACCTCATGGCAGGCGTGTCGATAGACATCGACAAGCTCATCAGCCACTAAGCGAAGACAACGTTTCGGCATTGCACTGAAAAGGCATCGGCTTTGCACTAGAA
>CAVKWN010000050.1:0-12637 GCA_963660075.1 Lachnospiraceae bacterium
ACTACTTCTCGAAGCGCAACGCGAGCACCGGCGTGTGGTTGAGAATAGAACCCAGCTTCTGCCGATTGTGATGCCAAAGCGGCGTAAAAACCGCTTAGAAAGTCAGTAAAAGACTAAAGCCCACCTAAATACAAGTGATTTAGGTGGGCTTTTGCTTGCGCTTTAGTGATTAAGCGTTAAATTTGCGCTTTATGAGTAAAGGACGTGACAAAAGATTGATTAGTGCCCGAGACCGCAAGCTATTTGAGCGGTATTACTATTGGACCGAGGTGAAGCGACTTCGGTTTGACGATGCGTTGCGTAAGCTATCGTCGGAAGAGTTTTTTATCAGCGAGGGTCGGATTATGCAGATTATCCGCCACTTGCTTCGTGAAGGTGCGACCGTGGACGGCGCTCCGATACCCGCCGCGGGTTTCAGCGGTTTTCGCGTGTCACCGAAAGAGCGATGCGTTGTGCGCGAACTTTCTCTTTTTGACTGACGACGGATTCCGAGACCGTTGTCTTGTAGGAAATCTCATAGACCTTAATCCCGTGGTTGAAGGTGTAGAATCGCGAGGCCGTTCGCACCAAGCAGCCATCCCCACTTGGGCGGAAGCCCTGCAACAGCGCGTGGAGCTGGTGACGCAGTTCGTTACGGTTGTCCGCCTTCGCGATGGTGTCGGAACCATAGTGCGTGTCGTCGTAACAGTCGATGCAGAGACGCACGCGGACGGTGGTGATGCCCTTTTGCAGCCCAGTAGAAAGATTAGACCACTCCGTTTCGGGCGCATCGATGAGCACGCACGGGAAGGTGATTGGGTACATTTGTCGTTCCTCATCGCTGTCGTCGATGTTTTCCAGTTGTCCGTAGTCCTCATCGACAAGCGTAAGCTCAGGCATAGCCTTTGCGATGAGCGGAATGAGTTCAGAGATTATGTATTCCATCCTGTATACGTTTTATAGATTCGTTGATGAGCGCATTGATTTTCTGCTTCAGTTCGTGGCTGTCGCCCATGAACTGCCGTTGCGGAATGTGCGCCGTGATGTTTAGTTTTGATTTTTTGGTGAGTGCGATTGCCCTCCACTTTGCTGCCACTGCCGGAAGTTGTTTGGGCAGTTTCCCTTTTCCTTTTACTCCCGCCAGTGCATAGACCTTCGCCCATGCGAATTTCCGCATGCGCTTTGTGACAGACGGGTGCGTGTTGATGGTTCCCCCTTCGTTGTGAATGGAGGCATACGGCACGGGATTAGTGACCGTGACTTGCCCTGGCTGTGACGAGTATTGGATAGAGCGCATGAGGTGGTCGCGTCGTGAGGTGAGCGGAGAGTATTTGGAGTCAGGCCCGCCCTCCTTTTGTCGTCGTGTCGTTTTCCATGGGTGCAAGCCATCATCACGCCAGCCTGCATCGCGGAAGTTTTGCTTGAAGTGATTTACCGCTACGATGCCCACCTTCTTCGGTAGTCGCTGCTGCACCTCCCGCTCGATGTCGTCCTTGACTCGCTCTATGCGCTTTCTGATTTCCTTGGCATCCATGTTTAGAATAAGATGAGGTAGAACAGGACTGCGGCGCAGGCTCCCCCGATGAGCGTGCAAAGCCAATCGATCCAATCCCACTTATTTCCGTAGAGATGATCTTTGAGTTCGAGGCATGACGCCACGACGATGGTGGCATAGATGGCCGCGTAGAAAGAGCCAGCAAAAGCGGCGACGGCAGCGCCTCCGATTAGGTGTTTGTATCGGTTGGATTCGGCGAAAAATCTGATAATTTTGTTCATAATGCTTGTTTATTAAAATATTCTTATTACCTTTGCGGAAAAGGTAGTGGAGGAAAAACGCGCCCAATGGGCTTAGGACCCGGGTTAACGCATTCCACTACCTTTTTTATTTTCTAAGCCCAGGGATTAAATCTTCAGGCTTTTTCTTTTCAATCGTATACAGAACCTCCCCATAGTCTTTGTGCATTTTGACGTTTGCCCAATAAGTGTCACGCCCGATTTTGAGAGAATAATACAAGAAGTATTCTGTTTCTGGGTGCTTGCGCTTATTCGGATTATTCGGGTCAAACTTAGGAGACGACGGATCGTATGGTCTATTCTCAGCCCATCCCTTGTACTTCCATTTTCTAATGTGCTTCAAATCAAGTTTCTTTAGCCAAGCCATAAGATTCAAGTCCTCACGATTATGTTCATATACATCATGCAAGGAACGTCTTAGGATAGTGAGTTTACCCGATACGAAATCATCATTATGTAATGTCGTACCATTGTAAGGATGAAGAGTTTCTTTTAGTTCCTTTATATGAGCTGCCGCCTTTTGTTGTTCTTTCCGTTGTCTTTCTACTTTGTCTTTGCCAGGCAAACAATCATTTATATAAGGACAATCATAGCAATCCTTTGCCCTTGCATTAAGGAAGGACGGCAATAGCCTATTTTTTAGAGTCGCTTTTTTGTAGAAACTGCACGCATTGCACGATTTAGGGAAGTAAGGATGATCCTGCGAGAAAGTATGCCCATCCTTCCCCGGGTTGTTGGTCAACCCTGGTTGCGGAGCCTCTCCCGTGAACTCCTTTTTTAGTTCGGGCGTGGCCGGGTCGTCAGTCTGCTCCAGCGAGCACTTACAGTTCCACCGGTCGCCCGGGTGATGCTCATCCCAGAACGGGTCAGCGACGGGTAGCGTCAGTTTTCGTTCCCAGAAGGCTCGGTGGCTGCTCTCGGGTTTAGGCGATGTAGTGGGCATCCACCGTAGATTTGGCATGACGTCGGCGTCACGCAGGAACTGTTGCCAGTCAGCCGCGTTGTGCGCCCGAATGATGGCCGTGTCGTACTCCGTCTGTAGCCACGCCCCGACATAATGCGAAGAGATGCCCTTCACATCGTCTGCCCACTGCCGGAAGGGTTTGAGCGAGCCGTCGGGGTTGAGCAGCTTCGCCGCCATGCTCTGCGACATGGCATGCACCTTGAATGCGGCAAAAACCTCGTTGGAGTGTTTGAGCGCAGCAAGAAAGCTTTCCTCGTGGGTAGGCGTATTGCTTTGCATCAATCCATCGACCGTAGCCTCGTTGAGGATGCGGAGCACCTCTCGCCACATGGTAGGCTCAATGGCTTGGGAAGTGTCGAAGCCCTTGTAAATGGCGCGGAGGTATTGCTGCAACACCTCCGTTGAGAACGAGAACGACGGCGCGGCATTATGGAAATGCCCCGAACAACAGCTGCATGATCCGTTGTAGTAGAGCTGGTCGATTAGAAGTCGGTATCCGCCCCTTTGTCTGGGGCGAGTCCGAAAAAACCTCTCAAATGGTTTTTGAGCGTTGATTGAACGTTATTTTTAGGCTCATTGGGCTTACTAGGCTCATCAGGCTTTTTGTTGTTGTCTTCTTCATCGTTGCCTTGCGATTGGTTGAGTGCCTCTCGCATAGCTGCTCTCTCTGCCTCCTTTTGCGCTTTGAGTTCATCGTAGTTTTCCGGCTTGGCGATGCAGAATGTTTCGTAGAGATAGTCGTCGTCGATGGGTAGGCCCATGGACGCCAGTTTCTGCACGATGTCAATCTGTTGTGACGGATTGATTTTATCCTTCTTCGCATAGACAAACTCCCCTCCCTCGACGTTGAAGCCGAGGTCGGCAAAGATTTGTCGCATATCATAGTTGAGAATATCGAGGATGAAGTCGCGGTCGTCGGCATTCATCTCGTCCTCCTCCTCCTTGTGCACTTCACCAAGCGCCTGCGTGCCCGTCTCCTTCGCATCAGTGGTGAGCGTGTTGCCCAGCACCCGAATAGAAATTTTGCTGTCCCAATACTCCGCAAACGTCTTGTAAAGTTCCGAGGACCCCGACTTGTTAGCCGCCTCGATGAGCGTAAGTTCCGAGTCCTTCGGATGGATGTAGACCGCATTCGCCCCTTGCGAGCGCGCCTCCGCAATCAGTCTGCGCCGCGCCTGTTCATCGCCTGCGTCGTAGGTATACTCGCGAATCGGCATGCCAAAGATGTTGCAGAAGCGCGCCCAATCCGCCATGTCTCCCCGCTTATAAAGCACAGCTGGAAGCAATTCCGCAAAGATGCCCAGTTCACGCTCCTTTCCCACAAACAGCATGTTAGGGAACTGCTCGACGGGAATGCCATCGATTTCCCCCTGATATTTCAGGATGCGGCGGTGGATAGGATCGTAGTGCTTTCGGTTGATGAGGTCGTAGCGGATGAAGCCCTCGTCGTCGCGCCAGAACTGCATGAGCGAGAAGCCATGGAACTCCGCCAGCACACAGTCCTTTCGGAACTGCTTGAACCACGGTGAGCGGATTTGCGCATTGATTACCTCATCCGGTTCGCCGTTGCGCTGGAACTCAATCGGAATACGCGTGACCCCCCGCAAGCGTTTTGCCAACACCCCGAGAGATGCAGATCGAGCAGTGCCGACTCGTACATATCGTAGAGTCGGACGCGATTAGAATAGTCGATGCCCTGCGCCGACTTGACCGAGGCCATGTAAGCCGCCATGTCGAAGAAGAAGACTTCGGGCATTTGAAGCACGATGTCGGGTTGGCGTTGCCCCGGAGAGGTGAGCATGCCCCCTTGCGTGATGCGCTTTTGCGAGGCCCGTGCCGCCCTCTGCGCCTTTAGATTTTTCTTAGCCATAATGATAAAGAGTTAATCAGAGAAAAACAGGCCGCACCTCGTCGGCCGCAGTTTGCCATCGCGAGTTGTCCGCCAGTTCCTCCTCTGGCAGCGTAGGTGCCCCATCAATCGTGATGTCGCCCGCCATGATCCCTTTGAGCCACTCAATGGCCCGGTCGTAGCGGTCTTGTCGGATTTTCGCAATCTTATAGGGATTGTGCTGACAAAAGATGTGGAAGACCGCGATGTCGATGGCAAACATGAGGATGAGCGCATGCCTCTCCTCGCCCCGTGCCGAGAAGATAGTGTCGCAGTCGTAAGTTTTGTTGAGATACGAGCGCATCTCCGCCACCGCTCGATCCTCGCAAACCTCGATGATTTGCGGGTCGTAAGCCGTGGTGTCCTTTCGCAGGAGCGCATCGAGGATGTCCCGATGAATGGAAGCGTCGTAGTCAGAAATATCGATAAAGTTGTCCATAAGAATCCGTTATTAAAAAGTTACATTCTGTAAGGGTTGTCCTCATTGATTTCCCGATAAGAAACCGTGTAAGTAGGTTCCATCTCCGCCGTTTTGAGGTCGGAGATGGTGACCGCCCCCTCCACGGCATCCGGTCCGTCGGCCGGATACGGCAACGTCAGTTCGAAGAGTTTGAATTGATTGACCAGTTCCTGCATCATGGGGTTGTCGCGTTCCTGCTCGTTGAAGACCCATCGGCATTCTCGGTCGATCGGTTCGAGGTTCGCCTCGATACGCGTGGCCTTATCCGTTTTCTTTCGGTCGTCGCCCTTGATGTAAAGCTCGCGATGCCGATCGCGGCACTGCTCTCGGAGGAGCGGTCGGAAGACCTGATTGAAGAACGGGTCCTGCAGTTTGTTGTTCTCCATGTAGAAATAGACCGTCGCCTTTCGTGCCACATAGTCGTCCATGGCGAAATACCAGGAGATGAAATTCGCATTCGTCTCCCGTGCGAGGAACGCCTTGATGACATAATAAACCCCTTTGAGTTTTCCCACCAGTACCAGTGCCTTGGTAGACGACGCCTTCTTTCTTGAATCCGAATAAGCCGGGTCGCCATAGGCAATGAGGAAACGAAACTTCGATAGCGGCGGCACCTTTCCATACGGAAGGTTTTTGAAGATTTTGCCCTCCGCCACGGGATTGTTGAAATACTCCCCCTGCTGCGCCTTGACCGATATTTTTGAGAGAATGCGGTCGATTTGCTCCTCCTTATTCTTTTGCGGCCACGTAGATCGGCCTTGGCTATCGCGGATATTGACGATGTCCCACGAGTTAGCCAGTTTACCCGCTCGCGAGATGCAGCAGTCTTTAGCGATGATGTTGCCACACCACAGTACTAGCGTAGGCTCCGAGATGGAACGCGTAGGGTAAAGCGCATGCTCCGCCCACTCCCACTTTTTGTCGAGCGTGACCGGGTTGCGGCAATCCTCGTCGGTGTCGTAGTCGTCGAAATAAAGGATGTCTGGCCGGATGGCCTCGTTGCGCATGCCACGTGGAGCGGAGCCTGCGCCCAGCGCGATAAACTTTGCCCCACAGCGGCAAGAAAACTCCGAGTCGGTCCACTGTCCTACGGTTGGCTGCTCCCCATAGAACTGCCTTATGCGCGGGTTCGACTCAAAATTGACCTTAAACGGCAAGAGCAACCGCTTTGCCGAGTCGATAGTAGCCGAGGCCAACGCCACGAACCGCTTGCGTCGGGTGAGCGTAAGATACATGAGTATGAACATGGCCACCGTAGACTTCGCCAGCTCACGCGACCAGGAAAGCACCTCGTACCACTCGTCGTTGGCAATAACCCGTCGAATGGCCTTGATGTGGAATGGTGCGAACTCATATTTAGCGTAAGCCGGGAAGAAGAACTTGATCCACTCAATGGGGTCGCGCTCGAGCTGCGCCCGTCGTCGTTCGATGTCCTGCCGGGTGAGACTGTTATCGACCTCGACCCCACGCAGGAGACTTTTGTGGAACTCCTCCCAGACGGCCAGCGCCTGTCGTTCTTTTGCAGTAGCCATCACTTACGGGCCCTCCCCGCCTGGTCTTTGATGAAGGCATCAAAATAGTCGTTGAAAGTGGCTGCAGCCGCCGCGTCGACCGGCCGTAGCCACGCGAGGAACCGCATGCCCACTGAGACACAATCCGACACGCCGATGTCCTGCTCCAGTTTCTTTACCGCCCCCGCCGTTTTCACGATGGCATCCGCCTCCTCTGCGGTTGGAAAACGATTGCCCGGTTCGCGCGCCTCGATGCGCTTGTTGATTTCAGCAAGTTGGCGTTTATATTGCGCTATGAGCTGCTCTGTGGTGATGGTGCGCGAAGCCTTCAGTTCCTCCCACGCCCCGTCGCGCACCCATCGTGAAACCGTTTGTCGGGTGGTGCCCACCTTCGCCGCGATTTCCTCTTGCGTGAACGAGCCATTGAGAAAGAGGGACTGTGCGATGCCCTTTTTGTCGATGTTGCTTTTCGTCATAAGATGTAAAATTAATCGTAGTGCAAAGTTCTGCAATTTCGTTTGGCGTTTCAAACCGTGTTTTTATGATGACGCTAGAAAAAGTGACGATAACGTTTTCTGCGTATACGATAAAAACACGGTTTGCAAGCGGTAGGATTTTTATGGAATTTTGCAGTCGCAACAATTATAAAAAGACGCGAGATGAAGTTTTTCAATACCATACCCGGCGACGGCTCCGTGGCCATCCTCTTATATGGCGACGTTGGCGACGGCCAGAAAGTGGACAGCGGAAGAGTGGTGAGCGAGCTGTTGTCGCTTCAAGCCCAATACGACAAGATAGACGTAAGGATCAACTCGAACGGCGGCGACGTGTTTAGCGGCATCGCCATCTACAACGCCCTGCGCACATCGAAAGCCGACATTACCATTTATGTGGACGGCGTGGCCGCCAGCATAGCCGGCATCATCGCCCTGTGCGGCAAGCCCCTGTATATGTCGCCCTACGCGAAGCTGATGCTGCATGCCGTTAGCGACGGCACTTGGGGCAACGCCTCCGCCCTGCGTCAGACCGCCACGATGATGGAGACCCTTCAAGGCGACCTAGCCCGAATGATAGCCCAGCGCTGCGGCCTCGACGCCCAAGAAGTGACCGCCCGCTACTTCGACGAGAAAGACCACTGGATCAGTGCCGAAGAAGCCGTGACGATGAAGTTGGCCGACGGGCTATACGACATGGGCGAGAAGCCCGACGTGGAGCCCCGTACGGCAGGCGAAGTATATCAGTATTTCAATAACCGGCTGCATTCGCAGCCCCAAAACCAGAATAAAGACATGGCATTATTAGACGAACTGAAGAAGATGCCCTCGTTCAAAGACGTGGAGGGCGAAGCCGAGCTTTTGATGAAAGCCCGCCAGCTAGAGAACCAAGCCACCAAGGCCGAAGCCTTGGAAAAAGCGAACCAAGCCTACAAGGCCAAGGCCGACGCCGCGGAAGCCGCCGAGGTGGAAGCCATTGTGAACAAAGCCGTGAGCGACGGCAAGCTCAGCAAGGACCAGGTGGCCGCCTTCAAAGCGTTGATGAAGAGCGACCGCGCGAACGCCGAAGCCCTGATCAACGGCATGAAAGGACAGAAGCCCCAGATGCGCGCCTCGGCCTACATTGAGGACCAACCCGTCAGCGGCAGCTTTGCCAACAAGAGCTGGGACGAGCTAGACAAGTGCGGCTTGCTGGGCGTGTTGAAGAACAGCGACGCGACCCTGTTTGCCGCCAAATACAAAGAACGCTTCGGCGTGGATTATAACAACTAAGGAGTAATTAAACAAAAAAGAAACGAACATGGCATTAAACAAACAAATCTGGCTAAACACGATTGTAGAGAACTTCTATCCCGACAATTCGTTTGCCTCGAAGAGTATCGACGACTCGACCTTCGTGAGCTACAAGACCGTACACATTCCCAACGCGGGCAGCGCCTCGGGCGTAGAGATTAACCGCACGAAGAAACCCGCCAGCGTGAGCCAGCGCACCGACAATGAGTTGACCTACGACATGGACGAGTTGACCACGAACCCCATCTACATTCCGAACATCGACACGGTGGAGTTGAGCTACGACAAGCGCAACAGCGTGTTGAGCAACGACCGCCAGCAGCTGCAGAAAGTAGCCGCTCAGAATTTGCTCTACCGTTGGGCCAAAGACGCCAACACTTTGAGCACGAGCGGTGCCTCTCGCAAGGCCCACACCTCGACGACCGCCACCGGCAACCGCAAGAAGTTCACCAAAGACGTGGTGATGGAAGCGATGGTGAAGATGAACGTGGACGACGTGCCCGCCGAAGGCCGCTACATGCTGCTCGACGCTGTGCAATACGCCGACCTTCTTGACGACCTGACCGACAAGGAACTCTCGTCGTTCCAAGCCGTGGCCAATGTGGGCAAAGGCATCATGGGCCAGTTGTATGGCTTCAACATTATGCAACGCTCGCAAGTGTTGCGCGTGAAAGCCGACGGCCAGACCCTGATCAAGTGGGAAGAGAGCGCCGAGGCCGACGAGCTCGCCGCCGGTTTGGCTTGGCAAGAGCAATGCGTGAGCCGCGCCTTGGGCGAGGTGAAGATGTTTTCGAACGAAGACGACCCCCAATATTACGGCGACATCTACTCGTTCCTTGTGAGAGTGGGCGGCAACCCCCGTCGCTATGACAAGAAAGGCGTGTATCTCATTGCAGAGAGCGCCGCCTCCTAACCCATAGAAGCTAAGCTATGCAACTACCTAGAGTAAAGATACAGTTTCTGACGGGGCAACTCGGCACCGTGGGAGACAGCCCCGACGGGTTGTTTGCCCTGGTGTGCGGTGCTGCCACCGTTGGTAGCACCTTTGCGCTGAACACGGCGTATGAGGTGACCAGTATGGACAGTGTGCAGGCGTTGGGCTTGACGGAAGAAAACAACGCCGTGTTGTGGAAGCACCTGTCGGAGTTTTATGACGAAGCCGGTAGCGGTGTGAAGCTCGTTGTGATGGGCGTGAGCCCCGGCACGACGATGACCGCGCTGCTCGACTACACAAAGACCTCAGCCGGGAGCGTTCGCTGGCTCGTAGAAAAAGAGAACGGCGCGCTGCGCGGCGTGGGCGTGGCCAATGTGAACACCCTGTCGACCGACACGAGCCAAGAAGGCATATCGAAGGACGTGTTGACTGCCGCCCCCAAAGCCCAGCAACTTGGCGAATGGGCGACGACCGAGCTTTACGCCCCACTGGTGTTTTTGCTAGAAGGTCGCAACTACAGCGAGAGCACCGAGCTGCACGACCTGACGCAAGAAAATTGGGACCGTGTGGGCATTGTGGTGAGCGACACCGCGGCGAACACGAACGGCGCGTGCATCGGCACGTTGCTAGGCCGTGCGGCGAGCGTGAGCGTGCAGCGCAATGTGGGCCGAGTGAAAGACGGAAGCCTGAAGCCCCTGGAGATGTATGTTGGCGAGAAGAAGATAGACGAAGCGGGCGAGAGCGTAAGGAAACTCTATGAGAAAGGCTACCTGGTGGCTCGCAAGTATGTGGGCAGGAGCGGCTACTACTGGGCCGACGACAACCTAGCCTGCGACCCGATCGGCGACTACGCCCACCTGGCCCACCGAAGAGTGATAGACAAAGCCTACCGCACGGCCTATGACACCCTGCTCGACATGCTCTTGGACGAGCTAGAGGTGAACGAAGACGGGACGCTCGACATTGGCGTGGTGAAAAGCTGGCAACAAACGGTAGAAACCGCAATCAACCAGAAGATGACCGCCAACGGTGAGCTGAGCGGCGGCAGCGACGGCGAGGGCTGCGTTTGCGAGATAGACACGACTCAGAACGTGCTATCGACCAGCACGGTGAAAGTGGTGTTGAAGGTAAGACCTTACGGCTATGCCCGCTATGTGGACGTGAGCCTAGGATTTCAAGTGACAACAACAAGCTAGAAAGGAGGCAAAGAAGATGTTTAATTCAAGAGAATATGAATGGAGCGACGTGAGCGTGGTGGCCGCTGGCCGCCCGATTACGGGGCTACGCGGCGTGAAATACTCTGCGAAGCAAGAAAAAGAACTGCTTCACGCTAAGGGCAACAAGCCCCACAGCATACAGCGCGGCAACAAGAGCTATGACGGCGAGATTACGCTGACGCAGAGCGAATATGAATCGCTGAGGAGCGCCGGTGGCGGTGACATTTTGGACATCAGCATAGACATTGTGGTGGCTTATGGGAACCCTAGCAACGGTGACACCATCACCACTGATTTGCTGATGGGCGCGGAGTTTACGGAGGACAACACCGAGTGGAAACAAGGCGACAAATTTCAGGAAAAGACGTTGCCGTTTATCTTTTTAGACAAGAAGAGCGTTTAGGCTCGCAATTGAACAACTATTGAAAACCGATTAAACATGGATTTTACAAAAGAACATATCAAGGAACTCAAAGCCAAGCATGGCGAGATATACATGATTGAGACGCAGGGTAAGAGCTGCATCATCCGCAAACCGAATCGCCGAGACTTGAGCTATGTGAGTGTGGAAAAGGATCCTATCAAAATGCAGACTGCATTGCTCAACCAATTGTGGATTGAAGGTGACGAGGAAATCAAGACCAATGACGACTATTTCTTCGCAGCCTGCAACACATTGGATGTGGTACTAAAAGTAAAGGAGGCAGAGATAAAAAAACTTTAGAGGAGGCTGAAATCGACGATGCCGATGCAAGTGATATACTCTTTCTGAATACGCTTTTGAGATATTACATGCACTTAGACCCAGACACCCTGAGCGATGCGGAATGGGCGTGGACTATCCGGTATTTGAAGGAAATCAGAAAAATGGAGGCAAATGGACAGCGTACTTAAATTCCTAATCAAGTTACAGGCAGACCAAGGCAATGTGCTGAGTGTGGCACGTCGCACGTCAGAGCAGCTGGACACCATATCCCGCAAGGCGACATCCGTGGGTAATCGCCTTCGGGAAGCCTTCTCCTTCTCTAATTTCAAGAAGTCGCTCTCCTCATTGCCAGGTATGGACTTCCTGATGAACCCCTATACGCTGATGGCTTCGGGATTGGGCGCACTGACAAGCATTGGAGCGCAGGCCGAACAGACCTCTGTTGCGTTCAAGACGCTGGTCGGTAATGAGACCATGGCAGCCAAGATGCTGAACGAAATCAATGACTTTGCCGCTAAAACACCCTTTGAGCCATTAGATCTTGAAAACAATGCCAAGATGATGCTCGGTTTCGGTGTTAATGCGCAGAAGGTAGTGCCGTATCTGAAACAACTTGGTGACATCGCCATGGGCGACAAGGAAAAACTCGGTGGACTGTCCCTCGTATTCGGTCAGGTGGCATCCGCAGGAAAAATGCAAGGCCAAGACTTAATGCAGTTTATCAATGCCGGTTTTAACCCGTTGAAAGAACTGCAGAAGATGACCGGCAAAACCTATGCGGAACTGCAAGACATGATGAGCAAGGGACAAATCGGCTTCGATGCCATCGCAGCAGCCATCAACCATGCAACGGGAGCTGGCGGTGCTTTTGAGGGTATGTCGGACAAACTGAGCCAAACGGTTAGCGGTAAGTTCTCTACTCTAATGGGTAACATCCGACAGTCAGCAGTTGATATGTTTGAGCAACTGAAGCCAGCCGTGAGCGGACTAATGGACATATTTATGGCCATCGTGCCGCCGATAGCGACTGCACTGACAAAGATATTGTCCGTCGTAGGAACCGTTATCAATTTCATCGCGCAGTGGAAAACCGAATTCGGTTATTTGGCAATCGTTGTAGGTGTCGGTACCGTAGCATTCAACCTTCACACGATAGCCTTGTGGGCTATGGTTGGAGCTGTCAAGGTGGTGTCCGCTGTGACTAAAGTATGGGAGGGTGTGCAATGGCTATTGAATGCCGCATTGAACGCCAACCCAATAGGCATTGTAATTACGGCGGTGGCTGCATTGGTTGCTGGTATCATCTATTGTTGGAACAAGTTTGCTGGATTCCGCGCTTTTCTGCTCACCCTATGGACTGTAATTAAAGGACTTGGAGGCATTATCAAGGATTACCT
>CAVKWN010000050.1:13167-24511 GCA_963660075.1 Lachnospiraceae bacterium
GATGAGCACGACCAACAAATTCATATTGCAGAACCTCGCATTGAGGGTTGCAGGGCTGACAAAGATTCCTCCTTATTGGTTGTTCCGTGAGAATAACTTCTATGGAAAGAACCTCGGCTACCTTCAAGGAGGAAAGACTATACCAGACAGTTCCAGTTTTGACGTGACCAAACTCACCGATGAGGAACTCGAAGATATTGTGCGGACAAATGCAATGGGTGTCCCCATGGTTATGCCGCTTCGCTTTCAACTTGAAGAGGCTGGTGCTGAAGAATGGTTGTTTCCGATAGAACCGATGATCAGCGTTAACGGCCAAAACATCTTGACACGCCGCCATGTATCGAAGGGTACGGTGAAGGGAAGTATCAAGGAGCGTTGGACCCAAGATGACTATACAGTCAGGATTGAAGGCATCTTGATGAGCGAGGACGGTTGTTACCCCAGCAGTGACGTGACAACGCTGAAAAACTTCTGTGAAGCTGGACATGTGAAGGCACTGTGCCCATTGCTTGAAGTATTCGGTATATCCCAACTGGCCATTGAAAGTTGGGATATACCGTTCACGACAGGAAGAGCAAACCAAAATTACTCTATCCAGGCATATAGCGATGACATATACAAGTTGTTGCTGAGCCGTGAAGATCTAAACACCTAATATAATATGTACACGTTGGCTTACGACATAACGGTGGGCGACTATCGCCTCGGAATGCTCGACAAGGTAGAGATACACAAAAGTGTAGAGCTGCTTGCCGACACTGCGACCATCACCTTGCCTGGTGCGGAATATAACGCAGCGTTGCAGATAGAAGACAAACTGAAGCGTGGAGATAAGGTGTGCATAAAGTTCGGTTATGAAGAAGTGGGGCTTGAAACAGAGTTTGAAGGATGGCTTCAGAGAGTGGCCACCGATGGCGGTGATATAAAACTCATTTGCGAGGATGATTTGTTTCTATTCAGAAAAGACATCCCCAATCAAGTTCTTCAAAGCGTCACGCTGGAAGATCTTCTCATCAAGGTAGTGGATGGTTGTGGCATCAGTTGCAAGGTGGACTGCTCCTACTCGTGGACATACGGCAAGTTCGTAATAAATAACGCCACAGGCTATGACGTGCTGAAAAAGGTGCAAGAAGAGTGTGATGCCGACATCTATATGCAAGATGAGGTGCTGCACATCCATCCCCCAGGTGAGAAAGTGGGCGAAGAACGTTTTTATGACTTCACACTGAACGTTGAAGAGGAAAGTCTAACCTATCATCGGGCAAAAGATAAACGACTACTTGTGGTTGTGAAAGCCCTCATGCCTGACGGCACGGTTAAAGAAGTAGAAACTGGCACTACCGGCGGCGACAAGATTGAGATAAAGTGTGCGACGAGCGACGAAGCGTCGATGAAAGCGCGTGGCGAGCTAGAAGTGAAACGTCGGAGTTTTGACGGCTACGAAGGAAGCATTACGGGTTGGTTGGTGCCGATGTGCAAGCCCGGCGACAGCGCGGTGCTGAGGGACAGGGACTACGAATATAAAGACGGGACGTACTTTGTGTCGGCCGTGACGACGGAGTTTGGGCGCGACGGCGGCAAGCGCAAGGTGACGTTGGGCTTCCGGTTGAACTAGAAAAAAGAATGAAGCGATGGACGAATACAAGAAACTGCACGACCAGTTGGCCCGAATGGGCAGCAGGCGGACGACGTCGATATGGCAAGGCGTGGTGAAGAGTGTGGAGGGTCAGACCTGCACGGTGAGCGTGGGGAACCTAGACGTGCCCGGTGTGCGGCTGAAAGCCTCGGAAACGGAGGACAAGGGGCGCATGCTGGTGACACCGAAGGTGGGGACTGCCGTGACGATGGGCAGCCTGAGCGGCGACTTGGCCGAGCTGGTGGTGATACAGGTGGACCACGTGTCGACGATAGAGATAAATGGCGGAAGCCTTGGCGGCCTGGTGAACATAGAAGCACTGACGGAAAAGGTGAACGAGCTGGTGGATGCCTTCAACAGCCACCAGCACCAGGTGACGGTGTCGCACCCCGGCGGAACGTTTGTGACGGTGAAGCCGCTGAAGGCAGCCAACCGCCTGTCGAGAGGAGACTATGAAGACGAAACGATAAAGCACTGAAGACGGGATGAACGGAATATTACTGCAATGGGACGGCGAGCGGAACGTGCTAGAACCCCAAGTGAGCCACGGCAGTTTGGCCATGGGCGACACCCTACGGCAGAACCAAGCCCTGCTGCTGATGCTGCACAAAGGCGAGCTGAAGGAGCGGCCATCGGCCGGAGTGGGCCTGAGCGACATGCTGCTGGACAACGACCCCCTATATTGGCGGACGGAGATAAAAGAGCAGCTGGAGATGGATGGGCAGACGGTGAATAGCGTGAGCGTGACGACGACCGGCGTGGAGATAGAAGCAACGTACTAAAAAAAGAAGAAGGAGGAGTGGAACGATGATATTAGAACACTTTATGAACAAACTGCAGGAGGTGTTGTCGAGCGCATGGGGCTGGGCGGTGTGCGCCGGCCTTGTGGTGGCCAACTTTCTGGCCGGCTATGAGACGATGGTGGGCTTCACGGTGGTGGCCGTGGTGATGGACGCTCTGTGGGGCATAGCCTCGAGCGTGAAGCAAGGACGATTTACGAAGAGCGAGCTGATGAGGAACTCGCTGTCGAAGTTGGCTGTGTATGGGTCGGTGATTCTGCTGTTTATACTGATAGACAAACTGGCAGGCATAGGGAACGGACTGACGACGAGCGTGATTTGCATCTGCATCATACTGGTGGAGTTGTGGAGCACGGCTGCGAGCATGCTGATATGCTTTCCGAACCTGCCCTTTCTGCAACTGCTGAAGAAGGCCCTTGTGGGCGAGATAGCGAGCAAACTGAATGTGAAACCCGAGGAGGTGGAAGCCGCCCTCGACAAGATGAAGAAGAAATGAGACAGATAAAATACATTGCCGTACACTGCACGGCAAGCAGCCAGACGACCACGATCAAAGGGCTGGAAATGGAGTTTAAGCGCAAGGGTTGGAAGAACCCCGGCTACCACTATGTGGTGAGCGCAGACGGGAAGGTGCATCAGATGCTGGACGAAGAAAAAGTGAGCAACGGCGTGAAAGGCTACAATTCCGTGAGCGTGAACGTGGCCTACATAGGCGGCATAGACAACCAAGGCAAGGCCACGGACAACCGCACGGAGGCACAGAAGAAGAGTTTGAGAGCCTTGCTGAAGGTGCTGAAAAGAAGATATCCGGAAGCCGTGATACAAGGGCACAGGGACTTCTCGCCCGACCTGAACGGCGACGGGAAGATTACGCGCAACGAGTGGATCAAGGCTTGCCCCTGCTTCGAGGCCAAAGAAGAATACAAAGACATCTAAAAAAAACAGAAAGACGATGAAACACCTAATGTGGCTACTATTGGCCCTGCTCCTGATGAGCTGCGCCACCATGCGACGCTCCACCAATGTGCGGGAGAGCCAAACGAAGAAAGACTCGGTAGTGATAAGAGACTCGCTCGTGAGGAGAGACTCGGTGGTGATACGCTACGAGCGCAGCGCAACGGACTCGACCGTGGTGAAAGACTCGGTGGTGGTGACGCTGGACACGGCAGGGAACGTGGTGAAACTGGAACACTACCGCAACGCCGAGCGCAACCGAGAAAGCAGCCGAGTGGCGGCGAGCGAGAGCCAACACACCGAGACGCAGCAAGGCGCGAGCCAACAAACGAGCCTTGAAGCAACGAGCCGCCAGGAAGCGAAGAGCGAAAAGACACAGCGTGGTGTGCCATGGTATGTGTGGCTGACTGGCGGCGTAGTAGCTGGCGGCGTGTGGGGCATTGTGTGGTATTGCGCATTCGGCAGAAAAAAAGAGTAAAGTTATGGAGGTGACGGTGAAAGACGGACAGACGCTGGCAGACGTGGCCGTGCAAGAGTGTGGCACGTGGGAAGCTGCGCTGGACATAGCCCTGAAGAATGGAGTGAGCCTGACGGACAGTTTGGCAGCCGGCACTAGTCTGCGCTTGCCCGACGGTGTGACGGAGAACCGAGTGATGAAGAGCTACTGCAAGGCCCACGACGTGAGTCCGGCGACGGAGCGGGACGAGAGCGGGGTGAAGCTGCGGATATTCAGCGAAGAGTTTACGAAAGCATTCAAGTAACGAAAAAAGACGAAGAACATGGCAAGAACGACGGCTGAGATAAAGAAGACGATGACCGACGCCTTTTTGAGCGACGCGACAATCAGAGAGCGCTATGGGCTGAAAACCGACGCAACATGGGGCGGCAGCTTCTCGGACGTGAGCGTGGAGAACATTCTGCTCTGGGTGGTGGCGGCCTGCTGCCATGCGCTGGAGGTGCTGACCGAGCAGTGGGTGGCGAACGTGGAGACCCAAATGGCCGGGGCGGTGGTGGCGAGTGTGCCTTGGTACTACAAGGTGGCGAAAGCCTTCCAGTATGGCGACGCGCTAACGCTGGACGAGACGACCCAGCAATACAAATACGCCACGGTGGACGAAGCGAAGCGGCTGGTGAAATATGTGGCGGTGAGAGACCGCGGCACGAGTGTGGAGATATTGGCTAGCGGTGAGACGGGCGGAGCCCCAAGCGCCTTGTCGGATGGCGTTTTAACGGCGTTCAAACAGTATATGAACCGCGTTAAAATAGCCGGTGTGGTGCTGAACATCAAATCGCAGACGGCCGACCGGATGACGATAAAGGCGACGGTGTGGGTGGACCCGTTGGTGATAGGGAGCGACGGGAAGCGCATATCGGACGGGGCGCGCGCCGTGGACGAGGCGGTGAAGAGCTACTTGAAGAACATAGTGTATGGAGGAACGTTTAACAAGACCAAGCTGGTGGACGCGATACAAGCCGTGGAAGGCGTGGAAGACGTGGAGCTGGGCGACTGCCAATATATGGCAGCCGACTCGGCAGTGTGGACGACAGTGAAAGGCAACAACTATACCGCCGCCGGGGGCAGCCTAACAGCAGAAGGACTAGAAAACTCGATAAGCTATGTGGTGGAAAATTGACCTGGTGAAGCTGGCGGTGCGGTTGTTGCCGCCCGTGTTGCGCGGCGGGCTGACGGTGGCCCTGGTGAAAGTGGTGACGCTGCCCCTAAGATACCTCTATGACCAGCTGACGGAGCGGCGAAAGAACGCCGACCGGCGACTGCTGACAACAGCCAACGTGGCGAGCATGGAGAATGCTCTGAATGATGCCTTCTACCTGACCGAAGGACAGATACGCATAGAGAGCACGGAGGCCGACGAGAGCGTGTACTGGCACCGAAGGGGCGAAACGCAACACGCCCTATACATGCACCAGAAGACGGGCGAAGGGATGACGCTGAAGCGTAAGGGCGAAAGCTCGTACAGAGACAGTTTTGTGGTGATGGTGCCGACCTTTCTTTGCACCTCGGAGAAGGCCGATGAAGACAAATACGGAGGGAAAAACCTGAGAGAGATAAAGAATTTGCTGAGTTATTACAAACCCGCGGGACGAACGTACCGCATAGAACTATACGACTATGAATAGACTGAAATTCAGTGAGGGCGGACAGCCCATGTATCTGGAGGACCTGGAGACGCTACAGGACAACGACACGACCACGCTGAAGCAGCTGCTGGAGGCGCTGACCGGCGGCGAGAGCGTGTATCTGCTGCAAGCTTTGGAAGGCGAATTGACGGGCGTGGACTGGGACAAAAACGAGAGCACCTTTAAGGTGCATGGCGGCTCGGCGGTGGTGAAGGGCGAGCTGGTGACATGGGAAGAGACGACGATGACAGTGACCTCGTGGGAAGACCCGCTCTACCTGTGCCTGAAGCGGAGCGAGACAGACAACCGCGTGTTTGAGGACGGCCAGACGCGAGCATGCCAAGAGAAAGTGGAGAGCTACATCAGCACGGAGAACAGCGGTGTGGAGGAGAGCTACCTGGTGTGGGACCTGCCCGTGATGACCGCGCTGATGAAGAAAGCCCTGGGAATGACCGCCGAGCCGAGCTACCAAAAGCTGGACGTGACCTTCATGAACGGCTACACGGGTAGCGTGATGTATAAGGAACTGACGGACGTGTACCGCTACAAGATAGACATCAAGAGCACGAACACCACCGCGCTGACGGGAAGCGTGAGCCTGTTTTACGCCGGAGAAAGCCTGCCCGGCGCGAAAGGCGGTGCCTTCGTCACGCCGACGAAAGCCTTTGTGGCGACGGAGAACGGCGTGCAGAGCTTTGAACTGAAATGTTTTGAAGGGACGGTGAGAGCCGTGGTGTCGATGCCGTTTGACGACGTGAGCGCTGCCGCCGACCTTCCCGTGAAAATGATATTCGACCTACCCAAACTATAAACGACTTATGGAATCGATATACAACCTACAGAAACGCGCCTCGGCCCTGCGAGCCAAGACGGAGACAGACAGCATTAGCCCCGAGGAAGTGGGCGGACTGCACGCCGACACGCTGGCCTATCTGGCCGACATGGAACAGAGTGCAGACGGACTGGGCATAAGAAAAGTGTATCAGACATCGGCCCTGATGAACGCCGACACCGACCCCGTGGGGACCAACGGCAAGGCGCTGCGCTACGGGCAGTTGGTGACAATCTACAACGAGAGCGACAAGACGAGCGCGGAGAATGGTGACATCTACGCCTGGCAGAAGCCCGGATGGGCGAAGATGGGCAACATAGGCAACATCTATGAACTGAAAGCGAAGATAGAAGCCGAGGAAGAGGCCCGCACCGCCGCCGACAAGACCATAAAGGAAGCCCTTGTGGATGAAGAGACGGCCCGCAAGGAGGCCGTGACGGCAGCCAAACTAATGGCCCAGGAAGTGGTGGGAAGCATAGACGTGGCTGCCATAGACAGTATTCCCGCCAGCAGGACGGATGCCGTGGCGATGATAAAGGACACGATGCACTCGCGCTGGACGCTGACCTACAACGGAGAGCGGAACGTGGGCGTGATAGACCTATTCGGCGACAGCATGCTGCACCAGCTGACGGAAGTGTTGACAACCCACTACACGATGAACTCGGACGGGACGCTGGACTTCAATGGACACACGGACACAACCATTTATAGATACTGGCGATCGTATAACATACAGTCGCCCCACTTGACGAACGAGCAAGGAACGTGGACGGCGTGGGCCGAAGCCATCCCCGAGACGATAAAGACGTGGCAGAAGTCTTTGGCGACGAGCCTTGAAAGCGAGACAAAAGCCCGGAGCGACGGGGACAACACGCTGCTTGAGAAAATAATAGAATGTCAGCTAAACATAGCCAACGAGACCACCGCACGCAAGGAGACCGACGTGACGCTGCGCACGGCCATCGAAGAGAAGAGCGGCGGCAACACCTACAACGTGACGGAGAAGAAGCCCCTGGGCACAGGCGAATATTACACGCTGGAGACGGCGATAAAGGCCGTGGAAGAAAAGGAGCGGAAGAAAGGTCGCTGTGTGAGCTATGAGGTGGAAGCCGGACGGTGGGAGACCAAACAATTTACCGGCACGGACACGAGCAGCTGGGAAGAGACGGCGAGCTGGGAAGACTTTGGCGGCGCAGGGACGGTGAAGAGCATCACCGTGAACGGCACGGCCCAGACCCCAGACGAGCAGGGGAACGTGAACCTCACGCTGAAAGAGACCGACGTGGACGAGAGCCTGGACGAAGAGAGCACGAACCCCGTGGAAAACCGCGTGGTGGCCACGAAGGTGAAAGAACTGGAGGCGCACACGCTGCACACGATGGAAGTGGTGGCCGACGGGGACGACAACTACCTGTATGCCTATGACGAGAAGGGCAACGCCATCACGCAGACCAAGCTGCCCGCTGGTGGCGGCGGAGGTGGCTCGACGACGAGCCGCATACTGGTGACGGCGAAGGTGAGCAACGACCTGATAAAAGAAGGCGGGAGTACGACGCTGACCTGGACCTATGACCACGTGAACTCAGAGAACGAGAGCGACGGTGTGAAGGCGACGGTGACGATCAGCGTGAAGCTGGGCACGACGACCCTGTGGGAACAGGAGACGCGAAACGTGGCGAAAGGCAGCTATGAGGCCGACCTGAGCCAATATATGAAGACGGCGGGCAAGGTGGACGTATACGTGAAAGCCTCGTGCACGACGGACGAGGGCGAGCAGCAGACGAAGCAAGCCTATGCGAGCGTGACGGTGGTGAACATGGCTTTGACCTCGGACTATGACGTGAGCACGGCGCTGCAAAGAGGCGGCTACGCGGACGGGGAGACCATCAGCATTCCCTTCACACTGACGGGCAGCGGCCTGAGAACGGTGTCGCTGTATGTGGACGGCGGAGAGACTCCGCTGACGAAAACCATACAGAAATCTGGTGCGACGAGAGACACCTTTACCTTGTCGGCCGGAAGCTTGACGGCAGGGCGGCACTCGCTGCAGATGATAGCCGAAAGAGACGGGCTGCGCTCGGACGTGATTTGGATAGACGTGTTGAAGAACAACGGGAGCCAGCCCTACGTGGGCGTGATGTTTAGCGATGAGAAGGGCGAGGTGGTGACGGGCGAGATGCCCATTGTGCCGATGCTGACCGCGAGACAGTATGACGAGCTGAAATTTCAGTTTGCCGCCTACGACCCCAAAGCCGTGCCAGCGACGGTGAAGGAGACGGCCACGACGGGCGAAACGGTGACGGAGAAGACCTACTCGGTGGGCAGAAGCAAGCAGACCTACACGAGCCGCTATATGATGCAAGGCACGGTGGCGGTGCGTCTGTCGTGCGGCACAGCAGCGGTGGACTTCAAGGTGAACGTGGAGTCGAGCGGACTGGACATTAGCGAAGCGACGCAGGGACTTGCACTGAAGCTGACCGCCAGCGGCAGAAGCAACACGGAGAGCGCGGAGACGCGCAAGGTGTGGGCGAACAACGGCTACGGCACAACCTTTGAGGGCGTGGACTGGGCGACGAGCGGCTGGGACGGCAGCGCCCTAGTGCTGAAGAACGGTGCAAAGGCGACGGTGGACTACCGCCCCTTCCTGAAAGACGTGAAGGCGAGCGGCTGCACGGTGGAAGTGGAGCTGATGGTGAAGAACGTGTCGGACAGAGACAGCGTGGTGTTGGACTGCATGGAGAACGGAGTGAAAGGCATCCGCGTGACGGCGCAGAGCGCCATGCTGCAAAGCGGATCGACCATAGACCGCGAGGACGAAGAAAACACCGACCCCGAGACGGGCAAGCCCATCGTGACGCAGGTGGCCGTAGGCGTGGAGTCGAAATACACGGAAGGCGAGCGCATCAAGATGGCCTTCACCGTTGGCAAGAAGACGGACGGCGGACTGATGGAACTGTACCTAAACGGCGACCGCTGCTCGGCGATGTGCTACCAGGAGGACGACAACTTCATGCAAACGGAGGCGAAGGGGTTGACCTTCCTGTCGGACGGGGCAGACGTGTATGTGTACAGCATCCGCGTCTACACCCAACCGCTGACCGACGATGAGACGGTGGACAACTACATTGTGGACCGTGAGGGAGCGGACGAGATGGCCGAACTGTATCAACAGAACAACGTGATGAGCGCGGAGACGGGGGAGACGGACATCAACCAGATACTATCGAAGGGCAACGCGGCCATGTTCATTGTTCGCTCGGACGACTCGGGCAACGGGCTGGACGACGTGAACGCCTGCAAGAACAAGAAGCAGAACTTCCACGTGGACGAGCTGACGCTGTACACGGCATGGGGCGACACGATACGCTTTACGAACGTGATGATGAGAATACAAGGTACGTCGAGCACGAAATACCCGGTGAAGAACTACCGCTTCTATTGGGCGAAGTCGGCCAAGGATGGCGTGACGCCCGAGATGTGGGTGAACGGAGTGAAGCAGAGCACAAACAAACTACCCCTGTTTGAGGGCGACACAAAGCCCTGTAAGGTGAACTGCGCGAAGGCCGACTTCTCGGACTCATCCATGAAGACGAACACGGGAATGGGTAACCTGTTCAACGACGTGCTGAAAGACCTATGCCCGACCCCACCGCAGGAGGAAGACGCAACGGTGAGAACGGCGATATATGGCTATCCCTGTGACATCTTTGCGGCGACAAAGGCGGACGAGGCACATCCGACGTTCTACGGCCAGTATCAGATGAACAACGACAAGAGCGACTGGTATGACGTGACGGGTATGACAGACAAGACGAAGCACATAGCCCTGGAGTTTTTGGACAACGGCAAGAAGCTTTGCAACTTCCAGTCGGATGACGACGTGGCGGCACAGCTGGATGAGGAGTTTGAGACCTCGTTTGAGTTTAACTACCCGAAAGACACCCTATGGAGCGGCGCTGACGAGACGGCCGGGGAGGTGAACGCCTCGGACTATCAGAAGGAAGCCATTAAGACGATGCTGACCTGGATAAAGGGCTGCGTGCCCACGGGAGCCGACATGACGTGTGAGGACTTGACAACGTGGAAGTCGGAGACGTTTGCCTCGGAAGTGGAAAGCCACTTCTCGAAGAAGAACCTGCTCTATTGGTACTTGCTGACAGAATATTTTGCGATGGTGGACCAAAGGGCGAAGAACACGATATGGAGAACGTGGGACGGCGAGAAATGGTGGGTGACCTACTATGACGGCGACACGATGCTGGGCAAGCGCAACGACTCGTTGCTGGCCTACCTCTATAACGTGGTGCGCGGATCGTGGGACACGGAGAAGAAGAAATGGGTGTTTGAAGGGCATGACTCGTGGCTGTGGTGCCTGGTGCTGGCTAACTTTGAAGACGACCTGAAGACCGCCGCCGAGGAGCTGAGAAAGTCGCTGTCGAACCAGAAGGTGCTGAAGCAACTGGAGACGATAGAGGCGAACTGGTCGCTGAGAGAATATAACAAGAGCGGCGAGATGAAATATATCACCCCAGAGACGAAGGGAGTGAGGGTGACGGAGAACGGCGTGACAACGGACGGCAACAAATTCTACTACATGTATGCCCTAAGCGGCACGCGCCGCATGCAGCTGAAGCACTTCATCACGAACCGCTTTGCGCTACTCGACGCGAGGTTTGGCGTGAGCAACTACCGCGCTGACTCGGCCGGATTTTATCTGGCTCGAGAGACGAGCGACGCGGCAGACGTGATCAAGATAACGGCGAGCGACGAATACTACTTTGCTTATGGCCTGAGCGGCAAAGACTATATGGAAGGCGAGACAGGACGATTGCTGCGCGGCGAGCAAGGCACGCTGAGCGTGACGGGCAAGCGCGCGCTGAACGACCCGATGCTGCTGTTTGGCGCCTCGCGCATCATGGAGCTGGACATGAGCGGGGCGGCGAGCCACCTGCTGAACGGCCTGGAGCTGGGCAACTGCTC
>CAVKWN010000051.1:0-24244 GCA_963660075.1 Lachnospiraceae bacterium
ACGAATCAACATAGACACCCACACGATTCAACATAGACCCGTTTTTATTTTGCATAAATCGGGAGCGCATGCATCTTAGTCTTTCCATCAGAAGTGGCAAAAGACGCATAACATTGGTGGTAGCCGCTTTCCAAGGCAAGCTTCCTGAGCTCCGGAACAGGCTGAACCATAATGAAAATAAAGTCGGGTTTCCTTGTTCTGACAGCCTGCTCGCGTTCTTTTATCATTTCTGTATTGGCCCCGCTTTGCCTGGCCCAGTATTTGCATGCCGGCAAAGCGCGCGTGAGTAGCCCCTGGCCATAGTCGTTGGCCGAGAAGAAAATCCTTGGCTTCTTTTTCTTTGCCATTATTTTCTGAATGGCATCCCATTCGGCTTGCTCTTTTGATGGGTTGAACACCAGGCGTTCTTCTTGCAGGTTGAAACCTATGCCTCCAAAATAAATTGCGATCGAAACGACCAAGCAAACCCATGGCGAGGTTTTGCTTATGAAGACCGAGCTTTTGCCAATGATGAAAGCAAACAGGAAAACAAGGAAAGGAACTACAGTGGTGCAATAATGCAATCCTGTTGCTTTCAGTTCCAAGAACAAATAAAAGGGAACGTAAGCCAGCACCAACCAAAACGACACGCGGAAACCGTGGCAAAAAGCTACAATGCCAAGAAGAGCAGCCAACAGAATCGTTGTCTTGAATATCGCATATATGCCACCGAAAAGTATGTCTGCAAGACGCAAGAACATTCCCGAGGAATAATCACTGTCTGTAATCAAAAAAGTGTTTACGAAATATTCGTGAATGAAAGCCCCCAAATTGCCTTCGACAGCGAAATATATGGCGAATGGCAAGGTGGCGACAAGCATTCCTAAAAATCCAAAAGCAATTCCTTTACACGATTTGTTGTTAAGCGACAGGCCGGCGACAATGATAGCCATTCCGCCCATCATGAAAAAATAGTTCCATTTGATCAGGAGGCAGTAGGCCATGCAGATACCAAGGAGAAACGCGCGCCTGGACAATTTACCCCCCCCACCAGCGCGGAACAGGAGATATATATTCCGCCACAGATAGCCGGCATGCAGAAGTCTTCGGCACGCACCTCGGTATGGAAAATCTTGCAGAAGAAGCATGTCGACATACATGCCACTACTATCAACGAATCACGTTTCCTGAGTTTAAGCCTGCATGTCTGCCAAACGAAACCGAACGTGAGAGTATATGCTATGACGCTGAGCAAGAAAACACCTGTATAGGATGTTGGCGTGAGAAGATAGCCAATGCCATAGATAAGCCAAAGAAGCGGGCCTTTGGAGTCGGCAAAGTCCACATAAGGGGTCATTCCTTCCATCCATGCCTTGCCAGCGGTGAAAAACCACGACGAATCGCAACGCCCGCCAAACTGGTGCATCAAGGGCGAGTCGGGCGAAAGCAACAATAGCATTATGAATGAGAAGACGAAGAGCACGCTCCATCTGAGAAACTTGCTGCCATGGAATGAAATTAGCTGTTGTAGGTTAAGCATCTGTTTATTATTTGAATTATTGTAATGCAGACGGATATTGCGAAGTTCTCACCACCACTGCTATGGTCTTCATGCGCACATAGTTGTAGCTTAGGTACATGAAGCCGCGATAGGGATTGTCGGTGCCCCATGAGTTCTTCGCGATGAAAAAGAGGCGGCCACCAGCGTCTCGCGCGAGACCGCACAGCTCCATGCAGTGGTCGTCGGTGGTCTGAAACTGCTCGAAAGCCCGCTGTCGCTCTGCCTGCGAAGGCACATGACTCTCATCGGGCAAGGTGGCGCAACCACGCCGGAAGTTGAACCCCGGCTCGGAGGTGTCGCCCTCCCAGCACACGGGATGCCCGTGGCGCAGGGAGCTGACAATGGTGTTCATCAAGCTGTCGATGGGAATGTTGTGGAACGTGTCGAGCATACGGTTGTCTGCCGACTCCATCACGAACGCCTTGCCAAACGGATGGTGGGTGAAGCTCGTCAACGCCACGTAGTCGCCCTTGAGGTAAACGCTCTCGGCAAACTGGCGCGGGCTATAGCTCACGCCGAGCATGAAAAGCGAGGGCGGAAGGTAGCCTATCTGCCGGTCGAGATTGTCGCCAAGCCTCTTGTCGAGCGTCCGCAAGCTCCTCGACGCACGCGCCACTTGCATGGCGAGGCGAGAAATGGAGCGGTAGTTTATGCTGCCCAAGGGATAGTAGCTGTCGTAAGGCTCAATGCCATAGCGTTCCATGAGCCTCAACGCCATCGGCACCATGCCGCGAAGCGACACCCCCACCCTGCCACGCGTGAGATAACAAGCGCGCGCCTGCTCCTCTATCCACAACCGGGCGAGATAGTGGGGCGAGAGGTTCACGGAGTCGCCCATCTCCAGCCGTTCCGTCTCTATGGTGGCAAGCATGGCATAAGCCCAACAAAGCTCGCTCTGACCTTGGTCTTTCACAGGCGTGGTCTTCAGCACCACCTCGTTGCGAAAGCCCCCACGGGCAGGTTTAGCAGCCCTTCGGGCACACGAAGAGAGCACCACCGCAAGCATAGCGGCAAAAAAAACAACAGATCTACTATTTGTTCTAACTTTTCCTAAACAATAAATAATCTTCACTGTAATATCTTCCATTTTAACCTCCTTTGAACACCAACCTAAATCACATGGTTAACTACAATAAAGGAGTCATGTAAAGTGGCAAGTACACAATGCCGTCTTTCTGTTCAAAGTCTGAGGCATGGATTACGTATGGAGTTGAAAGGTAGTCCTTAAATTTCTTGACGCACTTAGCCAACGAAGTGATAGTATAACGGCTTGACGATTTCACCTCGATTGGCGAAATGTTATGGCGACTTGTTATCGTTGGCTTGGCTATCAAAAAGTCTATCTCCATTCTGTCTTCCGCCACTCGCGAATAATTGGAATAAAAGAACAGCTTATGCCCTTTAGCCCGCAGCATCTGTGCCACTATGTTCTCAACCAACATTCCCTCATTAATCTCCAGCTTGTCCATCATGAGCTTCTTGTATAGTGACTCACGCATGATCTGGTTTTCTTCAAATGACATGCTGACAAGTAGTCCGGTATCGGCCATATAGCATTTCAGGCTCAATGCTTCCATTTTTAGGGTTAAGCCAATGCTTGGTTCGGTAGATCCGTAACATATATTCACGATCATGGCCTCGTTCAACCAAAAGAATGCGTTTTCATATTCACGCATTCTCGCATTCACACTCATTTCAGAAAGCCTGAACTTCTTCTCATGCCTTTGCAGCTGACTTGGTATTTTGTCAAATATGCTTGTCACCCTTGCCTCCTCGTTCTCGGCATATTTCTGAATATCGTTGCGATACAGTCTTATGATGGCCCGCTTGACGGTATCCACCTTCGTGAAATTTCTAGTGGTGACGTAAGCATCAACCGCCTGCGGCATTCCTCCAACAATCATGTATTGCCGAAACAACGTCATTGCCTTACGATGCATGTCTTGGCCGAGAGGTTTGCGATTTTGGAATTGCAGCCTGATGAGCTGAACCATCGAGTCTTCACCCATTGCCCACAAGAATTCCTCGAAATCCATGGGGTACATTTCAACCCTTATTTCCTCAGATGGTATCATTATATCCTTCACATTCTTATTTATAGAAACCAATGAGCCTGTCTCAACATAATCAAACCGTCCATCTTTTACCAAATATTTTATCGCAGCCCTTGCAGCAGGAAAGACTTGCACTTCATCAAAGACAATAAGTGACTTGCGCGGTTGTAAATCCACATTATAATAGAGACCCAAATACATGAAAAACGTATCAAGGTCATAGAGATAATGACGGAACAAGTCGAGGACTTGCTGCATCGTATTATTAAAATCTATAATAATATAGGAGCTGTATTCCGCCTTGGCAAACTCCTCTACAATATAACTTTTGCCCACCCGTCGCGCTCCATCAATGAGTAAGGCATTTTGTCCCTTGCTTTCGTTCTTCCAAGAAAGCAGTTGCTGGTATATCTTACGTTTCATAATGTATTTGTTTATAACAACATTCACGATTCCTAAAGTTGAACATGATAATATTTACACGTTTCCTAAGGTTCGCCAAGCGCAAAAATACACATTTCCTAAGGTTCGCACAAATTTTGGAACGACAAAATCACTATTTACCTTGGCAGAGAAGAAAATTTTCATGCCCAATCACGAAAGATATCAGAAATATTACCTATATTTGCAACATAAACATCCTTAAAGACTGAAAACACTATGATGCAAGAACTAATTGATACTCTCCACGATGAGCAACACACGCTTGTGGTACTTCACGATGGCCACATCAGCACATTCGATGGTCAGGGATTGCGCCGTCTTTATAACATAATGAACGAGGAGCCCGAGTTGCTATACGATGCCAAGGTAGCCGTAAAGGCCGTTGGACGGTCTGCCGCCGCCATGATGGTCGACGGCGGTGTGGCGGAAGTGTTTGCCGAATATATCTCCCAACAGGCTTGTGACACGTTGACCAGCGCGGGCATAAAGGTTTCCTTCGACAAGAAGCTCGAACACCGCGAGTTTCTTGAAGTGTGGAGGAAGTTGGGGGAATGATACAGAATCACCGACCTTTCACACCATCACACACGCGGTTCATGTCTTGGATGGTATCCAAGACATGAACCCCATGAGCGTTGGACAAAAAAACACATTGTTCGCCATACGCACAATTACAAGTCAAAGTGTCAGGAAACACGCTAACATTATTAATTTTTAGACATTTTAACCTGTTTTCTTTCTTTATTTCATTTTTTCTCTCCACTTTTGCACTGTTTTAATGTATTAACATCAAACATACTGCTTATGGAATTTTTTTTATTTTCAGACTCAGAGCTATCGGAATTAGAAACTCTGAAGATCATGGGAGGCACAGGTTGCATTTCTCAAGCCCAGGCAGGGTGCATCAACAAAGCCAGAGGATGCGGCATAAACACAAATTAAGCATCTTGCATAAACACGGTTTATTCCTGCGGTTAATATATCATTCTTATAAATGGGCGTTTGCCCCCACGACTTCCTTAATGGCATAACCGTTTGTAAATATGCGGCCGAGGAATTCGATTTTAAAACGTCTATTATCAACTATATTAACCAAGCTTATGAGAAGTAGCGCGATTATTTTATTGCTCTTTTCGTTGTCTGTAAACCTTATGGCACAAAAGACTGACACGATAGCTTCAAAAGTTGATTTGAACGAAATTGTTGTTACCGCAAGAAAAACCGTATCAAAAGGTGATCATGAACTGATTTTCTTGTCTGACAAGAATCGTTCGTTTGGAACGAACGCCCTGGACGCGGTATCTTCTTTGGCTCAGTTTAAAACAGACATAAACGCGTCAAAGTTATTGTCTGCTGACAGAAAGATCATATACATTTTGATAAATGGCATACCTGCCACATCCAACGACCTTCGATCTTACAAGGGCGATGATATCAAATGCGTAGAATATTACCCTGTAGCCCCTGCCCAATACATGACAATAGCATCGGGCCCAGTGGCAAACATCATTCTGAAAAAAAAAATAGACCATTTCGTATCTGCGGACATTTCAACTAGCAATTCCGTGAATACTGGATTCGGCACCAACCAACTAGGATTAACCTTTGCCGATTCTCTAAACCTGGTAAAAGTCAATTACATGATAGACTATCGCCACATTGGTGACAAAAGCCAAAGCTCTGTGTATAACTATCCAGAGCCGCATGTTTATGAAGGCGAAAATAATGTCTATGAGGGATGCTTGCAATATCTGCAAACGACATACCAACGCAGTTGGGGTAAACATTTGTTCAATATAGAATTAAATTACACCCGTGATGGCGACAAGCAAAAGGAGCCTACCACTGCAAAATATGAATCTGATGGCAAATACACTACAGCATACAACAATAGCCTTCTGAAGAACCGGCTGCAATCATTCGCTGTCGACCTCTATTATAAATGTCAGTTTTCTGACAAACAGTCATTGGCATTCAACCTTGTCAACACATACTCTTATTCTACTGTAGACAACCAGATAGAACAGGATGGCATTCAATCTACATCATCATTCTTCAGCAATCATGTAGAGTCATTGATAGGAAACATTGCTTACGAATTGTCATTATGGGGTGTAAAATGGAGTATAGGAGAAAGGTCCGAATATAAAAAGAATCGTCAGCATTATCTAAACGACATATACCAATCTTCCAGCATCAGCAATTTTGCATATCTTGGCTTACACAAAAGATTTGGCAGAGTCACTGTCTACCCAACCGTTGGCATCAACTCAGTTGAAACAAAAACGGAAGAAAGCAACGTACACAACACGATTCCGTACCTAAGGCTTTACACCGACTGGTGGGGCAAAGGAAAATTAGAAGGGGTTAGCGTACAAATGACTACTTTGGTAAACACCATATGTCCAACAAGCGGGCAGTTGCTGTCATCACCAACGTATTTGGAACGGCAATTTGTGTCAATTGGAAATCCACAACTCAAGCCTTATTGGAATGGTAGCATAACGTTATACCTGTTGTATTTTGGCAAGAACGACAATTACATCAATTTATCATATGCTCCTTCTTACTCGCGCCACCCATTTGCAACCACGCTCTATATGAAAAATGGAATGGCTTACTCCCAGCCGCAAGAAATATCCGACGTGGTAAAGCATACATTGAGTATAACTGGAAGTTGGCATCCTTTCCCTTGGTTGGAACTGGCACCATACTTGGAGTATTACCACACATCGTATAGCACCTTGCAACAACATGTATGCTTGCCATACTTCCGGTATGGAGGAGGCATTACATTCCCACTGAAAAGTTGGAACATAGGCATCTATGCCAACTCACCAACCAAAGAAGCCGAAGGTGATTTGATAGAACATGGAAGCGCGCAATATGCCGCCAAATTACTCTACAAGTACAAAAAATGGTCATTTGGCCTGGAATGCCACTACTCTGGCCACAACGAATATACATCTGGAAAGGCAAAGGATTTCAACTATAAAAAGACGACAGAATGGAAACCCTTACATTCATTGGTCTTGTTTACCGCTACCTGCTACCTTTCAAAGGGCAAGAATAATGAACATGATGGCAAATCACTTAATAACGCAAACGAAGACTACGGATTGACTAAAGACAATTCGCCCAAGAAACCTCATTGATTTCTTAAGCGCGGGCATAAAGGTTTCTTTCGACAAGAAGCTCGAACACCGCGAGTTTCTTGAAGTGTGGAGGAAGTTGGGGGAATGAAAAATCCCCCATTCCGTCCTGATGGGGAGAGGATGAGGGAAAGCAAAAAAATATCGTAAAGAGAGATTTAGCAGCTTTTATGCGTCATGATGTCAAGAACCATGTCATCGGTAGGATTCATGGCCTCCTTGCCAATTGACGTGAGGTTGTGTATGCTCTTGTCTACATCGTTGTCAACAATGCCCTCGGCAGCGGTAACCTGATGGTTCTGCATGGAGAGAAGGGCGGAAAGGAGCGCGGAAGACACACCCGAGCAAATCTTTATGCTGCACGAGGGCTTGGCACCGTCGCAAATCATGCCCGTGAGGTTGGCCACCATGTTTTGTATCGCGGCACACACACGGCCGTAGTCGCCACCCATAAGATAAACTATGCCGCAGCTCGCGCCCGTGCTTGCCACCACGCATCCACAGAGAGCCGACAACGTGCCAAGGCTCTGCTTGATATATATGGCGGTGAGATGCGAGAGGGTCAGCGCGCGGATAAGCTCTTCATCGGTGTTCTCGTTCTCCTTGGCAAACACCGCCACAGGATTAGTGGCACAGATGCCTTGGTTGCCCGAGCCGCTGTTGCTCATAACCGGAATCATGGCACCGCCCATGCGCGCGTCGCAGGCAAGTGCGGTCTCAGAGATGATGTGCGAGAATATGGAGTCGCCAAAGATGCCATGGCTCAGCGGACGGTCTATGGTCTTGCCGAGACAATGGCCATAGTTGCCCTTGCGGCTCTCCTCGGCGGCGCGGATGTT
Source organism: Lachnospiraceae bacterium (assembly GCA_963660075.1). Classification (GTDB taxonomy): domain Bacteria; phylum Bacteroidota; class Bacteroidia; order Bacteroidales; family Bacteroidaceae; genus Prevotella. The sequence goes on from CAVKWN010000051.1 coordinate 8,030, forward strand.
GTAGTCGCGCGCTTCCCCCATGAAGGCTATCTCCTCAAGAGGGGCTGTAATGGCAAACTCCCACACGGTCTTCATGTCGAGGTCCACGCCCTTATGCTCCTCCGTGTTTTCGGTACATTCACGCTTGTCGAGCAGCACCTTGTCATTGCAACTTTCATAAACGAAGTTGGTATGGCTTCCGGCGATAACCGCCGTGGCACTGTCGTTACCTGCCATACAAGTGACCTCAATATACAGTTTCTCGGAGATATTCTCCTTCAACTTGATGTCGATACGGTTGGTGTCGGCAATAAACGCCTTGCCCTCCGCAAGCGTGTCGGGCGTGAGATCCTTGATGACCTCAAGCTGGTATTGGCTCTTGCCCACTATGGCACCAAGCGCCACAGCTATTGGCAAGCCTATCATTCCCGTGCCGGGGATGCCTACGCCCATGGCGTTTTTCAGCATGTTGCCACTCAGCAGCACCCGTATCTTCTCGGGGCGCTTGCCCAAGTCCTCAGTTGCCCTTGCCGTGCAAAGCGCCACCGCCATAGGCTCCGTACAGCCCACAGCTGGCACCACTTGCCGTTTTATCAACGCGATGATTTGTTCGCGTGTATCCTTGTCAAGCATGATTCAATAGTAAATTTGTAGATATGTTCGAGACACAATCACGAAAAAGGCTTGGCGAAGCGTGTGAGCCGCCAAGCCTCCATCTTAATGTTTGTAAGCGTCGAGACCCTTCTTGAGGAAGTCGAGATAAGCCGATACATCTTCCTTGTAAGAGAACGAGCCCGAGAGCACGTTGCCGTCGTTGTCGAGAGTGACATAGAAAGGCTGGGCGTTGGCGCCGAACTTATGGCTCTGCAAGTAGCTCCACTTGTCGCCCACGGTATGAAGCGTGCGCTTTTGGCCGTTTGGCATGGTCACCTCCATTGGCTGTGGCAACTTGGTCTTGTCGTCCACATAGAGCGAGATGAGCACGTAGTCTTTCTCCAGTTTGTCAGCCACGGATGGGTCCGTCCATACCGAAGCCTCCATCTTGCGGCAATTGACGCAGCCAAAGCCTGTGAAGTCGACCATCACTGGCTTGCCTTGTGCCTTTGCAGCTGCCATTCCAGCCTCGTAATCCTTATACTTGGCCTCAACCACATGGTTGTTGAGATTGAAGTCCTGGGTTGTGATAGGAGGAGCGAATGCCGACACGGCCTTGCAAGGGGCACCCCAAAGGCCTGGAATCATATATATGGCGAAAGCCAATGAGCACAAGCCGAGCATTATAGCGGGAACAGGCATGGGTTTTTGAAGGTCGCCGCCAATGGCATCCTGCTGGAACTTGAGCCAACCCACGAGGTAAGCGCCAAGAGCTATGAAAATGACAATCCAAAGGGAAAGGAACACCTCGCGATCCATGATGTGCCAACCATAGGCAAGGTCGGCAACGGAGAGGAACTTGAGCGAGAACGCCAACTCAACGAAGCCCAACACGACCTTGATTTGATCCATCCATGAGCCACTGCGCGGACTCTTCTTCATGAGCGTGGGGAACATGGCGAACAACGCGAATGGCACCGCAAGGGCAATGGCGAAGCCAAACATGCCAATGGCAGGGGCGAGCCAATCGCCAGAAGTGACCGTCTGCACAAGCAGGAGGCCAATGATAGGCGCGGTACACGAGAAGCTCACGAGCACGAGCGTGAAAGCCATGAGGAAGATTGAGATGAGACCCGTGGTGCTCGATGCCTTGTTGTCAACCTTGTTTGCCCAACTGTCGGGGAGCTTGATCTCAAACCAACCAAAGAAGCTCACGGCAAAGACTACGAGCAAGACAAACAGGAAGATATTGAACACGGCGTTGGTAGACAACGCGTTGAGCGTTGATGGGCCGAAGATGGCGGTGACGCCTATGCCCAACGCGAGATAGATCACGATGATAGACACGCCATAGATAATGGCATCGCGCACGCCACGCTTCTTGTTGTCCTTGGAACGCTTGAGGAAGAAGCTTACCGTCATTGGGATGATAGGCCAGATGCACGGCATGACCAAAGCCAGCAAGCCGCCCACAATACCCATCAGGAATATATAAAACAAAGAATGGCTCGCCAAGTCGTTGGTGCCGCCAAACTGTTGCAGCTGCTTGATAACGGGTTGCCAAAGGGCATCCTTATCACCTTGTGAGAGAGAGGCTGCTGCCGCAGCATTGGCCGTGGCAAGAGAATCGGCCTTGAGCGAGTCATTGACTTGAGCGGTAGTGGCAGACATCAAGGCGGCATCATCGCCCACGGCTGCATCTGCTTCGACCTTTGCATCCTTGGAATCTTGCTTGGCGTCGTTGGCCACGGCAGGGCTCTTGCCGCTCTTCTTTATCTCCACGCTCGTGGGAGGCATGCAGTTCTCGTCGTTGCAGGCACCATACTCAAGGTAGGCGTCGATCTGATAGTTTGGCTTGGTGAATTTCACCTTTTGCACGAACTCCACGCTGCCCTCGAAATAGCGAAGGTTCATCTCGAAGAGTTGGTCATATTTCTTTATCTCATGACCACGTGGCTCCAACTTGCCAACAAGCTGCACGCCGTCGAGCTTGTTCACGTTGAATGTGGCTGAGGTTGGACCATCGCTGCCCAAGCCTGTGCTATAGACATGCCAACCACTACTGATTTTTCCTGTGAAAACAATTTCGCCCTCTGCCGTGTTATTTGTCTTCAACGTGGAAGAAAACTTCACGGGATCCAGCATTTGGGCATTGGCCATGATGGCTACAAGCATCAACAGAGCCAAGGTCAAAAGTTTTTTCATTGTTATGATATAATCTGCGTTATTGTCGTGCGTTATTGACGTTTTGAATAAATATCGCCGTTCTATCCTTAAATACGCTCTTATGGGCAAAAGGGGTATAGGCGATGCGAAATATTGACGTTTTTTAACCTACATGACACCAATCCAGCGCAATATGTCGTTCAGGTTGGCTACCACCATAAGCAAGATGAGCACCGTGATGCCGACATATTCCGCCTTGATAAGGAAGTTCTCGGAAGGCTTGCGGCGAGTGATCATCTCGTAGAGAAGGAACAACACGTGGCCGCCATCGAGCGCGGGAATAGGAAGAATGTTCATGAAGGCGAGGATGATGCTAAGGAATGCGGTCATCATCCAGAAGGCATGCCAATCCCAAGTCTGCGGGAACAATGAGCCTATGGCCCCAAAGCCACCAAGACTCTTGGCACCGTCGGCGGTGAACACGTATTTCATGTCGCTCACATAGCCAGACAACACGTCCCAGCCATATTTCACGCCTGCTGGGAAGCTCGCCAAGAAGCTATAATCCACGTGGGTTATCTTGTCCTTGTACATATATTCGGGTCCACCTACGGCAAAGCCGAGCTTCACGTCGGCAGTGAGCACGGCAGTTACCGTATCGCGCTTGGTGTTGGCTTTCTCTATCACGAGCGAGACCGTGCGAAGACGCACACTGTCTTTATGTGTACTGACGGCTGCAAGCTGGTCGCTGATGACACCCACCGCCTCGGTGAACTCATTGTAGGAATCGATGGCCTTGCCATTGACTGCAAGTATCTTGTCACCCTTGCGCATACCGGCCTTCCAAGCCGGAGACTCCACTGACTCGTTTTCTGTCACGGCTATAGTTTGGAACACTGTATCGGCAACAGCGGGGACGAAAGGACGAGCAAACTGTGGAGTAACTTTAAGCATGTTGAGCAAGTTGAGGTTGCCCGGCAAGTTTATGCGAACCTTCTTGCCGTCACGCATCACGTCGCAATACTGAGCCTCAGATATGTCACGGAACACGTCGCCGCCGAAGTCCTTGAACGGGCGTATGTCGGTGCCAAGCAGAATATCGTGATCCTTGAAGCCATACGACTTGGCTTCCTTGTTGAACTTCATTCCCTGCGACATGTCTGCCACACGGACGTAGCTCTCACCCCAATGGAACATTATCATGGAATAGATGAAGAGGGCAAGGATGAAGTTTACCGTGACACCACCCACCATGATGATGAGACGCTGCCACGCCGGTTTCGTGCGAAACTCCCAGGGTTCCGGCTCGCGTTTCATCTGCTCGGTGTCCATGCTCTCATCTATCATTCCGGCAATCTTGCAATAGCCGCCCAAGGGCAACCATCCCATGCCGTACTCGGTGTCTGACTTGCGAGGCTTGAAACTGAAGAGCTTGCCGCTCCACTTGCCCAAGCTGACATCGAAGAATATGAAAAACTTCTCAACTCTCACGCCAAAGAGCTTCGCGGCTACCATATGGCCTCCCTCGTGAAGGAGCACAAGCAGAGAGATAGACAGGATAAATTGTAATAGCTTTATGAGGAAAATTTCCATCTGTTTTATTATTAATGTGTTAAGCTTTCAGCAATGAGGCGGCTATCCGGCGTGCCTCAGCGTCGGTTTGTAAATAAATGTCGAGAGTTGGGGTCTTGTCGAACGTAGCCTGCCGCATGGTCTGTCCTATGATATCTGCCATGCCAAGGAAGGAACACTCGCCACGGCGGAAGGCGGCATTGGCCACCTCGTTGGCGGCATTCAAGATGCACGGCATGTTGCCTCCTTCGCTTATCGCCTCATAAGCCAAGCGCAAGCACGGGAACTTCTGCACGTCGGGCTTGAAGAACTCAAGTTTTTGGGTGCCGAAGAGATCCAGGCGGTCGCCATTCAGCGGAAGCCTGTTGGGGAAAGAGAAAGCATACTGTATGGGAAGTCGCATGTCGGGGACTCCGAGCTGCGCCTTCACCGCGCCGTCCTTGAACTGCACGCCGCTGTGGACAACGCTCTGCGGATGCACCAGCACCTCTATCTTCTCGGCAGGCACGCCAAAGAGCCATTTCGCCTCCATTACCTCAAAGCCCTTGTTCATGAGCGACGCAGAGTCGATGGTTATCTTGGCGCCCATCTTCCATGTCGGATGGCGAAGGGCATCGGCTGCCGTCACCGTGAGCAACTGCTCGTGGGTGAAGTTGCGGAAAGGCCCTCCGGAGCAAGTGAGGAGAATCTTGTCGACCTCGTTGGCCTCCTCGCCCACAAGACACTGGAATATGGCCGAATGCTCCGAGTCGACAGGCAAGAGGTCTACATGATATTTCTGCACAAGGTCGAGCATGAGCTCGCCGGCCACGACCAACGTCTCCTTGTTGGCAAGGCATATCTTCTTGCGTGCCTTGATGGCACGAACGGTCGGCTCAAGTCCGGCGAATCCCACGAGAGCCGCAAGCACCATGTCTACGGGGCCAGCCTCAACAATCTCGCACAACGCCTTGTGACCGGCGTAAACCTTCACGTCGGTGTCGGCGAGCCTGGCTTTCAGTTCCTCATAATGAGCTTCGTTGGCTATCACCACCGCGGCTGGATTGAACTCACGAGCTTGCTCGGCAAGTTTCTCCACGCTGTCGTTTGCGGTCAACGCGTAAGCCTCGTAAAGGTCCGGATGTTGCCTTATCACGTCAAGGGCTTGCGTGCCTATGGAACCAGTGGAGCCAAGTATGCAAATTTGTTTCTTCATCTAAACGTTTTCTACAATGATAATAATCCTTCGGCGGATGCCGCTACAATGACAACAGTCCTTCGGGAATGTCTACCGTGATTGTATGGTTTTTCTTGTCTATGGCCTTAACCAGCTCATGGCTTGCCGGGATCAGCATTTCACCATTTGGCGTGTCCACGACAAAAAGCGGATTTGCGGTGGAGTCGTCGAGGGCCATCACGTCGCCTACCTCATGACCTGTCGACGCGTCGACGAGCTTGAAACCAGAAAGTTCCGCCTTAGACACGGTATCGGCATCCTCATCGGAAGCGTCGCGCGGGAAGTAGACATGGCGTCCTGTGAGGTCAGCGGCTTGCTCAAGGGTGTCGACACCCTCAAACTTGACCAATGCCACTACATCAGAACTAAATCGGTATTCCTCGAAGAAGAAGGGCACCAGCAATCCATCAATCATGACGAAAATGAAATCAGCGTCTTGACGATCGAACACGTCATCCTCGAAAGAGAAGGCTATCTCCCCTTTCACTCCATGAGGCTTGCCGAGGCAGCCTATGCGGTATGTGTCACAGAGCTTAATCATCTACACGCTGGATATTCGCCCCAAGGCCGTTAAGACGCTTTTCTATGTCCTCGTAGCCACGGTCTATCTGCCCGATGTTCTCGATGCGGCTCGTGCCTTTCGCATTCATGGCAGCTATAAGCAATGCTATGCCCGCGCGGATGTCTGGACTTGACATGCGGCCCGCGCGAAGTTGGATGCGGCGGTCTTGTCCCACCACCACTGCGCGGTGAGGATCACAAAGTATGATTTGGGCACCCATGTCGATGAGCTTGTCGACAAAGAAAAGACGACTCTCAAACATTTTCTGATGGATGAGCACCGTGCCTCTCGCCTGCGTCGCCACCACGAGCAACACGGAGAGCAAGTCTGGGGTGAGTCCTGGCCAAGGCGCGTCGGCAAGGGTCATTATCGTGCCGTCGATAAAAGAGTCGACCACATAGTGTGCCTGGTGAGGAACAATCAGGTCGTCGCCCTCCGCCTTCAGTTTCACGCCCAATCGGCGGAAGGCATCAGGAATGGGGCCAAGGTTGCGAAGCGACACGTCCTTTATGCGTATGCCATTGCCAACCATCGCCGCCATGCCAATGAAAGAGCCCACCTCTATCATGTCGGGAAGCACACGGTGTGTGGCCCCATGCAGATGGTCTACGCCGACAATCGTCACGAGGTTGCTGGCTATGCCCGAGATGTTGGCTCCCATGTGGTTGAGGAGATGGCAGAGCTGCTGTATGTAAGGTTCGCACGCCGCGTTGTAAATCGTGGTAGTGCCCTTTGCCATTACCGCGGCCATGATGATGTTGGCCGTGCCGGTGACCGAAGCCTCGTCGAGGAGCATGTATGTGCCCTTGAGGCGGTCGCCATGAATCTGGTAGACATCGCGCGTCTCGTCAAACTCGAACCTCGCTCCAAGGTTTTTGAACCCAAGGAAATGGGTATCGAGACGCCGGCGCCCTATCTTGTCGCCGCCAGGCTTGGCCACCGTGGCCTTGCCGAAACGGCCAAGGAGCGGCCCGTACATCAGCACAGAGCCGCGGAGACGGGAGCATTTCTTGACAAACTCCACGCTATCGAGGAAATCAAGATTCAGGTCATCGGCCTGGAACGTATAGTCGTGACGGCCGTTGCGTGTCACCTTTACGCCCACGTCCTCCAACAGTTTAATGAGGTTGTTAACGTCAAGTATGTCGGGCACGTTGGTTATACGCACGGGGTCTGACGTGAGCAGAGAGGTGCATATCACCTCCAACGCCTCGTTTTTCGCACCTTGCGGGGTGATGGTTCCCTCCAGTTGATGTCCGCCTTCTATTATAAATGACTCCATAGATGTTGTCTATTTTTTCTTGCGTTTCTTGCCATTGTTGGTTGGCGCCAAGGCTCGCATGTCCACTCGCTCAAACTTGAAATGGTTGAGGTCGAGCTGGATCTTACCGTCGGTGAAGTTGGCAAGGTCGTTGGCCACTTTCTCGTCGTCGCAAAGCCCGTGTCCCCATTGCACGAGGTCACGCTTCATCTGATTGGCGGTAAGGGCTGTCAGCTGGTCGCGCTCCTCGCCCGGCTCCATGGCCTTCAGCTTACTGAAAAGCTCGAATACCAGCTTGCCATAGTGACGCACTGGTATGGTGCCTGTCTCATACTTGAGCGGTTGCGGCTTCTCGCCTATCACCTTTGCCTTGGATATGTCAACGGGCCAGTCGATGTCGAGCTTGAAATCGCTTATCAGCGCGAGCTGGTCCCAAAGCTTCTGCTTGTAGTTGTCGGTTTGCACAAGCTGCGGGTTCATCAGCTCCATGGTGTCTATTATGGTATAAGCGCAGCTCAGGCGAGCGTCACGGTCGGGCAATGACATGCAATAGTCGACCATCTTCTGAATCTCGCGTCCATATTCCGGCAACACGAGTTTTTCTCGCTGGGTGTTATAGTCTAAACCTTGGATATTCATGAAACAAAATAAATGATGTGGTTAAAGGAGCTTGCGGGGCAGCTTTGCCACGAAATTCTTCAAGTAGAAAGGCACGAAGTAGGCCACGTCCTCAAACTTCTGCTCCGCCATGCGCCTCTCCGCCAGTGGCATCATGTTCTTGGCCAAAGGCTCTATGTCATCGATGAAGCGGGCGTTAGGGTGCGTTATCACCTCCTTGCATTTCTTGGCTCCGTCGCCGAAGAAATACACGGGGGCCTTGTCGAGCCACTCCTTGTAGGTGTCGGCCTCCACCACGTCGGCGTGGATGGGTCGCACCTCGTGCAAGGCACGGTCGAAGATCTGGGCATACACTTCCATGCGGCGGGCGTCGAGCATAGGGCAAAGCAACGCGTTCTCATCCACCATCTCGCGCAGGAGCACTGGCACGCAGAGTATCTCCAACGTGGGCACGCCCAGGAGCTTGAGGCCGCGGCCATAGCAAATGCCTTTCGCCATGCTCACGCCTATGCGAAGGCCAGTGTAACTGCCCGGGCCACAACTCACGGCAACGGCATCGAACGGAATGCCATGGTTGTCGGTAAACGACAACGCCTCGTCGACAAAAGAGCCTAAACGCTCAGCGTGGTTGGGTCCGGAGTGATCCTCCTTCTCAAAAATACAAGCGCCATCCTGGCTCACTGCCACTGAACAAACATTGGTGCTTGTCTCAATATTCAATATACAAGACATATTATACGCGTATTATGTCGATATTATTCTTAATAAAGTGCAAATTTACTCCTTTTTCCATCCAATTTTGTACTTTTGCAGAAATTTAACGCATAAATAAGTATGATACTTTCTATGACGGGCTACGGCAAGTCCGTAGTGGTTTACAAAGACAAGAAAATCAATGTTGAGGTTAAATCGCTCAACAGCAAGACGCTTGACCTCTCCGCGCGCGTAGCGCCTCTCTACCGCGAGAAGGAGATGGAGATAAGGCAGTATGTCGCAAAGAAGCTCTCACGTGGCAAGGTCGACTTCGCGCTTTGGACGGAGAAAGACACGGTGGTCGACGCCACGCCCATCAACGGTGCTCTCATCGAGGACTACTACAAGCAGCTTAAGGCCATAGCGGCAAAGACGGGCATCCCCGAGCCTGCCAACTGGTTCAGCACGTTGACCCGCATGCCCGACGTGCTCACGAGGACTAATGTAGAGGAACTCTGCGACGAGGAATGGGAAGTGGCGAAAGGCGCGATAAAACAGGCCGTAGACAACCTCGTGGCATTCCGCAAGCAGGAAGGAGCCGCGCTGGAGAAGAAGTTCCACGAGAAGGTAGACAACATCGAGAATCTCCTCCACAGCATCGAGCCCTATGAGAAGAGCCGCGTGCCGAAAATCAAGGAAACGATAATCAAGGGCCTGGAGCAGATCCCGGAGGTGCAATACGACAAGAACCGCCTTGAGCAAGAGCTTATCTATTATATCGAGAAGCTCGACATCAGCGAGGAGAAGCAGCGACTTGCCAACCACCTGAAATATTTCCGCGAGACCATGGCCGAGGACCTGCCCAACGGCAAGAAGCTCGGGTTCATAGCCCAAGAGATGGGCCGCGAAATCAACACCACCGGATCGAAGAGCAATCAGGCTGAGATGCAAAACATCGTGGTGAAGATGAAAGATGAGCTTGAGCAAATCAAGGAGCAGGTATTGAACGCATTGTAACAGACGATATTGACATGACTGGCAAACTGATTATTTTTTCCGCGCCAAGCGGATCTGGCAAGAGCACCATCGTGCAGTGGTTGATGAGCGAGCACCCCGAGCTGAAGCTCGCCTTCTCAATAAGCGCCACCACGCGCGCACCACGCGGCACAGAGAAGAATGGCGTTGAGTATCTTTTCCTCACGCCCGAGGAGTTCAAGGACAAGATCAACCACAACGAGTTTCTCGAATACGAGGAAGTGTACGCCGACCGTTTCTATGGCACCTTGAAGTCGCAAGTGGAAAGCCAGGCGGGGCGGGGCGAGAACGTGGTGTTCGACGTCGACGTGAAAGGCGGATGCAACATCAAGAAGCATTACGGGCAACGGGCGTTGAGCATCTTCGTGCAACCACCATCGATAGAGGAGCTTAGGCACAGGCTCGTGAACCGCGCCACCGACGCGCCCGAGGTGATAGAGCAGCGATTGGCCAAGGCCGCCTACGAGCTGACGTTTGCCAAGGAGTTTGACCACATTGTCGTCAACGACGACCTGGAGAAAGCCAAGCAAGACACTTACCGCCTCGTCAGCGACTTCCTTAAAGCCTAACCGCCAATGCCCGACAGCCTGCAAAGCCTCCGCATAGGCATCTTCGGAGGCAGTTTCAACCCTGTCCACGTGGGACATATAGGCTTGGCGAGGCAAATCCTCAGCCTCGCCCGCCTCGACGAGGTGTGGTTTCTCGTGTCGCCCCTCAACCCCTTCAAGAAGGCGGCTACCGACCTTCTCGACAACGACAAGCGATTAGACATAACGCGGCAAGCCCTCGCCGGCGAGAAGGGGCTCGTGGCCTCCGACTACGAGTTCCACTTGCCCAAGCCTTCGTACACGTGGAACACTCTGGAGCATCTCAAGGCCGACTATCCCAACTGCCAATTCACGCTAATCATAGGGGGTGACAACTGGCTCGCCTTCAACCGTTGGGCAAAGCCAGACTATATTCTTTCCAATTGCGACATAGCCGTCTACGCACGCCCCGACTGCGCTATCGACACGGCATCTCTCCCACACAACGTGCACGTCTACGCCACACGACTCTACGACATAAGCAGCACACAGATAAGAAACAACATAAGGCGTGGCTTGCCCATAACGGGAATGGTGCCAAGCTGCGTGGAGAATGTCGTGGAAGAACTGTATCGGCAGGGGCGTAAGCCCTGAAAACAAATAAACCATTATGCCGCCACCCCAAAAAACGGCGCATCCTCATTCTTTTCATCTATACCTTTCCTTTGTAATCCCTTACAAGCATCTCATATATCAGCTTAAACCATATCAAGACCACTGGAAGAGCCTTGAGGGCATAAGGCTGCACATACGTCTTGCGGATAAAGCGTGGGAACAAATCAGAAGGCGACATACTCGTCAAGATAAAAGCAAATACCATCAAGGCGACATCCCATCGAGAGCGTTTCCAAGGCACAGCCACATACCAAATGGCCACTCCAATAAAAGCTATGATGTAAGTACTCGACTCACTACCTGTACTGAACAAGACGACAAACATCAACACCGATGCCAGGAAGGCATACCTAAACGCACTGTTCTTGTACTGCGAGATACGTAGATATGGAGCGCAAAAGGCAATGATGCCAGGCACAATCAACCACAAGTCTGAATATGTAGCCACGTGTGAAATCTTACGCACCAAACCCAACAAGGACTGATTTTGCATGTTCGAGAACATATTCTCCATATTCTTGCCACCCAAGCTCATCATCCATTCCTGATATTGACCTATCACATACTCAGGGCTGCTGATTGCCATCGGCAATACGAAACAGACGACAGCCCATCCCGCCAAGGCGGCGACAAGCTTGCCCTTGTGCTTGGAAAAGAAGAAGAAAGCCAAGCCGACGATACCATAAAGTTTAACAAAGGTTCCTATCATAATGAAACAAGCCGCCAGCACATCCTTCTCTTTCTCGATGCAATAATAAGAAGCCACAATGAGGGCAACCGTCACGATGTTGAACTGGTCCATAAACAACGCCGTCAACAACTCATGGGCACAAAACCAATAGATGAAGATTTGCTTGCCCTGTGCCAATGGCAACTTACGAATAGCCACATAGAGAGCCAAGGTCATCAAGACATGCCAAAGAATCAGTCCTATCGGGAGAGGTACCACGGCAAACGGCGCGATAACCAAGCTGAAGAACGGACCATAATAATTGGTGTCAAAATACTCAGCAGGATAAGGGGCATAAAGGGAGGTCTGATTCCAAGTATGCCAAAAAACATACTTGAATACCAAGAAGTTGTTACACTTATGAAACTTTATCAATGCCGACACCAAAGCCAGCAGCATCCACAGTCCAAACAAGGTTAGAGGATTGCGGAAGAAAGGCCGCATGAAGAATTGCTTCACACTGACGATAGTCTCTTTCATGACGATATATGGAAGTTATGTTTATACGAATAGCTATGAGAGCTTTGTCTATTTAGGTTGCAAAGTTAGCTAAAATCGGTGTAAAATCAGATTTTTTACTGAAACCGTCTATTTAAAGAGCAAGATACACAAGTGTTATGAGACACATCATCATGTCACTCGCGACCTTATACGTTAGTTCATATAAGTGCCGAGAAGACACGCCGTATCGTTAACATGGTTTAAAATGTGGGATTTCGCAAGCTTTTGCTTGTCTGAATTTCAGGATTTAGCTAACTTTATGGTAAACAAAACACGCAGACACAAGAAGATAAGGTATGAGAATAGGATTCGATGCCAAGAGAGCCGCCCAAAATCGCACGGGACTTGGCAACTACAGTAGATTTATCATTCGCATATTGTCGGAAAAACATCCCGACAATACGTACAACCTATATACTCCCAAGCCTCGGCGCATCCCCTATCTGAAAGAAATCCCAACCCTAAGCCTGCTCAAGCTGTGCTTTCCGCCGAAAGGAATATGGAGCCGCCTACGCTCTCTTTGGCGAGTGTGGGGCGTGACCAAGGACATTCGGCAAGACGGCATAGACCTATTTCATGGACTAAGCAACGAACTGCCTCTCAACATAGGAACCCCTGAGAAGCGGGAGCTACGTTTCGGACAAAAACGTTGCAAGTATATCGTTACCGTCCACGACCTCATCTTCCTCCATACACCCCAGTATTATCACTGGATAGACAGGCTAATCTACAACTACAAGTTTCGCAAGGCGTGTGAGCATGCCGACCGCATCATCGCCGTAAGCGAATACACCAAGCAAGAAATCATAGACTATTATCACATACCGGAACAGAAAATAGATGTGGTCTATCAAGGATGCGACCCCGTGTTCGCACAAGAGATCGCGCCACAAAAGAAAGAGGAGGTGAAAACCAAATATGCCTTGCCCGATGAGTTCATTCTCTATGTAGGCAGCATCGAGGAACGCAAAAACCTACTGTTGGTTGCCAAGGCCATGAGCGCATTGCAACAGCATACCGGTGAAGGCATCCCTGTCGTAGCCGTAGGTCGTCGAACCCCATATGTGGACACCATACAAGCCTACCTCAAGGAGCAAGGCATTGAGCATTTGTTCCATTTCTACCACCAAGTACCTTATGAAGACTTGCCTGCCTTCTACAAGTTGGCCACTGCTTTCGTTTACCCATCCCGCATCGAGGGATTTGGCATACCTCTCTTGGAAGCCATCACAAGCGGAGTGCCAGCCATTGGTTGCACAGGCTCTTGCCTGGAAGAGGCCGGAGGGCCAGGCTCGCTGTACGTGGCACCCGACGATGCCGAAAGCATGGCAGAAACTCTCCATAGAGTCTGCACCGACAAGGATTTGCGTCAGGAGATGATCACGAAAGGAAAAGAATACGCGCAAAACTTCTCTGACGAGAAACTATGCCAAGCCGTGTGGAACATATATAATAAGGTGTAGGCGTGCCTATCTAAACACATTTCCTCAAAACAACTTATAAAAGAAAAAAGACATGACCCAAAATAGACTATGCTACATCAGCCGAAACTATTACAACCTGACGAGCGCGGGAAACAAGGCGAAGACTGACAACGAGGACACGCTCGCCGAGATGGGGGCGGTCAATCTCGGGTTGCGGCGCACGGTGAACGGAAGCAAGGTCCTTGCCTTCTTCCTCGACTTGGCGGGCATAATCCGCGCTTGCCTGTCGCTCAGGAAGGGCGACGTGCTCTTCTTGCAGTATCCCGTGAAGAAATACTTTTCATTCCTGTGCCACGTCGCGAGGATGAAAGGGGCGCATACCATAGCGCTCATCCACGACTTAGGGTCGTTTCGCAGGAAGAAGCTGACCGTGGAAAAGGAAATCAGCCGCCTGTCGCACAGCGACTATGTCATCGCGTCTAACGACAACATGGCCTCGTGGCTCACTGCTCACGGCATGAGGAAACCCGTGGGAGCGTTAGGGCTGTTCGATTACCGCTCAGCCTCTCCTTGCCAAAAGGCGGCCACGGTAAACGCGAACGCCAAGGTTGTCTACGCCGGCGCGTTGAGCATGAAGAAAAACTCCTTCTTGGTGGAGCTCACCAAGACTTTGAGCCAATGGGACTTGCTGATTTGCGGCAACAAGGAAGGACTGAAAGGCTTGCAAGACAACCCACATATCACTTATCAAGGTTTCGTACCTTCCGAGGATTTCATCAAAGGCATAGATGCCGGTTTCGGCTTGGTGTGGGACGGCGACTCGCTCGACACCTGCTCGGGCGAATACGGCAACTACCTTCGCTGGAACTCACCCCACAAGGTTTCGTTCAACCTCCGCGCCGGCTTGCCCGTAATCGTCTGGAAAGAGTCTGCCGTAGCGCCAATCATCGAGAAATACGGATGCGGAATCGCCATAGGCTCGTTGCGGGAGCTCAACGACATTCTTCCCCGCTTGTCACAAGCCGACTACTCTGAGATGAAGCGTCGCGCCGTGGAAATGGCAGCAAAACTAAACCAAGGCCATTTCTTGCGCGAAGCCTTGAAAAACGCGCCACAATTCGATTCCTAATCGGCTGAAACACAACCCCTTCGGAATTTCAGTGAAATCGCGTCGGGATTTCACTGATATCTCATCGCCTTTCCAGTGCTATCGCGTTGCCTTTCCAGTGCTATCTCATCGCCTTTACACTGAAAACCCGCCGCGCTTTCAGCGATAACGCGATAGCACTATTTTCTTCTTATTCGCACACTGCATTCGGCTCTATTTTCTCTTAAACTATCATAAATTATACCCAAAGGTATTATACCTTTGGGTATAATTTTGTAACTTTGCGGAAAATCAAGGGATTAACGACATGAACAAGATACCATTTGAATATGGGTCGATAGCAGAAAACGAATATTTTATCGATAGAATAGAAGATCGTAAAGACCTCAAGACGTTTCTTGGAGGCGGCATCAACGTGATGCTCATTTCCCCAAGACGTTGGGGAAAGTCTTCTCTTGTCAAGGCTGCTATGGAAGAACTGAAGCAGGAGCAAAAAGATATAAGAGTTTGCTATCTGGATGCTTTCAAGATATATTCCGAAGAGGATTTTTACAACAAATTTGCCAGTGCCGTACTTCAAGGGGTTTCTTCCACAATAGAAAAGCGCTGGGCCGACATTGTCAAGTTTGTCCAATCCATATCTCCAAGTATCACGGTCAATAGCGACCCTGCGAACGCGGTTGAAGTCAAGCTAAACTTTAAGCCCTTAAAAGAAAGCGCGGAAGAAATACTGAATCTTCCCGAGAAAATAGCTAAAGCCAAAGGTGTTCATGTCATTATATGTATAGATGAGTTCCAACAACTGGCAAATCTTCCCGACTGGAAACGCTTGGAAGGAACCATGCGCTCAGTATGGCAAGGGCAACACAACACAACCTATTGCCTTTACGGCAGTAAGCGGCACATGATGATGGACATCTTCGGAAACTCCCAGAATCCATTCTACCGCTTTGGGCAGATGATGACATTGAAGAAAATCTCCATTGAATATTGGAAGCCTTTCATCCATGACAGTTTCTACAACCATGGTAAGCAAATCAGCGACGACATGATAGAGCGGATATGCAGCACCGTGAAATGCCACTCTTGGTATATGCAACAATTTTGCTTCCTCATCTGGACACATACTGCAACAAAAGTGACCGAAGAGATTTTTCAATCTCAACTCACAAAGCTTTTGGACACCAACGCAGACATGTTTCTTATGGACATCGATGGAATGCCAACCTCGCAAATAGCATTCTTGCGCGCGGTCTGCATGGGCGAGACACATTTCAATGCCCAAAAAGTCGTGGCGGAATATGGGTTAGGGGCACCTCGTACTATCACAAAAAACAAGAAATCGCTTATAGAAAAAGATTTCATAGAGAAAACAGGAGACTGCTACAATTTTGTAGATCCAGTCTTCGAACTTTGGTTCAAGCGAGAATATTGTAACGTTCCTATCCTTTGAGTGACATTACCGCAAGAAGATAGAAAACACTGTAGAAATGGAAAAGAAACTCAACCAAGGCCATTTCTTGAAAGTATCCATCAAAAAAGCAGTAAAGGCAC
>CAVKWN010000052.1:0-23254 GCA_963660075.1 Lachnospiraceae bacterium
CCGTATTGGTGCTGCGTGTGGACAACGTGAAGGGCCTGATCGACTTCAGCGAGAGCTCACGCATACAGTCGGCTTTCGACGAGTTGGCCAAGGCTGTAGTGACGATGGTGAAGAAGTTGAAATAAAACGTTGACTTCCCAAGCCATCGACAACATGTTCGAGAACAAGAACGGCTACTGCGAGAAGGACGGCAACCTCACCTCGTTGTTCGCCACCCAGGGATGGAATTTCTTGTGGAACAGGTAATAACCCAAAAAAGCAAAGATTATGAAGAAAAATTTATTGTTGTTCTGCCTTCTGATGTGCAGCATCGTGACTTGGGCAGGATCGCTGAAAGGAAAAGGCAACGTGAAGTGCTTGAAGGAGAATGAGTCGGCAGTGCTGACCATCGATTTCTCAAAGGTAACATGGGAGAAGAAACAAGACTTCAAGCAGTGGTGCGGCGCTGAATATGACAAAAGGGTGGAAGTGTCAAACTCTGAGTTTACAAAGTCTTTCAACGAAAACAGCAAAGGCGTGAAAATCGTCGAGGCAGGAAAAGAAGCCAAATATAAGATTGTGGTAGAACTGACCAACTTTGAGCGCAAGACCGCCTCGTTTGGTTGGGGTAGGGCACATATCAAAATCTACGGCACCTTGAGTGTCGTTGATGCAGCCACAGGCGACACGGTATGTACCTATGCGCTGGACGGCGTGTCAGGTGGTGACGACTTTGTGGAAACAGACAGATTCGCCAAGAGTTTTGCGGAATTAGGTAAGCAACTGTCCAAATAAAGCCACTGTACGATGAACCTATTCAAGTCGGAAAGCGACAGATACACCCAGGAGAAGTATTCCGCCCGCGAAGCACAAAGGCTGGCGGAATACATTGCTTGGGGTCCCATAATCTTCCAAGTCTCCAGACTTATGGTGAAGTGGGGAGTCTTGGAAGAACTGCGTGATAGCACTGACGGTTTGACACTTGCGGAGCTGCAGCAGAAGACAAAGTTGTCGGAGTATGCACTCAAGATTCTGTTGGAGGCATCGCTCAGTGCTGGTACAGTGTTGATAGACAAGGCAACCGACCGCTACACCATTTCCAAGACAGGTTGGTTCTTGCTCAATGACCCAGCTACCCGTGTCAACATCGACTTCAACCACGATGTCAACTATCGTGGAATGTTTTATCTTGACGAAGCACTCAAGGAAGGCAAGCCAGCAGGCTTGAAGACGCTCGGCGATTGGCCAACCATCTACGAAGGACTCTCAAAGCTTGACTCGCAAGTGCAGAAAAGCTGGTTTGGCTTTGACCATTTCTATAGCGACCATTCGTTTGATACGGCCCTGGAGATAGTCTTTGGCAAGAAGCCCAAGCGCCTGATGGACGTTGGTGGAAACACCGGAAGGTTTGCCTTGCGTTGCGTCGGCTATGACAAGGACGTGAACGTCACCATAGTTGACCTGCCGGGACAAATAGGCATGATGAAGAAGAACATCGAGGGCAAGGAAGGCGCGGAGAGAATCGGCGGCTATCCTACCAACATCTTGGATGTGCAGAACCAATTGCCCGCAGGCGACTGGGATGCCATCTGGATGAGCCAGTTTCTCGATTGCTTCTCAGAGGAGGAAATCTATAGCATCCTCGCTCGTGCGGCCAAGGTAATGACGAAAGACACAACCTTGTATATCATGGAGACCTTCTGGGATCGACAGAAATTCGAGACTGCATCGATGTGCCTCACCATGACGAGTGTCTACTTCACCGCAATGGCCAACGGCAACAGCAAGATGTATCATTCGGATGATATGGTGAAGCAGGTGGAGCGTGCGGGCTTGCAAGTTGTGGCAACCCATGATGGCATAGGACAAGGCCACACTATCCTGGAAGTGAAATTAAAGTGAAGAACGGAGAACGAAGAGTGAAGAGTGAAGAGTGAGGAACGAAGAGTGAAGAATAAAAACATCATTATTAAATCATAAAAATGGAAAGAAAAGAAATTGAAGAGAAAGTGAGAAATTTCCTCATTGAGGATTTGGAGATTGACGAAGAAAAGATTGCTCCCGAGGCAAAGTTGAAGGACGACCTCGGCATCGACAGCCTTGACTTCGTGGATATCGTGGTCATCGTGGAGAAGAACTTCGGCTTCAAAATCAAGCCAGAGGAAATGCAAGGCGTTGCAACCCTTAGCCAGTTCTGCGACTATATCGAGAGCAAGGTGGGTTAAGTGAAGAGTGAAGAACGAAGAGTGAAGAACAAAGAATGGGCATGCACCCGTAAGTGAAGAGTGAAGAACGACAAAAACACCACATTCGGTACGGCGTGGATGCACCGTTGGCTGACCAACTCGCTTCGAGTGTTGGACATTCGTCTGCTCTACCTGCTCATCATGCTGGTCATCATGCCGGTATGCCTGCTTCTCAATACCAACAATAGCCGCACCACTTCCTATCGCTATTTCCGCAGAAGGATAGGCTACGGCAGGTGGAAAGCGGCATGGGCGACCTACGTCAACCACTACAGGTTCGGGCAGGTGGTGATTGACCGTTTCGCCATGTTTGCTGGCAGGAGGTTCGACCTGAAGATAGAGGGCTATGATAATTTCTCACGCCTGTCGGAAAGGGAAGACGGATTCATGATGCTCAGTTCGCATATTGGTTGCTATGAGGTGGCAGGGTATTCCTTAGTGTCACAGACCAAGCGTTTCAATGCCTTGGTCTTTGGTGGCGAGAAAGCTACCGTGATGGAAGGACGCAGGGAAAGATTGGGGTCTAACAATATTCGTATGATTCCGGTAATGCCCGACATGAGCCATCTCTTCTTTATCAACGAGGCTCTGAGCAACCACGAAATCGTGAGCATGCCTGCCGACCGCATCGTGGGGATTACAAAATCTCTAACTGCCAATTTCTTGGGAGCGAAGGCACGACTTCCGATGGGGCCATTCTCCGTGGCTACAATGAGGGAACTTGATGTCGTCGCCGTCAATGTGATGAGAACTTCGACCAAAGGATACACGGTTTATGTGACTCCACTTTCTTACGACAAGGAAGCCTCCCGCAAAGTGCAGATGCAACAGTTGGCGGAGAGCTATGCGGCAGAACTGGAGAAACGAGTAAGGCAGTATCCCACACAGTGGTATAACTTTTATGACTTTTGGTCATGAAGTCATGATAATATAGATGTATGAAAGAATTTGACACAGAGAATCCTGTGGATCAAGACCTTCGCCAGATAGACATTCACGAGTTGTTGCCTCAACAAGAACCATTTGTCATGGTAGGAGCGCTGACCCATTTCGACAAGACGCTCATCGTGACGGAGACAGAGGTGAAGGCAGACAACATCTTTGTGGACAATGGCCGTTTCTCAGCTTCGGGATTGATGGAGAACATCGCCCAGACCTGTGCGGCCCGCATTGGCTATGTCAATAAATTTATCTTGAAGAAAGGCATTCAGTTGGGCTTCATAGGAGCAGTCCGCAACTTTGAGGTGACGGAATTGCCGCAAGTGGGAGACGTTCTTACAACTCGTGTAGAAGTGAAGGAGGAAGTGTTTGGCATGACCTTGGCAGAAGCGACCATCGAATGTGCAGGCAAGACACTTGTGACGACAGAGATGAAGATAGCTGTCAAGGAAACGGAGAAAAGCTAGCGATGGGTGAACATGAAAGAACTGAAGGAATCCAAGACATTTGACATCCGTTTTAGTGAGGTCGATTCCATGAACGTGGTGTGGCATGGTTCATATCCGCTTTATTTCGAGGATGCACGAGAGGCATTCGGCAAGAAATACGGACTGGAATACATGAGCTTCTTCGACCATGGTTATTTCGCACCCCTGGTGGAACTGACTTTCCACTACAAGAAACCTATCAAGTATGGCATGCGCCCTCGTATCGACATCATATATCGTCCCACGGAGGCGGCAAAGATAGTTTTCGACTATGAGATTCATGACCCAGAGGATGAAAGCCTGATAGCTACAGGTCATTCCGTACAGGTGTTCATGGACTTGAATTACCAACTCGTGTGGGACAACCCACCATTCTACCAAGAATGGAAGGAAAGGAATTTAAATGAGGAGTGAAGAGTTTCCATGGCTTACGTTTTAGCAGATAATGTCATTTCACCATTGGGTGAGACTTCCGAGGAAAATTACTTGGCGGTGAAGGCTGGCAAGTCGGGCATTCATGCCTATGCCGAGGGCAGCCATGGCATTCCCGACGGCTTTGTTGGCTCATTGATGTCACGCGACTTCGAAGAGCAAGTACTTGAGTCTGCAAAGAAGGCTATAGAGTCTTCCCACGTGGATGTCGCTCACGAAAAGGTGGCATTTGTCCTTAGCTCGACCAAGGGACCTATAGAAAAAATGGGTAGGGTAGAGGATAAGGAAATAGAGCTGGGTAGGGTGGCTGAAAGTATAGCCTGTCAATTGGGCATTCAGGCCAAGCCATTCGTGGTTTGCAATGCCTGCATTTCCGGTCTGTCAGCCTTGATACTTGCCTCGCGCTTGTTGTCGGCAGGAAAATACGACTATGTTGTGGTCTGCGGCTGTGACAGTCCCAGCCGCTTTATCATCTCCGGTTTTCAGTCGCTCAAGGCCCTGTCTACAGAACCTTGTCGTCCTTTCGACATGGAACGTTTCGGACTTAACCTTGGAGAGGCAGTGGCAACCATGGTTCTTGCCAAGGATGCGCCGCGGCAGGACAAAGACGACCTATGGCAGATCGGTCATGGATACGTCAGAAACGACGCGTTCCACATCAGCGCGCCATCCAAGACCAGCGAGGGATTATACAAGGCACTGTCGGAAACATTGTCGCACGTAGACAAGGCTGAGTTGGCATTCGTGAACGCGCATGGCACGGCCACATTGTTTAATGACCAAATGGAATCTGTCGCTATCCAGCGTGCAGGTTTGTCGGACATCCCTACCAATGCCTTGAAAGGCTATTTCGGACACACCTTGGGTGCCGCTGGCGTGTTGGAAACCATTTTGAGCATGAAGGCGATAGACGACCATACCATAATAGGTACGCGAGGGTATGAGGAGTTGGGTGTCTCTGGCAAGGTGAATGTCTCGGCTGAGAACCGCCCTACAAGCAAACAAGCATTCATCAAGATGCTGTCGGGCTTCGGGGGATGCAATGCCACAATCTTGGCAAGCAAGGCACCTGCCGCGTCAGAAAAGGAAAATCCGGCTATTAAAGCTTTTGCTCCAGTTCACCGGGTGTCTATCTCCCCAAGAGAAGTCGTCGTGGATGGAACCCCACTTCATATAGATAAAGAGAAATACGGTCATGGACTGTTGACCGCCATCTATAAACAGGAAATAGGAGACTATCCCAAGTTTTACAAGATGGATGGTCTCTGCCGATTGGGTTTCGTGGCTTCGGAATTGCTTTTGCAAGCAGAAGGCAAAACGAGGTTTGAGGAACGTGATGACAGGGCAGTGGTGCTCTTCAATCGTTCTTCTTCGATTTCCTCTGACAAAAAATACTTGGAGTCGATACAGGACAAAGACAACTATTTCCCAAGTCCATCGGTATTTGTCTATACCTTGCCAAATATCGTGACAGGCGAGATAGCCATCCGTAACCACTACCACGGCGAGACCTCTTTTTATATCCTGCCATCGAAAGATGAGGCTCAGATGCATGAGGTCTTGGAAACCATATCCCTGGATTCAGAAACCAAGAGCGTGCTGGCAGGGTGGATAGACTATGAGGATGAAAACCACTTCGAGGCAGGCCTCATGATAATGGAATAGGAATTATTTGATAATAAACAAAGATAATCAATCGATAAAATAAAGAATAAGGCAATGGAAGAATTGATAAAAGAACTGAAAGAAGAAATCATTAAGGCGTTGAACCTAGAGGAAATGACAGCAGACGACATTGACGAGAACGACGCGCTCTTCGGTGAAGGCTTGGGGTTGGACTCTATAGATGCCTTGGAACTGATTGTCTTATTGGAAAAGAAATACGGCATCAAGTTGGCAAACCCGGCAGCTGGCAAGGAAATCTTCAAGAGCGTGGCAACCATCGCCGATTATGTCAGCAAGAACAGAAAGAAATAAAGTCACGGTAAGATGAATATCGCAATAACTGGCGAAGGTATTGTTTCTGCCATAGGTCTGAACAAGCAGGAGGTCTTGCAGTCGTTGCGGGAAGGACGGTCGGGCATAGGGGAGATGAAGTATCTCCAGTCTGTCCACCATGAACTGCCCGTGGGTGAGGTAGACCTGTCGAATGAACAGATGAAGGAGAAACTTGGCATTCCCTTTGGGCAGATGATGAGTCGCACGGCGTTGATGGGCATGTTGGCCATTGACCAAGCCTTGAAGGACGCGCATGTGGATAAGGAAAGTCTTAGAGCCAGGAACGCCGACGGCAAACCTTTGCGCATCGTGCTCGTATCGGGTACGACAGTGGGCGGTATGGACATCACCGAACTGTGTTTCGACCAATTGGAAGAACAACCCAACGTTGAGATCTTGCAGCATCATGATGGCGGCAACAGCACCCAATTAATGGCAGACCACTTTGGCATCTTTGACGAGGTGACCACCTTGTCCACGGCATGCTCTTCCGCAGCCAATGCCATCATGCTGGGCGCTCGCTTGCTCAAGGCAGGCAAGGCCGACTTGGTGGTGGCAGGAGGCACCGAGGCACTTTCCCGTTTCCATCTCAATGGTTTCAACTCGCTCATGATCCTTGACCATGAGCCGTGTCGTCCTTTCGATGCCACCCGTGCAGGCTTGAATCTCGGCGAAGGTGCTGCCTTTGTGGTACTGGAGCCGGAGGAGAACGCCCGGCAGAGAGAGGCAACCCCTCATGCCTATCTTACGGGATATGGCAATGCTTGTGATGCCTTCCACCAAACGGCATCCTCGGAGAATGGCGAGGGAGCCTATATCGCAATGACCGAGGCCTTGGAGATGGCACGTCTCTCGGCAAAGGACATTCAGTATGTCAATGCGCATGGCACAGGCACGCCCAACAACGACCAAAGTGAGAGCGTTTCGCTGAAACGGGTATTCGGCGATGATATGCCTTTGGTTTCAAGCACAAAGTCGTTTACAGGTCACACCACCAGTGCCTCTGGAAGCATAGAGACCATCATCTGCATCCTCGCCATGCAACACCATTTTGTTCCTGCCAACTTGGGTTGGAAGAACCCTATGGAGAATGGCATCCTTCCGTCTATGGGAGTTCAGGATATAGATTTGGAGAATGTACTCTGCAATTCTTTTGGTTTCGGTGGAAACGACTCCTCGTTGGTCATATCTTCGCAACCAAAGGCGGCAACATCCGAGACTTTGGGGAACGCGGAGGTTAAAGTCCTTGCCAAAGTGGAGATAACCTCAGAGGACCAGTTGGCAGATATTCGTAAATATGTCAAGCCCTTGGAGGCTCGCCGCATGGGCAAGATCATGAAAAGTTCACTTCTGTCTTCCTTGGAAGCCTTGCGGCAAGCCGGCATCCCCGTTCCTGACGCCATTATCACCGGTACGGCATATGGCTGCTTGGAGAACAGCGAACGCCTTTTGCAGCAAATCAAGGAAGAAGGCGAAGTCATGTTGAAACCAACATATTTCATGCAGAGCACTCACAACACGATAGGCAGCAATATCGCCATCAAGACCCATTGTCATGGCTATAATGTGACTTATACCCAAGGACGTAGTTCTTTGGAATGGGCTGTCCGAGACGCGGAGTCGCTCTTGAGAAGTGGAAAGGTGAGAAACGTATTGGTGGGATGCCACGATGAGAGCACGCCGCTCTTCAATTCCCTATTGGAAAAGGGAGGTGAGACACCTTGGCCTTCTGTCCATTCCGTAGCAATGGTGCTGTCATGTGGAGAGTAGTCATACTGGCAGTCGTCCAAAGCGCGCTACTGGCGGGAGGACAAGTGTTCTTGAAGTTCGCCTTGCAGAAGATGCACCCTTTCGGGTGGACTAAGGACTTCTGGTGGAACTTGCTCATCAACTGGCAGTTCGCCTGTTGCGGAGCCTTCTTTGGCACCAGTTCGGTGCTATGGATGTATATCGTCAAGCATTATCCGCTCAGTGTGGCTTATCCGATGATAAGTTTGAGTTATGTCTTTGGCATGTTGGCGGCAATGGTGTTTTTTCATGAGTCGGTGTCAGCAGTGAAGTGGATAGGCATTGGCTTTATCATGATAGGATGTTGTTTAATAGCAAAATAAAAAATGAAAAGATTATTGTTTCTTTGTATGGCCTTGAGCCTGTGCTTTCTCAACCTTTCCGCGCAGAAGGTTGATGAGGCAAAGATAAAACAGCAGATCAATGCC
The DNA here is from genome assembly GCA_963660075.1 of Lachnospiraceae bacterium. Lineage (GTDB taxonomy): Bacteria > Bacteroidota > Bacteroidia > Bacteroidales > Bacteroidaceae > Prevotella. The sequence continues at coordinate 8,299 of CAVKWN010000052.1, forward strand.
GTGGCCTCGACCATGAAGACCATGCAGTGTGATTTCGTACAGACAAAATATCTCAAGATGCTCAACGACAAGATGGTGTCGAAAGGGAAAATGTATTATCAGCAGAGCGACAAGCTCCGTTGGGAATATACAACTCCCTATACCTATACTTTTGTGCTCAACGGTGCCAAGGTGCTTATAAGCAAAGGTAAGAGAAATGATGTCATCAATGTCAACCAAAGCAAGATGTTCAAGGAGATAGCTCGCATCATGATGAATAGCGTGGTGGGCAAATGCCTGACCGACAGCAAAGACTTCAAGGTAGACCTTGCAAGCTCTTCAGCAGAGTATGTGGCAACGCTCTATCCCCAGCGGAAACAGATGCAGCAGATGTTCCAGAAGATAATACTGCATTTCAACAAGCAGAAGTCTACGGTTTCCATAGTGGAGCTCATAGAGAAGAAAGGAGACAAAACAGTAATAGAGTTGAAGAATGTCAAGACCAACGCTCCTGTCAATGCAAAAGTTTTTAGTATCAATTAGTATTGTCTTGCTGAGCCTCCTGGCTTTGCCACTTCATGCCCAGCAAGAGCGCCTTTTCCCCGACAGCGTGGGAAGCAAGGTGAGGTACAATGCCACGATAGAAATGGCAAAAGGCTATGTCAGCGGAGTCTGCATCATGGTCAATGACGAAGGCATCATCAAGGGTAGCTTGTTTAATGAATTCGGGATTTCCGCCATCGACTTCACTTATCAGCCGGACACGAAGAAGGTCAAGTTGCTGAGCGTCATCAAGATGCTCAACAAGTGGTATATCAAGAAGGTGCTGAAAAAGGACTTGGTGCAAGTTATGGAGAACCTTTCCAAAGGCATCTCTTCCTACCACGACAAGAAGTATAAGATAGACTATAATTTTACAGTTTTAAAAGATGCTGCTGAAGAATAATCTTTATACAGTGACCCAAAAGGAGATAGACGGTTTGAAGGGACGGTTTGTGCTTGCGCTCAACCCCTCTTGTTTCATCTACCAGGCTCATTTCCCGGGAGAGCCAATCACTCCGGGTGTCTGTATAGTGCAGATGGGCAAGGAGCTCTTGGAAGAACTCTTGGAAGAACATTTACAGAAGAAGGTTGGGTTGGAAATCAGTAAGGTCAAGAATGTCAAGTTCCTTTCGGTTATCTCTCCCAACGAGACCACCGTCATCACTTACCAGATGAAGAAGGTAGAGATGTCGGAGGATGGCTCAGAGATGAAAGCCCAGATGGTAATAACTTCAGGCGAGGAGGCAAAGGCGAAGATCTCTTTAGTATTGAGTGTGAGATGTTGAACGAAGAGTTGAAAAGTCAGTTAAGGGCGAGGGGCATTTGCGTCATCATTCCCACCTATAATAATGAGAAGAGCATAGGGCAGGTAGTGACTGACACATTGGGCTACTGTGATGACGTCATCGTGGTGAACGACGGCAGCACGGATAGTACCACGGCCACCCTTAACGAGATGAGCGGGATAACCCTTGTCTCGTATCCTCAAAACAAGGGCAAGGGTCATGCATTGCGTGAGGGTTTCCGAAGGGCTCTCTCTATGGGCTTGGCGTATGCCATCACCCTTGATGCCGACGGACAGCATTATCCTGCGGATATCCCACTCTTTCTCAAGGCAAACCAGGAACATCCTGGAGCTTTAATCGTCGGACGCCGCCAGTTGGAAGGAGTAGATCGTTCCAAGGGCAGCAACTTTGCCAACAAATTCTCCAACTTCTGGTTTTATGTGCAGACGGGCAAGGCTTTGGAGGACACACAGACCGGATACCGTCTTTACCCGTTGCGCAAGTTGCATGGACTTAACTTGCTTACCTCCCGTTATGAGGCAGAACTGGAACTCCTCGTCTTTGCTTCATGGCATGGTGTAGACTTGGTTTCAATACCAGTCAATGTTTATTACCCCCCTCGTGAGGAACGGGTAAGCCATTTCCGTCCAGGCATGGACTTTGCCAGAATCAGTGTGCTCAATACGGTGCTTTGCTTTTTGGCGGTAGTCTATGGCTTGCCTTTGCGTTTGGGGCGTAAGTTGATGATGTTCTTGCGGACGCTTTATTCATTGCTGTTCTTCTTGTTCTTTACGATGGTAATGTTTACACCAGTAGTCTGGCTATATCTCAAGATAGGGAAGATAACAGAAAAGAAACGTTATCGACTGCATCAGCTCCTCTATCACGCTTCTCGTTGTGTCATGATACATCATGGTATACCTGGAGCAAAGTTCAGTTGCGAGATGGTTGAAAAGGTGGATTTCACCCAGCCCCGTATCATTATCTGCAACCATCAGTCGCATTTAGATTTGATGTGCCAATTGGTCTTTACACCGAAGATAGTTTTCCTGACGAACCAATGGGTATGGAATAACCCTTTCTATGGTTTGATAATTCGCAACGCAGAATACTTGCCTGTAAAAGACGGACTGGACTCCATGCTGCCTCATCTTAAATCATTGGTGGCAAGAGGTTATAATATAGCTATCTATCCAGAAGGGACCCGCTCGAAGGATTGCAGTATTGGTCGATTCCACCAAGGCGCGTTTTATTTGGCACAACAGTTGAACCTTGAAATCCTGCCCATGTGTATTTATGGAACAGGAAAGATCTTGCCGAAGAAGACATACCACCTACGCAAAGGGAAAATCCACATAGAGGTAGGGCAACCATTGGGCCAAGCGGAATTGCAAGCCTTGGGAGACAGGAAAAAACAAGCATCTGAAATTCGCAAGCGATATATAAAGCGCTATTCAGAAATCGCCAACGAAATAGAACAAACTCTTTAATACCGATTCTTTAACCATTGATAGAATGGCAGAACAGAAAAAAATCATCATTATAGGAAGTGGCTTGGGCGGTCTGTCAACAGGAGTCATTTTAGCCAAGAATGGCTATCATGTAACCGTGTTGGAACAGGGCAGTCAAGTGGGTGGCTGCTTGCAATGTTTTTCTCGCAATGGGGCAAAATTTGAGACAGGCATGCACTTCATAGGCAGCGCCGCAAAAGGACAGACTCTGGACAAATTGATGAGGTATCTGGAAATTGAGGATGAGGTAGAGCTGTCGCAGTTGGACCCAATGGGATATGATGTGGTCGCTTTAGAAGGAAAACAATACAAGTTTGCCAATGGCAAGGAGGCTTTTATTCGTCAAATGACCGAATATTTCCCCCATCAGCACGATAACTTAGTGAGGTATTTTAATCTGGTAGAAGAAATAGCCAATGCCTCTTCGTTACACTCCTTGAAATATGCGGAGACCGATACTGTTTCCAACACGGAATATCAACTGCGTTCTATTAACGACGTGATATCAGAGGTTATAACAGACCCTACGTTGGCAAAGGTCTTGGTTGGCAACTTGCCCCTTTATGCTGCGGAAAAAGACAGGACACCATTCTCGACCCATGCCTTCATCATGGACTTCTATAACCAGAGTGCTTTCCGTATCAGGGGAGGAAGCGATAAGGTCGCGACGGCATTGGTGCATACCATCCAACGATATGGAGGCGAGGTAAAAGCCCGTCATAAGGTCACTCGCATTGTCTGTGACGACACGCATGCCGTGGCAGTGGAGGTCAATGGAGAGGAACTTATCACCTGCGACTATGTCATATCTGATGCCCATCCAAAGCGAACGTTGGAATTGCTTGACACAAAATTGATTCGCCCGGTTTTCCGCAATCGCATCAACCAGATACCACAGACAGTGGGAGGATTCTCCGTATATCTGCATTTTAAGGATAATACAGTGCCTTACTTGAATTATAACTATTATGGTTACCAGGGCAACACGCCATGGGACTGCGAGAGATATACAGATGACAGTTGGCCCAAAGGGTTCCTCTATATGCACTTTTGCCCTAAGGCAAAAACAGATTTCGCTTCCACGGGAGTTATCTTGTCGTATATGCAAATGGCTGATGTCGAGAGATGGAAGCATACTTCTGTAGGTAGAAGGGGTGAAGATTATGAGGCTTTCAAGCGGGAAAAGGCAGAAAAGCTGATAGATACCTTGGAACAGCATTTTCCAGGTATTCGTGCTAGCATTAAAAAATATTACACATCGACTCCTCTTACCTATTTGGACTATACCGGCACGGAAGGAGGGTCTATGTATGGTAATGTAAAGGATATCCGTATGGGAGCTACATACAGGGTTCCTCAGAGAACCAGAATCCCCAACTTGTATCTTACAGGGCAGAACATCAATTCGCATGGAATGCTTGGAGTCTTGGTGGGCACGATAGTCACTTGTAGTGAGTTTCTGACGGCAAAGACTATTTATGAACAGATAAACGACGCAAACAGATGAAGACGGCAGTTATAATAGGTGGTGGCTTAGGTGGACTGTTCACAGGCGCTCTTCTGGCCAAGGAAGGAATGAAGGTAACTGTGCTTGAGAAGAACGCGACGGCAGGTGGAGGTCTTCAGACGTTCAGGCGTTTTGGCGTGGAATTCGATACGGGCATGCACGTCATAGGAGGCATGCAGCCCGGAGGAAACATTTATCGCATCTGTCAGTACTTGGGCATAATGGACAAGGTCAGATTGATGGATGTTGACGACACTTGCACGGACAGCCTTTATTTTGCTGAGGATAAGGCAACTTACTGCATTCAAAAAGGGAAGGAAGGTTTCGTCAACTCATTGGCAAGTTATTTCCCTGAGGAAAAAGCCAATTTGGAGAGATATACGAAGGCGATATTTGACATTACGGATGACGTGGATTTATTCAACCTTCGTCCTTCGGATGAACTTTTCAAGGCTCGCTCAGAGGATTTCCTGATGTCGGCAGATGCCTTTGTGGCAAAGTATATCAAAAATCAGAAGTTGCGTAGCGTCGTCTCTTACATGAACCCCCTCTATGGAGGCCGGCATGACGAGACGCCTGCTTTTATTCATGCTATTATCAGCACCTTGTATATCAATGGTACCAGTAGATTTGTGGGCGGCAGTGACCGGTTTGCCCATTTGCTGACCTCCGTGATAGAACAAGCAGGCGGCTCTGTGTTGAGGAATGACGCTGTGGAATGGGTAGAAGTCAATGACCGTCATGTGGATTTCGTTCGCACCCGAAAAGGGAAAGAATATCAAGGAGATTATTATATATCAGCCATCCATCCTTGCACACTCTTAAAACTGATGCCAGAAAAGGCATTCCCCAAAGCTTACAGCCGTCGCCTGAATGAAATCCCCAATGCTTATTCGGCATTTTCTGCCTACATCAAGCTCAAGCCCAACTCCTTCCCATATATAAACCACTCGGAATATTATATGACAAAGTATGGGGAAATATGGAATTTTGGAGACAAGCATGATTTCTGGCCCCTTGGGTTCCTATTCATGACATCGCCAGAGGAAAACCAAGGAAAATACAGCAACAAGGTACTCGTTACGGCACCTATGCTTTATGATGATGTGAGACAATGGGAGAACACTGGAGTAGGTCATAGGGGAGCGGATTATGATGAGTGGAAGAAACAAAAGTTGGAGAGACTTTTGGAGTGCGTAGAGGAAATGCATCCCCATTTCAAGGAGTGTATAGATGAAATTAACACATCGTCACCTCTGACAATCCGCGATTTCTATGGCGTAAAGGAAGGGGCTTTGTGCGGATACAGCAAGGACTGCCGGAACATCGCCCTTTCGCAGGTTCCTGTGGTTACAAAGGTGGACAACCTCTTGCTGACAGGTCAGAACAACAATCTCCATGGCTTTTGTGGCGTTCCATTGACTGCCATCAGTACTGCAGAGGCAATTTTAGGTCGCAACTATATATTAAACAAGATCAATGCGTATGGTGCAAACAAATAGACGATTGGGCATCTTGTGGATATTGTCGGTTATGATATCCACCATGATAATGGCGCAAAACAAAGATGTGACAATAAACATTTGGGAGGGAACAGATTGCCATAAGAAGGTAGAACTGATTCCCTATCTGGCTCCAGGCAAGAATAACGTCGCAGTGGTGGTGTGTCCTGGCGGCAGCTACTTCTGGCATGACATGGAGGCTGAAGGTCGTGCTGTGGGTAAGTGGTTGCAGAAAAACGGGATCTCCGCATTTGTACTCCATTATCGCACGGCGGGCTTTTGGGCTTATTTCGCTCATTATCGCTATATATTTCGCGGCAACCGTTATCCCGACGCTTTAAACGATTTGCATCAGTCTATTCGGCTTGTCAAGGAACGGGCATCTCTCTATGGGGTCAATCCTGACAGCATTGGGGCCATGGGATTTTCGGCTGGTGGACATCTTGTGATGTCTGCAGGAGAACTGCTTCTTCCACAAGAACGCCCAGCTTTCATCGCGCCGATATACCCTGTCGTTACGATGGTGGATAAATGTGTTCACAAGCGGTCTCGAAGGGCTTTGCTTGGTGACAACAAAAAGAACAACAAGCAGTTAAGAGATTCACTCTCGCTTGAGTTGCATGTGCCTGATGATTGTCCTCCCGTGTTCTTGGTAAATTGCAAGGATGATCCAATTGTGAAGTTTCACAACTCGGAGTTGTTGGATTCCGCGCTCACGGCCCATCACGTCAATCACCGTTATATTCAATATAAGACTGGCGGACATGGCTTCGGTGCTACAGATTACAAGGGAACCGATGAATGCCGACAATGGAAGAAAGAGTTCCTTGCTTGGTTGAGGACCTTGTCCAAGTGACATATAAATTAAGACATAGACATTAAACACAATTATGGAAACAACAATATTCGATGATATTCGTCCCTATAATGCTGAAGAGATACCCGCAGCCATGCAGCGCATAGCTTATAGTTCTTCCTTCCCTATCCTGGCTGCATACATCTATCCCAACGAACCTTTGGGAGATGTCCGAAAACGTATTGCCGCGTACAAGACAGTGAGGGAGTTTCAGACGGAAACGATGAGCATGGTAAATGAGCGAGTGATAAAGAACAGTATCACCGATTTCTCCTGCTCGGGTTTAGACAAACTGAATCCTAATGAGCAATATCTCTATGTTTCCAATCATCGGGATATCATGCTGGATTCCAGTTTGCTACAGTATTTCCTTGTTCAGAATGGCTTTGATACGACAGAGATAACCTTTGGGGCTAATTTGATGATGAACCCCTTGATTATAGACATTGGCAAAAGCAACAAGATGTTCAAGGTGGAGCGTCCCGGTGGGAGCATAAAGGAATTCTATCGCTGTTCAAAACATCTTTCCGATTATATCCGCTATACCATTACTGAAAAAAAGCAGTCAGTTTGGATCGCTCAACGTAATGGACGAACCAAGGATGGCAATGATGCCACAGACCAAGGAATAATCAAGATGTTCTGCATGTCATGTCCTGACGACAAGATCAAGGCGATAGACCAGCTGCATATCGTGCCCGTGTCTATCTCTTACGAGTGGGAATCTTGCGACATTCTCAAGTCGCTTGAACTTTATGAGTCGCAATTTTCCAAATATACAAAGAAACCAGGTGAGGATCTTAATAGTATCCTTACGGGAATCGTGCAGCCTAAAGGTAGGGTTCATATCGAACTTTGCGACCCCATTTCCCACGCGGAACTGGCAAAGTTCGAGAAAATGACAGGCAATGAATATCATAGGGCTGTGGCAAAACTTCTGGACAGCAGAATCAACACGGCTTATCGTCTATATCCCAACAATTATATTGCTTACGACCTGCGCTATGGTACCAATAAGTATCAGGAATGTTACACGGCGGAACAAAAAGAGGAATTCCTGCAATATATCAGGCAATTGGAAAGATATGACACTTGCGACATGGAGCAGTTGACAGATATCTTCTTGGGTATTTATTCTAATCCAGTAAACAACAAGTAAAAATGACAGAGCTCATTCTGAGATTATACGATTATATGAAGAAGCACCGTATGACGTGTTTCTTCTCTCTCGTTGCGGTTACATTGCTACTGGTTTTGTCGGTGTCGCGTCTGGGATATAAGGAAGATATCGCCGATTTCCTTCCAATGGACAGCGAACACCAACAAACGCTGAAGGTTTATCAAGATATATCAGGGGCAAAGAAGGTATTTGCCATTTTCCAATATCGGGATACCACCAAGCGAGATCCTGACGCCATGGTTGGCTGCATTGACGCATTTGTCGAGGAGGTGAGCAATGCGGATACTGCTCATGTCCTTACAAATGTGATGTCGCAAGTCGACTTGGACAAGATGGCAGAGGTAACCGATTTCGTATATAATCATATCCCTTATTTCTTGACGGATGCCGATTATGAGAGAATAGATAGCGTATTGCGAAATCCTGACTATATAGCTCATCAGTTGTCGCAGGATAAGCAGATGTTGATGTTCCCGACAGGTGGCATTCTTTCAGATAACATCCAGCGAGATCCTCTCAACCTCTTTACCCCAGTGGTGCAGAAGTTGCAACGTTCCGACTCGGAACTTAGGTATGAGATGTACGACGGGCATATCTTTTCTCCTGACATGCAAAAGGCCATTGTAATGATGGACTCTCCGTATGGGGCAAGCGAGACGGAAAATAACACTCGGCTGACAAAAATGCTGGAGGGTTGCGCAAGCAAGGTAATCAATGGGCATGATAATATAGACATTCATATTATCGGTGCGCCGGTCATCGCCGTGACCAATGCCACGCAGATAAAGACCGACAGCGTCATGGCTGTCCTTATATCATTGACACTTATCCTGGCGTTGCTCTTGTTCTCGTTCAGGAGTCTTCGCAATCTCCAGTTGATAGCATTGTCAATAGCTTGGGGATGGCTTTTTGCAATGGGAGGATTGGCGTTGGTCCACGACAAGGTGTCAGTTATAGTAATTGGTATTTCCTCCGTTATATTAGGTATTGCCGTCAATTATCCTTTGCATTTTATAGCCCACCTGTCACATACACCCAACAAGCGAAAGGCTTTACGGGAGATAGTCATGCCTCTTTTAGTGGGTAATGTGACAACTGTCGGAGCTTTCTTGGCCTTGGTTCCTCTTCAGTCTGTAGCCTTGCGCGACTTGGGGTTGTTTAGCTCTTTCTTGCTTATCGGAACTATTGTCTTCGTCCTGCTTTATCTTCCTCATCTTACCAATTCCAACAAGGAAGTGAGGCACACGTTCTTGGATAAGCTAAGCGATGTGTCGCTGGAGAACAAACCGGTCTTTGTGTCCGTGATAGTTGTCTTGACTCTGGTGTTTGGCTATTTTAGTTTCCAAACCGAATTTGATGCCAACATGGGGCATATCAACTATATGACCGATGAGCAGAAGGCTGACATGGAATATTTCCAAAAGGCAATGACCCAGAGTGGAAAGTATCAGAAAGTGTATGCCATTTCTTCCGATTCAACGATGGATGGCGCACTTGACAAGAGCTTGCGTCTGCAACCTTACCTAAGGCAATTGCAAGCCAATGGTGACGTGCACGACTATAACACCTGCAGCCAGTTTGTTGTCTCAAAAAAGGAACAGCAGCGTCGTCTGCAACTATGGCACGACTTTGTGAAACGAAACAAGGAAAAGCTGAAGGTGTCTTTGCAAGTGAATATGCGAGCTGAGGGATTTTCCGATGATAGCTTTGATGAGTTCTATACATTGTTGGACAAGACTTATCAGCCGCAAGACTTCCCTTATTTCTCCCCTTTGACCCAATCAGTTTTCGCTTCTAATTTAAGTGCGGACAGTGTCAACAACCGTTATAGTGTAGTCAATGTGCTATCGGTGAAGGATGGTGACGTGGAAAAAGTAGAGGAGTCTTTACGGCCGCACGATTGCTATGGTTTTGATGTTGTCAGCATGAATAGCGCGATAGCCAATCATCTGTCCGATGATTTCAACTATATCGGATTTGCCTGTGGTTTCATAGTGTTCTTCTTCCTTTGGTTGTCTTTTGGCAGCATAGAGCTGGCTATATTGTCATTCATCCCAATGGCCGTGAGTTGGTTATGGATTCTAGGCATTATGGCCTTGTGTGGCATGCAGTTTAATATTGTCAATATTATCTTGGCAACCTTCATCTTTGGACAAGGTGACGACTATACCATCTTCATGACAGAAGGGGCGATGTATGAGTATGCTTATCGTCGTAAGATGTTGGCTTCCTACAAACACTCCATCATCATTTCCGCGTTGATCATGTTTATAGGCATAGGCACGTTGATCGTTGCTCGCCATCCTGCCCTCCATTCCCTTGCTGAGGTTACAATTGCCGGAATGTTCTCGGTCGTTCTGATGGCCTATGTCTTCCCGCCTCTCATCTTCAAGTTCTTGGTGCAAAACAAGGCTGGCTATCGCAAGCGGCCGGTTTCCTTGATGCCTCTTCTCTTGATGGGGTGGAGTATTATTGTCTTCTTCTGTCAGTTGGCAACGGTCTATGCTTGGGGATTTCTGACCCTTTGCTTGCTAAAGCCAACGAAACATAGAAGGGAATGTTTCCATCGATACGTAAAACGCCTCTACAATTACGACCTCACGCATATTCCCACCGTGAAATATAGAGTGGAAAACCCTTGTGGTGAAGACTTTGAGCGACCTGTGATGATTGTCAGTAACCATCAATCCATGTTGGATGCGGCTGTGTTCTTGGCTTTGAGTCCCAAGTTGGTACTTGTGTCCAACGGACACCCAAGCAGCAACTGGGTAGTGAAACGCATTTATCGATGGTTGGGTTGTGTTACCCTGTCGGATGACATGCAGGAGAATCTCGCAACGCTTAGGGAACGTGTGAGTCAAGGATATAGTCTTGTGGTGTTCCCCGAGGGAGAAAGAAATGCGAAGTCTTCTGTTTTGAGATTTCATAAAGGCGCATTCTATATTGCGGAACAGCTTGGGTTAGACATCGTTCCTGTATTCTTGCATGGCTTGAATGATGTGCTGCCAAGAAACAGCTTTGTGGTGTATGGCGGTAATATCACGGTTAGTATTCGTCAGCGAATCTTGTTGAATGATGTTCGATGGGGCGAAGGATATGTGCAGCGAACCAAAACCATTCATGCTTATTATGTAGATGAGTATGCCAAGATTGCGTCGAAGACTGAAACAGCCCATTATTATCATGGTTTAGTGCTCGACAGCTATCAATACAAGGGAACGGATATATATCGTGCGGTACGTAACAGTCTAAAGAGGTTTGATGATTACTCCAAGTGGGTAGATGAAGACACGACATCTTCCGAAGTCCTCGTTGTCAACCAGGGCTATGGGGAGTTTGCGCTCCTCTACGCCTTAGTGCATAAGGACGTGTCGGTATCCGTGTATGAGCCAAACGAGGAAAAGTCTACCTTGTTATACTATTGCGCGGAGGGCTTGGTCTCTAATTTGAAAATCCTTAAGACATTAGATGCGATCGACATAAAGGCGAAAGAACGCCAAGTGTTTACATTCGATGCATCCAATAAGATGTTTAGTGACATTAGTAACGTTAAAGTTTTATGCGTATGAGAACTGAATGTGCGTTTTTATTAATGGCAACCTTGTTTTCTGTCTCGGTTAGTGGGCAGAATGCGACAAGGCAAATGCCGTTGATAGGCAATGACAAGTCCATCACGTTCGAATATCGGGCTCCCGAGGCTGAGAATGTGATGATAGAAGGATCTTTTACGGATGCTGAAAGTATGCACCTCAAAGATGGCATCTGGACTTGGAGCGTCGACTCTCTTCCTTCTGAGATGTATACATATCGTTTCTCTGTGGAAAAAAACAAGGTGTTGGATCCGTGTAATCAGAACGTGGTTCGTGACATCACAGACACATTGAACTATTTTATCATTGATGGTTTTCCTGGTTCTTATTACAAGGACCAGGATGTGCCACATGGCAGGGTAAGCCAACTTTGGTATCCATCCTCTTTCGACGAGGATATGAAGCAACGTCGCCTGTCGGTCTATCTACCCGCAGAGTATGATGACGATAACAACAAAAAGTATCCCGTGTTGTATCTTCTGCATGGCACGGGAGGTGACGAGATGGCATGGCTCGACATGGGACGCTTGGCTCAGATAATGGACAACATGATAGCCCAAGGCAAGGCAAAGCCTATGATTGTGGTTATGCCTAACGAGATAGTGGATTTGGACGCGGCACCCGGCCAGAGCCCCTATATGAAGGGTAGGGCAAAACATTCCAATGTGTCTTCATGGATGGGACGCATAGAGAAGGCCTTTCCCGAAGAGGTGATACCTTTTGTGGAAAAACAGTTCAGGGTAGAACCTGACAAACAGCATAGGGCCATTGCTGGTCTGTCGATGGGAGGATTGCATACGATAGCTATCTCCGCCAACAATCCATCGATGTTCGACTATGTGGGCTTGTTCTCACCCCAATCCATCAATCCGTTGACTGAACGCAACATCAAGCGCATCCAGAAGGTAAATGCTCACTTGGACAATGTTGTGGGCAAATTGCCAAAATGGTTGAAACAAAAATATGACAAGGGTAAAGATGTTGTCGAAGACGTGGATATTTACCAAAATCTTGACAGCAAGCTGAAAGCTCAGTTCAAAACCCACCCTCAACTATACTATATCGCAATTGGTAGGAAAGATCCATTAAAACCATTTTTGGACATATTCCGCAATCGCATTTCCAAGCATGGTGCCTCTTATCTGTATCAAGAAACTGACGGGGCGCATAGCTGGGAAAACTGGCGAAAGTATTTATTGGATTTCTTACCTCGTATTTTTTAATTATTATCATCATGACAATGAAAGAAACGATTCGACAGAAATTGGAGGAAGTGTTGCCTCTTGTGGATTTGGACTCTGACTTTTTGTTCCAAGAACTTGATTCTCTTGGGATAACCACCATCTTAATGACACTCTCTGACATGTATGGGATAGAACTTAACCATTCTGATGTCACTCCAAAGAATTTCAAGTCGCTCGACAGCCTCGTGGAAATGGTGCAGAAGAAAACTGCTGCAAAATGACGATAGAGGAAAAATTGCGTTTGCATGCGGCATCCTGCCCGGAGAAGATTGCCTTGAAATGCGAGGGTAAGTCATACTCTTATTCTGTCTTGTATGATACCGCTTGCCGCAAGTCTGCCGAACTGGGCAATATTAAGCGGCAAATAGTGCCAATCGTGGCAACTCCCACTTTCGACTTTGTCGCATCCTATTTCGCAATCCATCTCGCAGGTGCTGTGGCTTTGCCTTTGGATAAGGACCTGCCATCCATCAAAAGGGAGCATCTTATAGATGCTTTTTCTGGCCAACTTGCCCCCGAAGGCATGGCGGATATTCTTTACACGACAGGCACGACGGGAAATTCCAAGGCTGTGATGATAGGCCATGAGGCTATTATGGCTGACGCGGAGAACCTGGTTGAGGCTCAACGCTATGATGGTGATTTGACATTTATCATCAATGGGCCTTTGAACCATATTGGCAGTTTGTCGAAGATTTACCCTGTCATCTATGTCGGAGGCACAATCCAGTTGATTGATGGCATGAAAGACCTCAACAGTTTCTTTGCGGTGATAGATGAGGCTAATACCAAGGTGGCGACCTTCTTGGTTCCCGCGTGCATACGTATGCTCTTGACTTTCGCAAAGGACAAGTTGGCATCTTATGCTCACGTGATAGATTTCATAGAGACAGGCGCTGCCCCTATGTCATTGGAGAATATGCAACAATTGTGCCAAGTCTTGCCGCAGACCCGCCTTTACAACACTTATGCATCTACCGAAACGGGCATCATATCCACCTATGATTATAATGATGGCGAGTGCTTGGCTGGCTGCTTGGGAACCCCGATGAAGCATTCCGCCTTTTTCATCACGGACGAGGGGAGTGTCGGATGCAAGGGAAAGACACTGATGACGGGATATTGGAACGATGTGGAGGCAACTGCAAAGGTGCTGAAAGATGGCACAGTCTTCACTGCTGACTTAGGTCATATTGACAGTAAAGGCAGGTTGCGGTTGCAGGGCAGAAGCGACGATGTCATTAATGTTGGAGGTTATAAGATAGCCCCCACGGAGGTTGAGGATGCCGCCTTGTCGTTTCCTGGCGTGAAAGATTGCGTTTGCATTGAGGCTCCGCATCCTGTAGTTGGGAAGGTATTGAAACTGTTGGTTGTGCCAGGTGTCGATTATAATCGAAAAGATCTGGTAAATCACCTCAAATCCAAACTGGAAACTCATAAGATTCCCGTTTTATATGGTGAAATCACAGAGGTGCGTCGTACTTTTAATGGGAAAATCGACCGTAAGAGTTACCGATAATATTATATTCTCCCGATTTTAGCCATCCACATTCTGGATAATCATGTATGATGGCATTTGTGGGCAAATGCCAAAAACAAAATGGGATGTATGTTTTGTTTGGAATACCCGCGACCCATGGGTCGCGGGTATTTTCGTTATGCTACTTCATGACCTTCTTTCCGTCCTTGATGTAGATGCCCTTAGGCAATGCGTCGAAATCGGTGCCGAGGTAAATTCCATCCAAACTGTAGATGCTCTGCTTGTGTGCAGGCACGCCTGCTTCCACGTCCTTGATGCCTACAGATGGATCGTCTGCTGTCTTTTCAATAACCAAATGGTATACCATCTTTCCGTTTGCTCTTACTGCCCTTTCTGTTTCGTCATATGCCGCTTCTTCGGGCGAGGTAATCTTGCATTTCGTGAGGGTTAGCGAAGAAACGTCAACAATAGTACCACGATCGCCGTCTACAACAACATTGGCGTTTCGTATAGTGAGAGTTTCACCATTGTTTCCCGCGATACAGGCATAATGTCCCTTGGCGTTCACGGTACAACTGTCAATAACAAGATCTGCATTTATATTATCAATGTCTTCTAGGAAAATACATTCCACTCCTTTAGACGTTGCATTTAGGGTTCCGCCACCGTTGATAGTTGTGGTTCTGTTTATATTAATAGCATAGTTCAAATCTGTTGTAATGCTGTTCTCTCCCGTTACTTTAATTGTGAGATTGTTTAAATAGTAAACGTCAATGCCG
>CAVKWN010000053.1:0-22553 GCA_963660075.1 Lachnospiraceae bacterium
ACGATGCCTTTGAAAGGGCCGGAGGTGACGACCACTTGGTCGCCACTCTTGAAGCGGCATTCTTGGTGGGAGACAAAGAGGATGTTGGGGTCGTCGACCTTGGAGAGGCGGATGAAGTTGTCCATCTGGCGGTCGGGAACGGTGAGCGGAGGGTTCTTGCCGTCAGGTCCCGCGGTGAAGTGGTTGTAATAGTAGCTCAGGCAGGTGTTGTCAGGGGCGTGGATTATAGGGTCAAGAGCCACGAGCGAGGTTCGGACAAAGAGGATGTTGGGAATCAAAGGACGGGAGACTTTCTTGTGCTTGCCGTCGACAATGCTAATCTCGTCATGCATAGGTAGAAAGACCTCGAAGCCTTTGCCTTTGAGCCATTCATGGGCTTTGAGTTCACGATTGTAGGACACGCGAAGGACGTACCACGAGGCTGGTTCGCTGAGGCCATTCCCTACCGACACCCCAGCAACGGTCTTGCTGGAGATGGTGCGCAACGCTAATTGGGCACTGGTAGCAGGGGTCTCGCCCTGCCGGTTGTCCACATTATTCAACGTGTCCGTGTTATTGGTAAGGGTATGAAAAAAGCGTGGGATGCTGTATCCGTCACCCGTCCCACGCTCTGAGGCTCTGGTAATGCCCACTGTAGTTGAACGAGCAACACAGAGCCCACGCGTGTATGTATATCATGCCCTTGGCATACCTTATGATGAGATAAGGTATACCGCAGGCTGGTGAATACACACCCATGGACATCTATCGTTGCACCATTCTTGACTACAGTTGAAATTTACCAGATTCCAGAACGTCAAGAACAAGCGTCAGATAAACGCCAATTCCATAAAGTCCATGCCCCACAAGATTTCTCTCCCCTGTCGTGGTCTCTGCATTTCTACAACGACTGTCAGAGGCGTGAAGTTGTGGTTCACAGTCACAAAATTAAGAATATTATTTGATACTTGACAACTTTTTGATAGATTTTTTTGCATACAAGGATGACCGGTCGGCGCAATGGGACAATTCCTTTAGGTGGCAAAGAATCTCGTTAACGGATTTTAACTGTCGTTTGGTGCAAGATAGTGGCAAGGTGAACATTTAGTAGGCGGATAAACACATAAAACATATCATGAAGATCAGAGTTATCTCTTTCGCGTTGCTCGCATGCATCGCCATGGGATTGTCATCATGCCACTCGGCAGAGTCGGCAATCGACTACAAGGAAACATCTCATTATTTCGTCCGCAACGACGTGACGGACTTTTCTCCGCGTCTCATCCAGTCGGGTGAGGAGTTTGAACGCTACTTCGGCGCCGCCGCAACCATGGGTCCTGGCGGACTGCCTACAAGCATCGACTTCAACAAGCAGAATGTCATAGCCATCATCGAACCTCAGACTAACATCGACACAGACATCAAGATTTCGTCGATAAAGAAGCAGGACGGCAAGATAGCCGTGAGGTATAAGGCCGTGAAAACGGGCTCTCCGAGGAGCTACTCCTCTGTGCCATGCCTTCTGCTGAGAATAGACAAGAAGCATGGAAACAACGCCGAATTCATAAAGGAATAATCCAAAGAAAACAGCCACAGACACCATCATCCTGTCTGTGGCTGTTTTTGTGTCAGCTGATTACTTTCATGCGGATTTTTTCTCACACGGATTTAAAAGATTTTAAAGATTGCTACGCCGCAAGCGGCTACGCGGTGATTGATAAACGAAGTGTATGGGCGGGGCCAGTGCCCGTCCCTGCAAAGCATTGTGGTATGCGTAATCGGCGAAGCCGGCATCTTTAAAATCTTTTTGATCCGAATGGGTTTCGGCTTTGCACTGAAAAGGCCTCGGCTTTGCACTGCAAAGGCGACGGCTTTACAGTGGTATCGCGATGCCTTTGCAGTGCAAAGCCGAATGAGGCTATTTGGCGTGCTCTTCGAGATAGCGGTGAGCCTCGTCGGGATCGCTGGTAAACAGCTGGATACAGCCCTCGTGGTCGATGACGATGAGCGAGGGCACGAAGGTGAGACCGTAGTTCTGGTGCAACTGGCTGGTGCCTTCCTTGGTCACGATGAACTGCTGCCAGGGCATGGCCTCTTCTTTCAAGGCTTTCTGCCAGTCGGCATTCTTCTTGTCGACAGACACGCTGATGATGTTCACCTTGTCGCCCAACCGCTTGTGCATCTCCTTCACGCTAGGAATGGCGGCACGGCAGGGGCCGCACCATGATGCCCAGCAGTCCACGAAGTTGTATTTGCCTTTCTTTATGTATTCGCTCCACTTGGCATCCTTCCCGTCGGGGGTCTGCACGTTCACGTCGGTGTAGCGGGCGCCGCGCGGATATTTCTTCAGTTTCTCCACAGTCTCGGCAAACGTCTTCAGGCGCTCCTGGTCGTAGTTGCCGCTGAACTTCTTCAGCAGGGCGTCGAGCTCGGCTGCCGTGTGGCGGAACGGCACCCTTGTCTCCTTCATCTGCAGCATCAGCGAGATGGCATAGTCGGGATGGGCGTCGATGAACCGATGGTTGGCAGCGTTCAGCATCCGCTCCTTCTCGTCCTTGACGCGGCTCAGCGCCTCAACCTTCACGGTGTCGTAGTGCATGAAGCCGCCATTGGAGAAGTAGCGTTCCCGTCGGTAGTCGTTGTCGGCCTTCTCATAGTCGACCATCTCCTTGAAGTTGGTCTTCATCCATTCTGCATACTGCTCCTGCGCCTTGCCGCCCTTGACGGTCACGTTGGGATATTTGGGAAGTATGGCACCCTGCACCGCCATGCACTGCGGAATGCTGTCGAAGCAGGCGGCAGATATGGTGTAGCTGGTGTTCTCGATAACGAAGTTCACGCCGTGGGGGTAGGAGTATGTGGTGTCGCTTATCTCGCTCTTGGGGCGGTCGTCTATTTCGATGGTGGTCATCATGGGCGACTTTACGGTGCCCTTCAGTTCGAAACAGCCTCCCTTGGTGAGCGTCTCCACGTTTTCCGGTGCCCCGTCGTCGCGGAAGCGGAGCGCCACTCTCGTGCCGTCTTTCACCCCCTTGATGTTACCCTTGACGGTGAAGCCTTGCGCGTTGGCAGATGCCGAAAAGGATGATGCCATCAGCGAGATGGCTAATGTCTTGATGAAGATGGAATTCATTTGTTCAGTTTTTGGTTGATAATCGTTGGGTCGTGTGTGATGCAGAGTATTTTCCCGTCCTTGTCGAGGAGCATCAGCTTGGGGATGCTCGTGATCATGTAGGCAGGAGCCACCACGTTTTGGAAGGTCGGCTTCTCGATGAGCAGTTGCGGCCACGCCATCTTTTCCTCTGCCTCTGCCTTGCGCCATGCGTCCTCCTTCTCGTCGATGGAGCAGGATATGACCTGCAGGTCGTCGGCATGAGCCGCAAGGATGGCCTTCACCTTAGGGATAGCGCTGCGGCAGGGGCCGCACCACGATGCCCAGAAGTCTACGAGCGTCATCTTGCCCGGCTTGATGAGCGACGAGAGCCTCACGACGCTGCCTTCTTTCGTCTTCGCGTCGAAGTCGGTGTAGGCCGTGCCCGTGCCGAGTTTGCGGAAGCGGTCGAGGTTGCGCTTGATGAAGTTAATGTGGAGCGTGTCGGGGTTGTCCTTGAGCGCAGCAAACATGCGGTCGAAGTCGGCGGTGGAGTAGCTGTAGGCATCGTAGGGCTTCTGTGCCAGCAGAGCCGCGGATACGGCATATTGCGGGTGTGACATCATGAACTTGCGGCTCTCCTCCTCGCGCCGTTGCATGGCGGCATTGGCTGAGGCCTTCTCCTTCACGATCTTGCTGTCGTCGCCGTTGTTGGCGAACCAAGCCCGTGCCTCCACATAGCCGAGGCTGTCGGCGGCGCGCTCGTATTGGCGCATGTGGTCGAGATATAGCTTGTACTCCTGTTGGCTGCGGTCGCAAGTGACGGTGGCGCGTGCTTCTTTCTCCACATCGTAGGCGTTGCCGAGCATGTCGTCCTTGCTGATGGCGACGCAGACGGGAGCGTTGCCCGTCATCAGGCGGAGCGAGGTGCGGCGTATCCAGTTGCCCTTGGCGTTCTTCGTGGAGAATACGAGTCGCGCCATGCAGGGAGCCTTCCATTTCGCCTCAAACGCGAAGTGCTCGCCCTTGAAGGCGGTGGAGCCGAATGTCTTTTCTTTCAAGCCCTCGTCTTCCATGAGCGTCACGCGGCAACTGTCGGTGAGCCCCGTGACGGTGCCGCTCACCTTGAAGGCGGTCTGGGCCGAAACCGCCGTGCCCATGAGGAGCGCGGCGGCCAGCAGATAGGGTCTTGTGTTCATTTTATCTTTAGAGATTGATTGTGTCATTTGGCATCTCTCACGTAGCGCACGTTGAGGAAATGCTCCGCATGGAGAATCTGCAGGCGGTTGACGGCGTTCTGACCGGGGGTGAACATGCGGGCGTAGGCAGCGTCCTCGCCATTGACAGACGTCTTGGTGCCCGTCCAGTAGTAGCCGTAGTCGCAGTCGTGGGAGATGGCATACTGCCAGCTGTAGTAGCATATCTGTCCGCCATAGACGAAGTTGAGCATGGTGCCCTCGTTCTTCTGTGTCATCAGCGTGGAGCATCCCGGGCGCCACCCTTCGCGGTCGAGGTCAGACGGCTTCATGCCCAGCGTGGTTTCGAGGTTCTTCCAGTCGTCGTCGGTAGGCAGACGCCATCCCTCGGGCGCATTGTCCACGGCTTCCTGCCACGAGTAGTAGTTGCCATAGTTGGCATACTGCTCTTTTGCCTCGTCCAGCGTGCCGATGCTCAGCCCGTAGAAGCCGTACCTGTCGTTGTAGATGTCTTCATAGAAGGGAATGCCATCGTGCAGGTTCTCGGTCATCCAGTCGAGCGAACCTATTCTCACCCAGTGGTATTCATTGCCGTCGTTGTCGGTCATGGTGCCTGAGGCGGACGGTGTCACCGTTGGCAACTTGTCGTCGTCGTTGCCGCAGGCGGTGAGGCAGAAGGCGGCGACTGCTGCCCATGCCATCATGCATATATACTTTTTCATGTGTGTTCTTTTATGTCATGTTGTGTTTACTTGTCCAGCTTTACGCCCTCGGAGAGGATGGCATTGCGCAGCGCCTTGAATCGCTTTATGCAGACGGGGTAGGCGGCGAACTCCTGCTCGAACTCTTCCTCGCTGTAGGTGCACACGGCATGCACGTAGTTGGCCAGGTCGTTGGCCTTCTTAATGCAGAAGAAGTATCTGTTCCAGTCGTAGAGGAATCCCAAGGAGCGTGCCACGTCGTTGTCGTACACCTCGTTGTAGCCCAAGTCGGTCTTGTATTTGTCGATGAGCTTTTCCACTGGCGACCAGTAGTCGGCGAGCAGCCCGCTCTTGTTGATGAACACGTCGCAGAGGATGTTCTCGAACATGCCGTCGAAGTAGGTGTCGTCGGTATATGCCTCGCCGCCGTTCATGCTGAAGACATAGCAACGCTCGCCGAGAAGATACGACTCCTGCCCTGTGAGTTCATACACTCCGTCGTAGCTCTCCCATTTGTTGATGCTGTCGACGAGGAGCACGGAGTAGGGGTTTATATTGCCCAGCTTCTTGCCCAGGGTGCGCTTGTAGGCTTCGGCAGCCTTCTGCTTGTAGGCGTTGGCGAGATACTTGTAGGTATATTTGTAGGTATTGGCGGAGGAGCCCATCATGACGTAGTTGATGTCTACGGTCTCCACCTTGTACACCGGTTTGCCGTTGGCGTCTACCGACACTTGCTGCTTGGTGAGGGTGTCGTTGAAGAGCAGGTAGCTGCCCACTTCCTTGGCAAACGAGCGGCGCAGGTTGGCCTCATCGCTGTTGTCGTCGTCGGCAGGGGCGAATCCGTTGGTGTCGGCGAGGCTTGGTGTGGTGTCTTCGTCGCTGGAGCATGACGTGGCGGTGAGGCCTACGGTGATGCCCAAG
Source organism: Lachnospiraceae bacterium (assembly GCA_963660075.1). GTDB lineage: Bacteria > Bacteroidota > Bacteroidia > Bacteroidales > Bacteroidaceae > Prevotella. Next base: position 5,889 of record CAVKWN010000053.1, read on the forward strand.
GCGAGAAAGAGAGCTTGGAATATCTTTTTCATGTCTTGTATGTGTCTTTGTTAGTCGTTGGGTGTTGTGGTTTTCACGGCGTTGCGCACCGGGCGCGGATTGCTGCCTATGCTCGGCTGGAAGTCGCGCTCCTCGATGGGGATGTCGAGGGTATAGGCATCGTCGTTCTTCTCGAGCGTGTAGTAGCTGGTATGGTCTACGACGTAGTCCCAACCTTCATATTTCAGCACCGTCATGGTGTGGGTAATCTCCTTGCTGTAGGGATATTTCTCGTCCACCATGTAGCGTCGGAGGTCGAACCATCGGTGACCCTCAAGGCAGAGCTCGCGCTCACGTTCGTCGCGCGTGAAGTTGACGAGTTGCTGTCCGGTAAGGTTGAGGGGCGTGTTGCCCTCGACGCGCTTGTAGCGCAGCTTGTCGAGCCATTTGCACGCCTCGCTGTCCTTGCCCATTTGCGCCTCGGCTTCCGCCATGTTGAGGTAAGCCTCTGCCGTGCGTATGCTGAACACGTCGCTCACGCTCTTGTAGGTGCCTGCCGACGCCACACTGTTGTTTATCTTGTGATAGGTGGGGACGTTGTTGTTGGGGTCGTCTTGAGTGGTGATGTAGCATGTCTTGCGACTGTCGTTGCTCTCGTAGAGATTGTACAGGTCGTCGGAAATGGTGTATAGGGGACGATAGTCGCTCCATCCCGATTCCCTTCCGGGGCAGCAGTAGAGCATGTTGCCCAAGCAGCTGGCTCCATTGGAATAGATTACTTCGGCATTGTCGCTGCTGATGGGGTAGGACGACTCGTTCATGCCGATGGTCGACTGCAGGTAGTCGTTCTTGTCGAGAGCCTTCTTGGCGTATGTCTCTGCCGTTTGCCAGTCTTGCATGTAGAGGGCCACGCGGCTGCGCAGGATGTAGATGGCATCGAGACTGGCATGGTAGATGGAGAGAGCCTCGGTGTTGCCCTCGTAGTCTTGCTCGGCCTGTTCGAGGTCGGCAACGATCTGCGCGTACATGTCGGCAGCTGATGCACGGGCGAAATCAGCGTTCTCCACCTTGCCCGACGTCTTCAATGGCACGGTGAGGGTGGCAGAGGCTGTGGAGGGCGCGTAGGGCTTGCCGTAGAGGTTGGCCAGCGTGAGATAGTAGAAGGCGCGCAGGAAACGCGCCTCGCCCTTGATGCGGCGCAGTTTCATCTTGTCGTTGTCGGAAGTGACGGAGAGCTCGTCGGCAGCCTCGATCACCATGTTGCAGTTGTTGATCTTCTCGTAGGCGAGCGACCAGTAGTTCAGTTCGTTGCTCTTCAGTGTGGTCTTGCCTTCATAGTCGATGTAGACGTTTTGTTGCCAGGTGAAGTAAGGGTAATATTTGTTTCTCACTTCGAGGATGTCGTTGTTCCCTTCCATGTAGAGGTTTTCCTGGATTTCGTCGCCCATGAAGTGGAGCACGGCATAGTTGGGGTTCTGGTAACTGAATGAGGAGCCGCTGTATTCGAAAAGTGCTTTCGGCATGAGGCAGTCGCCCACGATGAGCTCGTTGAGGTCGTCGGTCGACTGCACGCGGCTCAGGTCTTGCGAATATTCCTTCATGAAGCCGCTGGTGCAGGCAGAGAACATGGTTGTGGCCATGGCTGCTGCCGCTAAATATGTTGATATCTTGTGATTCATGTGAAGTGGTTGGTTTAGAATGTTACGTTCAGGCCCAGCGAGAAGCTCGGGCGGTCGCTGAGTTGGATGGTGGAGAATCCTCCCTGTGTGGGTGTCTGTCCCTTGAGCTGCTTGTCGCAGATGCAGAACAGGTTGTAGGCGGAGAGGGTCACGGCAAGACGCTGCAGGCCGATGTGGTGCAGTGTGGCCGACGGCATCTCGTAGGTGATGCTGGCGCTCTGCAGTTTCAGGTAGTCGGCGCTCACCACGCGGATGTTGGAATAGTCGTACATGTCCCAATAGTTGTCGGCAATGGTGGGGATGTCGCTGTAAGCCACTTGGTTGGTCTGCGTCCAATGGCTGCTGTACTTCCAGTAGGCGTCGGTGTTGTAGGCGATGAGCGCGGGGATGTTGGTCTTGGTCTCGTCGCCTGGGTTCATCCACCGGTCCTGATAGTCGCGGCTATAGTTTTTCTCGGGATACATCTCCGTGCCATAGGCTTGTCCGGAGGCTGCGCTGCCATACATGGCGAAGAGGCGCGTCTTGGCTCCGAGACTGTAGCCGAGCGACACCGACGCGCGCCAGTTCTTGTAGCGGAACGTGTTGGTGAGGCTGCCCTGGATGTCGGCATCGCGCTTGCCCGAGGCTTCGAGCACGGTGGTGTAAACATCATATTTGCTCAGACCGCGCAATGCGGCAGGGTTGTCGGCATAGTCGTCGAAGAGCGGGCCTCCGTCTTTGGGGCTGAGGCCGAGGAACTTGTAACTGTAGAACGTGTTCACCGACTTCCCTTCCACCAAGGCGTTGCCCGTGAGGAAGTCGCTGAGGTCGTAGGTCTGCGCGTCGGGACGCGAGTCGACGCTGTTGATGACCTTAGAGATGGAGGTTGAGAGCGTCCAACGGAAGTTCTTGTTGCGTATGGCGTTGTAGGTCACGTCGAAGCTGTAGCCCTTGTTGGTCACGTCGCCGCCGTTGATTACATAGGAGGAGGTGCCGTTGACGGTAGACACTTTCTTCGTCATGAAGGCGTCCTTGGTCTTTTTGTAGTAGGCGCTGATTTCCATTTCGAGGGTGCGGTCGAAGAGGCTCATGTCGAGACCGAGGTTCCACGAGGAGGTCTTCTCCCATTTGAGGTCGGGATTGGGATGGCTGTAGACTGTCGCCGTGAACTCATTGTAGTAGCTGTCCATGGTGCCTTTCCTTATGGTCATAGTGGGCGACTGCGAGTTGAGCATATTGCCCTGGAAACCATACGATGCTTTCACCGACATGTAGTCGACCCACGTGGCATTGATGAGCTCGCCCACGTTGTAACTGCCCGAGAGCGACCAGATGGGGAGGAACTTCTCGTTGCTGCGGTCGCCGAACTTGTTGGATCCGTCGATACGTCCGTTGAGGTTCACTCGCCACAGGCTCTTGTAGGCGTATGTGGCAGAGAGATATGTGGAGAACGTGTTGGTGATGTTGTCGGTGATGGTGGGCACGTTGCTCGTTAGCCATGCCGCGTAGGTGGTGTAGACGGTGGGGTCGATGTTGGTCACGAAGGTCTTGCCACGGTCGGGATAGTAGCCTCGGTTCACGGTTTGGTAGCTCTTGTATTTGTCGGAGTTGGCTTCGATACCCAGCGTGGCATACACGTTGTGGCGCTCGTCTTCGCCAAACCGCTTGTTGGCGTCGAGCTGGAAGCGTGCCGTCCAGTTGAGGTCGCTCACGTCGTTCTTGGTGAGTTCGCCGCCCTGAGGCATCTTGGAACTGTACTTGTATTCGATGTCTTCGCCGTATTCGCTGCCACGCAGCACCGCGGCGTGAGCTGTCTTTTCGCCCCAATAACCCTCGATGTCGGTGTTTTGGTTGGTCATGGAGAAGATGGCATTGCCCGAGAGCCAGTCGGCAAAGGTGAATTTGAGGTTGGCGGTCACCGTAAACGAGTTGACCACCTGCTTCTTATAGCTGTTGTCGAGCTCGTTGAGGATGTTATAGTTGTATGTTTCATTTGACGACAGCCGCTTCTCGTAGTAGGCATATGTGCCGTCGGCATTGAAGGGGTTGATGGCGCGCGAGGCGGTGTAGGCATAATCCAGAGGGTTGAGGTTGTCTTGGTAGTAGTCGCGAGCGTAGTGGTAGCCGTTGAACGAGAAAGAGGCGGTGAGCAACTTGCTGAACGTGTTGTCGATGTTCATCGAGGCCGTGTAGCGCTTGTTGCTGTTGACCTTTATCACGTCGTTGTCTTGGTTGACGCCGAGCGAGGCATAGTAGCGCGAGCGCTTGCTGCCGCCGCTCACGCTGGCGGTGTGCTGCGTGGACCAGCTGTCGCGACAGAGCAGGTCGAACCAGTCGGTGTTTTGGCTTTCCATTTCAGACACCTGGTTGACAAACTCGTTGTAGGTGATGTCCTTGTTGTAGAGCGAGTAGAGTGCCTGCTCGTATCCCACAAGCGTCACGTCGCTGTCCCAATGATAGTGCGAGGCAGCCAGTTCGCGCGAGAGTTGGATGCGCTCCTTCGAGCTCATTACGTTGATAGAATTGTCGGAGTAGCGCGGACGGCGCTTGTAGGTCACGTTGGCAGAGTAGTTGACCTGCGGCTTGCCCTCGAAACCGCGCTTCGTGGTCACCACGATGACACCGTTGGCAGCCTTGGTGCCGTAGATGGCCGTGGCAGCGGCATCTTTCAGCACGTCGATGCGTTCGATGTCTTGCGGGTTGATGCCGGATATGGCGTTGCCGATGCGGTTCACGTAGTCGGGGTCGTTGAGTTCCTCGGCGGCTATGTCGACGGGGTCCTGCACGATGATGCCGTCGACTACCCAGAGGGGTTCGCGGTTGCCGATGAGGGTTGACGTGCCACGGATGCGAATCTTCGGAGACACGCCCACCTCGGCAGAGTTGTTGGTGACGAGAAGGTCGGGAATCTTGCCCTCGAGCATCTGGTCGAGACTGCTCATGTCGCCACGTTCCAGGTCTTCCATTTTTACGGAGGTGACGGCGGATGTGAGGCTTCGCTTGTCGAGCACCTGATAACCCGTCACGACGACATCGTCGAGTGTGGCTGCGTCTTCGTGGAGCACCACGCGCGTCTGCTTGCCGTGGCCTTTGTTCACGCGTACGCGCTCTTTCCTCATGCCGATGTAGCTGAAGGTGAGGTAACCCGAAAAGTTGCCAGGCACATCGAGCGAGAAACGTCCGTTGACGTCGGACGTGGTTCCGCCGCGCTTGCCATCCATTGACACCCATGCACCTATCACGGGGTTGCCCGTATCGTCGAGCACTGTGCCCTTGACGGTGACGACATCGTTGTCATGGTCGTTGTTGGTGTTGTTGCTGGCGTCGTCTGCGGTTTTCGTTACGATGTTGCTGGTGCGAGTGACCGAGGCCTTGCGTGAGACGATGATAAACTTGCCTCCCACCACCTTGTAGGTGAGGGGATGCCCGTTGATGACGGTTTTTACGGCCGTTTCGGCATTCACTCCCGTGAGTTGCGTGCTCACCTTGTAGCCGTTCACGTCGTCGTAGGCAAATTCCACTCTTACCCCCGTCTTCTTGCCGATGGTCTTCAGCACTTCCGACAGAGGTGTGTTCTTGAACGTTGCGTTCATCTTCTTGCTCAGGTCTTGTGCCTGTATGCCCAGGGTGAGCATAGTGAGCAGCAGCAAAGCAAGGAAGGTTCTCTTTTTCTCTCTCTTCATAAAAAGTGACATCCTGTTTACTTAAAGTTATTCTTTTTCTCTCTTAGATATACAGTGAGACGAACAAAAACTGAAATCGGGCACGGTTTTCATAAAAAAGTGCAAAAAAAAGTTGCAAAAAGATTGTTTAGGGTCGATCTTGCCGATTACGCACGCCGCAAGTTATAGATTGAAGATGGCGCTGGCGAGCACTTCGCGTGGACTTTTTGCCCAATAGTGTTGTGAAGTACTAAAAAAAAGAGCATATGCCATCTGTGACATATGCTCTCTGTATCGGTTATTCTATGGTGATTTGGTGACCGTCGTATTCCACCTGGGCTTTGCCCATGCTGTGGAGCAAGTCTACGATGTCGTTGATGTCACTGTTCTTGGGGGCTGCGAAGAAGATGCGAGTGTGCATCTTTTCGGGCGAGTTGAACACCACGCTCACGTTGTACCAGCGGCCTATCTCCTGTGCGATGGTGAGAAGCGTCTCGTTGTCGAAATAGAAGTCGCCCTCTTTCCATGCCGTGAAGCGCTCGGTGTCGGTCTCGCTCACGATGATGCCGTTGTTGCCGACGCTGGCGTCTTCTCCAGGAGCGATTCGCTTTGTGTCGTGCTCGTGGGTCACCTCGACGCAGCCTTCGAGCAGGGTGACGTGGGTGTCGGCAGGGGAGTAGGCCCGCACGTTGAACTCCGTGCCGAGCACGCGGGTGGTCACGTCGCCTGCCTTCACGAGGAAGGGATGCCTGGCATCGTGAGTCACCTTGAAGTAGGCTTCGCCCTGTAGCGTGACATCGCGCGTATGTCCGCTGAACTGTGCTGGATAGGTGAGTCGGCTGCCGGCATTGAGCCACACGGTGGTGCCGTCGGCAAGGGTCACTTCGGCAATGGCACCTTGTGGCGTGGCGACGGTATACCGTTGTGTAGTCGTTGAGGTGGAGACACGCTTCAGTTGTGTGGCACTTACGGCCTGCGGTGTCTCGTTGTCTTGTTGCAAGGTGATTTGGCGGTCGGCGGTGCCATCGTTTGCCTCGTAGGCCACGACGGCTCCTTCTGCTACGTGGATGTGGTTGCTATGTAACAGCGGACGCAGACAGATGCACAGCAGGGCCACGGCAGCCACGGCGGTCACGACGCGCAGGGCTACTGTGAGATGGCGGTGGCGCGTATTGATGTCGGGACGCTGCATGAAGGCTTCAAACTCTCCTTCCACATCGGGGGCGGGATGAGCCTGGCGGAGCAAACAACTGCGCAGGGCAATCTCTTCTCTCGTGAAGTCTTCGCTGGATGGTGTGTCGTGGTTCATCTGTGTTTGGCTTTGCTATTACCTTTATATATAGACGTGCGATTAAGAAAATCGGGTATGCTTTTTGTCTTTATAAAGTTCTCTTAAGATTTTTAATGCTTTCGAGACGTGTTTCTTCACCGTGCTCGTGCTGATCTGTAACGCCTCGGCCACTTCGGCATATTTCATCCGCTGCAGATAGCACATACGCAGTATCTGGTCGGTGGGAGGAGAGAGCTGGGCAAACATCTGCGCTACGAGGCGGTCGGTGTCGCAGTTGTCGGGCATCTCGGAGTAGTATAGCTCCGCCTCGCGCAGATATTCTTCATTGTACAGCGTTTGCCGCATTTCGCGCCGCATGAGGTCGACGGCATGGTTGTGTACGGCTGAAAAGAGATATGACTTAATGTTGCTGTCGTCTACCTCGTCGAGGTGATTCCACAGGTTGGCAAACACGTCGCTGAGCAAGTCCTTGCACGCATCGTCGTTGTCGATGATGTGCAAGGCAAAGTAATATAGCCGCACATAGTGTGTGGTGTATATTGCTTCGAATCTGCTCTTCTTTGAGCGTGCTCGGCCTATGTTCATATCTCTCTCTTGCAGGTTGTAGGGCTGTTGGGGCTTACAGCCTTTGTTACCCTATCTTGTGTGTAGATGAATCACTTTATCTTGCTGAGATACTTGTCTACGGCCTCAATGATGATGTCGTTGAGTGTGATACGGTTGAGTTGCGTATCGTTGAGGGCTTTGTATTGAAGCATTCTGGCGTAAAGCGATTGTGGCATTCGACATCCGACGCTCTTTATCGGCTCGCCAGCGAACTTGGCATTGCGATCTGGAACCTCGTGACGTTGTGATGCGTTGAGGCGTGGAGCCTCTTCCGCCTTTCTTGAACGTGGACGAACAGGTGCGGTTCTTGGGCGATAGCTCCTTGGCGTTGGCGCTTCTGCCACTTCTTCCTCCTGCGGGAGATCCTCTAGGGTCACCTGCTGAGGCTCTTGCTGTTGAGCTATTGGCGTATAGTCCTTTTCTTGAGTGTGTTCGGGCTCAGGATGATTGATGTTTACTTGTGCGTTTGTGTGCAATGATGCAGTTTGTGGCAATTGTTCAACGCTCTCATTATCAGTAGAGTTGTCTACGTTTTCTTTGCCGGCTTGCAACATCTTTGCCAATTGGTCTTGCAAGCTGCTCTTGTTTCTTGTTATCTTCATTTTCTTGTTTTCTTGATGTTTGTAGAACTGTGGAGTGGGGCGTTTTTCCGAATGGATGGACGATTACTCCTCTCCGAAAATCGTCTTTGCCACCTTCATGTAATCCTCTGCAGCGCGGCATGAGGGAGCATAGTCGATGACGTTGGTCATTCGTGTTTGAGCCTCAGCCACTTTCACCGAACGATGGATTGGGGTGGGGATGAGGGAGTCGTCGAAATTGTTTTCAAGGAAGTCTTGCAGCTCATTCGTGATGACAAGCTGACTGTTGACCATCGTGGGCAAGAGAAGCATGTTGGCAAGGTTTGGATTGAGCTCTTTCTTTATTTGCTTTGCCTGCTCAAGGATGCTTCCGACACCCGTCACGCTGAGTCCTTCCATCTGGATAGGGACAAGCATCGTCGTTGCCATTGCCATGGCGTTGCACGTGCTTTGTGAGAGCGAAGGAGGGCAGTCGATGAGCATGTAGTCGAAATCGGTGAACACGTTGCCCGTGGCTGTCTTATCGTCGATGGCTCCGTTTGTCAAATTATAATACCCTTGCATCACGCACTTTGCAAGCACGAGGCGTGGGATGTTTTGGCCAAAGAGCGAAACGTCGATGTTTTGCATCTCCGAGGACCCCGGTACATAATAGATGCCTTCCGGCGAAGTGTACACAGGGATTTTTGCCACCTTTGTCATGGCATCATATATGGTCATGCGGGCGTATTCGGGTAGGGTCTTCCTTAGATCGTTCCATCCGAGAAGAAAGGAAAGGTTGCATTGTGGGTCAAGGTCTATCGCTATCACTCTCTTTTGAGGATGAAGTTTGTGTAAGCATGCGGCAAGGGTCTGTACCGTGGTGGTCTTTCCTACACCGCCCTTGAAGTTGGTAACTGAGACTACGTCTGACAGTTGGTGAATTGTTGATTGAACTTCCATTATACTTGTTTCTTATAATATTGTCTGTCTTTCATGCGTTTGCGCAATAGCACCTTTGCCTGAATGCTTGTTTGCGTGCAATTATACTTGATGAATTGCACGCAATAACCACTACATTGTTGCGCGCAATATGGATTGTGGAATTGTGCGCAATAGTTTATCGGCGACTGTGTGTTTGCGTGCAATTTAGCTTGTATATTTGCGCGCAATTTGTTTTGTACTATTGCGCACAATAGTTAAATATTGATTGCGCGCAAATAGTATTGTTGTATTGCTTTATTGCGCGCAAAATGCATTGTGGTATTGCGTTGTTGCGTACAATCGGTACTTGTTGCTGAATTGTGGTCTTGTGTATTTGCGTTATTGCGTGCAAAACACCAATCGTACATTCGTTGTGCAAAGATACGAATTAATTGTGTAGTCGGAAAGGAAATGAAGAATAAAGTTGTTCGGTGCTAATAAAAGCAATGCTTATTTGTCAAATTTCTTCATAACGAGGCATTACTTGTAAGAATAAATATTTTTTACCAACTTCATCCAGCTTGCAACAATAGTGGTTAACGCCGTTTGAAACTACGAGGTAGGGGGCGCGCAACTGTAGATTGTATGCCATGATTTGGTTGAAGACTTGTTGAGTGATGGGTACGGTGGGTGCTTTGTACTCAATGATCATCTTTGGGTGAAGCTCCCGGTCGTAGAGTACGCTGTCGGCGCGCAACGTTTTCAATCCTATGTGTAGCTGGACTTCGTTTGCGAGTAAGGCTTGGGGATAGCCAAGAGCGTTGGTTAGCCAATGGATGAAATGCTGTCGCACCCATTCCTCAGGGGTCAAGGCTACCCAACGTCTGCGTAGAGGGTCGAACACTTGGTTGCGACCATCAGTGACGCGTGTTTTTATATCAAACGAAGGAAGGTTTAGTCGAATCATTTTATTAACTTTGCAAAGATAATAAATTATCTGAATAGTAAAAGCCTATGGCAGAGAAAAAAACTGCGCCAACTTTCGATGGCATCATGCATGATCTTAAAGATAATGTCTTCGCACCTATATATATATTGATGGGCGAAGAGTCGTATTATATAGATCAAATCAGCAACTATATACAGTCTCACGCCTTGCCGGCCGACCAACAGGCCTTTGACCAAACTGTGGTGTTTGGGGCAGATGTGTCAGGCTCCCAGATTGCCGACCTTGCCATGCAGTTCCCTATGATGGCTCCGAAAAAGGTGATTATCGTTAAAGAGGCTCAAGGATTGCGCTCAATGGACAGGCTTGAACGCTATGCGCAAAATCCGCAGCCGAAGACCATACTTGTGGTTTGCTATAAAAATGGGGTTATGAACAGGCGGTCCAAGTTCGTCTCGGCTGTGGAGAAGAATGGGGTGGTGTTTGAAAGCAAGAAGCTGCGTGAGTGGCAATTGCCCGGACACATACGCTCTTACCTCCAGGCGAAGAAGTTTAGCATTGACGACAAGAGTGCGACGATGATAGCCGACAATATTGGCGCGGACCTTAATCGTCTTTATTCGGAACTTGACAAGTTGGTTATTTCTTTGCCGTCAGGTGAAAGTAGGGTTACGCCAGAAATGGTAGAGAGGAACATTGGCGTAAGTAAGGATTTCAATTCCTTTGAACTTCGTGACGCGATAGTAAACCGCAATGTGTTGAAGGCAAATATGATAATCAAATATTTTGACAATAACCCAAAAGCAGGCTCCCTATTCTCATTCCTGCCTCTCCTGTTTGCTTACTTCCAAAACTTGATGCTTGCTTATTATGCGCCCAATAATAAAGACCAAAATGCTTTGGCGGCATACCTCGACATGAAGAATGCCTGGGGCATAAAAGACTATCTTACTGGTATGAGAAATTACACTGGAAGGAAGACTTTGCAGATTCTTCAGAAATTGAGAGAGATTGACGCTAAAAGTAAGGGTTTAGACAATCCTTCTACCCCTGTTGGAGACCTCATGAAGGAGCTAATCTTCTTTATATTGCACTGAAAAACCCTCTTTTAAGGCTTGTTTTATTCTATTTTGAGCGTCCTCGTGGACGCTTTTTTTAGGTCTAAATCGGTGAGAATATGTGAGTTAGCCTGAAATAAAGCTTTTGAGAATCGATTATTTCCAACCATGTGACTAACTGGTCGTGAAAAATGGAACCATGCAAAAAACGGAAGCTTTGTCAGCTAGGAATTTATTATTAAGAATTGTTATGGTTTAGTAGTTGTAATTTTGAAAAACTAAATTTAAACCAAGGCAAGCTTAAAATTTAGCTAAGTAAAATGTTATTGTGGAATATAAACCGATTCTTTGTGAGTTTTACCAGCGTTACAAATCTAAAGTTTTAGTTTTATAAAGATGAAGAAATAAATATACAATAGTTGTATACAAGCGTAAATAGCGTATAATCAATATATTATAAGTTAAATCTTGGGAACCTAGGCTATTTGTCCCATCTAAACGGCATGATTTTATATAAAAATAGTGCATATATTATAAAGGCCATGATTATAAAGATATGATATTACAATTATAGCCAAAGATTTACTAAAATTCTGTGTTTTAATAGGTTAAGTCTTTAAATGTTCTGTTAATTTATAGTTATAAATTTAAAAGAGTAATACGTGGTTATTAAAGCTAAATTTAAGTCTTTGTCGTTTATAAAGATAAAGTTTAGGAACTATAAATTATTCTTTATAAAGTTGTTTTTCTCAGAAAATAGATTTAACTTTGCAAATATAAAGAGAAAAGGCATTATTGCCCCCAAAATACACTTGAATCATGGAAAACGAGAATCTGAAGGATAGAATCAAGGAGATAATGGACAGCAAGCGCATGAACAATAAAGTGTTTGCAACCGAGACAGGCATCAACGAAGGAACCCTGAGCTTGCTCCTTCGTGGAAAGACTCAGCCTACCCTAAAACATTATGAGGCCATTCATACCCGTTTCCCAGACATTGCCATGGAATGGCTTTTTGATGGAAAAGGTCCAATGTATCAAGAGCAGACTCCTACCCAGTCAGATGCAGAAGCTTCTGTTAATCGACAACAGGCGGCTGCCACAATATCAACGCCCTCTTTGTCTGGAGATGTCATATCTTCAAACAATGTCGTTCAAGGCAAGGGAGGCTCACCTGTTCATTCCTCTACCCTTTTTGATCAGGGCGGCTATAAAAGTGGTTTGGGAAGCTCAAGTAATGAGAAAAACGTTGTCAAAATAATTAACAACCATCAGCGTAAAATCACCGAGATAAGAGTCTTTTATGACGACCAAACTTGGGAGTCTTTTGTTCCTAAAAAATAATTTCCCTTTCCTTTTTTGGCACGTACGGATAAAACAATTATCTTTGTGGTTGTAAAGTTGAACCTTATATATAAGAAGAGGTAATCACGACTACCCTCACTTAATTTACAACCATGAAAAAATATTGTTTAGACCTTCGTGTCGTATCAGCGACGCATCTTTCAGACCATCATGTCTTGTTGAAGTTGACCCACGACAATACTCTTCCCGACATGATGCCGGGCCAGTTTGTGGAGACGCGCATTGATAACTCCCCAAGCACATTTCTCCGTCGTCCTATCTCAATCAATTATGTGGATTATGACCGCAATGAATTGTGGTTGCTCGTTGCAGGTATAGGTGACGGAACCCGTCGCCTATGTCAGTTGCGCGAAAATGACATTGTTAATTGTCTCTTGCCCCTTGGTAATGGTTTTAGCCGGCTTCCTCATAAAAAAGTGTTGCTCGTTGGTGGAGGCGTAGGTGTGGCTCCTCTGCTTTGGCAAGGTTGCAAGTTGAAGCAAGAAGGTGCCGAGCCTTCTTTTCTTTTGGGTGCCAGATCGGCGAAGGACTTGCTTGAGCTGGATTTTTTCAAGGAGATAGGTCCTGTTTACATTACCACTGAAGACGAATCGGAAGGAGAAAAAGGTTTTGTCACCAACCATTCCATCTTACAACGCGAGAAGTTCGATTTCATCCAGACCTGCGGGCCTAAGCCAATGATGAAAGCCGTGGCCAAGTATGCCAAGGCAAATGGCATTAGCTGCGAGGCATCGCTTGAGAACATGATGGCTTGTGGTTTGGGCGCGTGCCTGTGCTGTGTGGAGAAGACAGTGGAAGGCAACCTCAGGGTGTGTCAAGATGGTCCCGTGTTCAATATCGACAAGCTGCTGTGGTGAAGTCTGGAATACTTAAAATGTAAAAATAAATTACGCAATATGGTAGACTTAAATGTAAAGATAAATAATTTTTCACTTCGCAACCCCATTTTAACGGCAAGTGGAACGTTTGGCTATGGTTTGGAGTATCAAGACCTGGTGCCATTGGAGGAGTTGGGTGGCATCATTGTAAAGGGGACAACCCTTGAAAAGCGCGAGGGAAACGATTATCCACGCATGGCGGAGACTGCTTCAGGCATGCTTAATTGTGTAGGATTGCAAAACAAGGGAGTGGATTATTTCTGCGAAAACATCTATCCAAAGATTAAAGATATTGACACGAATTTCATAGTTAATGTGAGCGGAAACTCTCCTGAAAACTATGCGGAATGTGCCGCACGAGTTGACTCTTTAGATAAGATTCCTGCTATCGAATTAAACATTTCCTGTCCAAATGTAAAGGATGGAGGTATGGCTTTTGGCGTGACTTGTGAAGGTGCAGCAAGTGTTGTTAAAGCGGTCAGGAAAGCATATCACAAGACACTTATCGTGAAACTTTCACCCAATGTCACCAACATCTCAGACATAGCTCGCGCATGCGAAGCAGAGGGTGCCGATGCCGTTTCGCTCATCAACACGCTTATGGGCATGGCAATCGACATAGAGCGTCGTTGTTCCAAACTGTCTATCGGCACCGGTGGGCTCAGTGGCCCCGCTGTGAAACCCGTTGCCGTTCGTATGGTGCACGATGTTTTCCGAGCCGTAAAGATTCCGGTGGTTGGCCTTGGTGGTATAATGACCGCGGAGGATGCCATCGAGTTCTTCATGGCAGGTGCCACAGCGGTAGAGATTGGCACCGCCAACTTCATTGATCCCACCGCCACTTTGAAAATCAAGAATGGCATTGCCTCATGGTTGGAGCGGCACGGTTGCAAGAGCGTCATGGATATTGTCGGCGTAGTATAATATAATAATGTACGAGGATAGCTTCTATACTGACGAGGACTTGGACTTCTCCCAAGTGGACGACAATGATTTGCCTGATGGTCTTGACTGCATCCACAGTTGGGATTACTTTGCTCCGGAAGAGCCTGAGAGACGCGATGATTTCTCCGCCACTGTTGCAAGTGATGCCAACATAGGCGAGCCCTTGCGTTCTCTTCTGCGGATGATACGCGAGCAATCCTGGCGAATCACGGGCGCGAAGGCGTTTTATGAGCAGGCGTTGTTCATGGCCGACTATGAGGAAGACGCTCCCATCGTTGGCTTCATGAGCTACTTCCCGTCGTTCCGCGACATGTCGATACCACAGTTGCGGAGCTATTTCGCCATCCGTCGTCAGCTTCGCTTGGGCAAGTTTCCCGACGTGTCTTTAAGCTATATCTTCGTATATGTTTACGAGACCCTGATGAAAGTCGGGGTCAACACCGCCGAAGAAGGTTATGAGATATTGTGCGAGATCAACGATGGTTACCGGAAGGCCGAGCCTAAGTTGAGCAAATACCTGACATCGTGGCTTCGCGATTATGCGGTATACAATAACCTCTCATGCCATTTCCCAGAACTCTTTAAGGCAGAGCGTGAGCAAGACAACATCGTCGATATCCTTTCCTCTTGCGACACTGTCGACGAGCAAACGCTGTTCTCCACGTTTTGCGACATTGGTAAGTATGACCCACGCAAGGGTGTGCTATTCAAGAAAGAAGGGGCGCGCCTTGTCAGTTGTACGGTCGCGGTTATGAAACATATTATCCCCGTCTTGGAAAAAACCTTTCATCACCGCATTGGAACCCTTTTCGCCGGGAAACGTGTCAAGCGTTCAGCCACAATGTTCTCCAATGCGTTGTTCTATGACCCGTCCCCCGCCAGGAACGTGGAGATAGAAGTCTCGCCGTTTCATCGTTATTTTTGCCGTGGTGGATTGTGGACGCGCGACGAATATGTTGGAAACAGTGCGTTTTTTGCCAAACTCATTGGTGCGATCCTTCGAGAGGTTGACAGTCAGCTTCGCGAGGCCCTCGACGTAAAGCCACGCCTTAAACCCTCGACTGCCGTCTTGCCTTATCGTGAGCAGATACACGATGCGGTCATGGCATGGCTTGCCGAGGACAGGCGCAGACTTGCTGAGGAAGAGGCAGAGAAACGAAGGGTGTCGATCGACTATGGAATGCTTGGCCGTATCAGGAACGACGCCGATGTCGTAAAGGGGAAGTTGCTCGATGGCATGACCATTGAAGAGGAAGAGGCGGTTCCCGTTGAGTTGACACTACCAGTGGATAACACCCCAAGCCAGTTGTTTCAAGAGGAAGCTGAGGCCATGCACGCTCAACCGCCCCAAGAGGGCGAAAGCCAAGAGCACGCCTTCCTCAGGCTATTGCTCACCGATGGTGATTGGCATCAGTATCTCCGCTCTATCCACGTGCCCGAGGGCGTGATGGTTGAGAACATCAACAATGAGATGATGGATAAGATAGGCGATATCGCGATAGAGGACAATGGCGACGGCATACAGCTCATCGAGGATTATCGTGAAGACATTAAAAGAATAATATATAATAATGTGTAATTCAAATATAAAGATTCCGCGGCGCATAGCCCAGAGTGTCATCAACTCTCTCAAGGGAGGCGTGGTGCCGCGCATAGGTTTGCCTTTCGTCACCGTAGGGCGGCGCAAGGAGATTGAGGCGTTGCTCCACGATGTCGACATTGTTGGCGAGGGCGGCGCCTCGTTCCGTTTCATTGTCGGAAAGTACGGTAGTGGCAAATCGTTCCTTCTCCAGACCATCCGCAACTATGTCATGGATCGCCGTTTCGTGGTCGTGGATGCCGACTTGTCGCCAGAGCGCCGTCTTCATGGCAACCAAGGGCAAGGCCTTGCCACCTATCGTGAGCTCATAAGAAACCTGAGCGTCAAGTCAAAGCCAGAGGGTGGAGCCCTCGCCATGGTTCTCGACAGGTGGATTAGTTCTGTCCAGACCTCTACAGCCGACACGTCTGGCGTCAGCCTTGACGATTCGAGGTTCCCCCAACTGGTTGAGCAGCGCATCATGGCAATCGTGCATCAGATGCACGAGCTCGTTCATGGTTTCGACTTCGCGCGGTTGCTCACCCTCTATTACAGGGCATTCACCGAAGGCGACGATGAACTTAAAGGCAGGGTGCTGAAATGGTTTCGTGGTGAGTATTCCACCAAGACCGAGGCGCGTCAGGAGCTCGGCGTGTCGGTAATCATCTCCGACGACGACTGGTACGACTATCTCAAGCTCTTGGCCTTTTTCTTCCGTCAGGCAGGATACCAGGGCCTTATGATTTTCATCGACGAGCTTGTAAATATCTACAAGATACCCAATGCCATTTCCCGGCAATACAACTATGAGAAGATCCTCACGATGTACAACGACGCGCTCCAAGGCAAGGCGCAGTTTATAGGCACCATCATGAGTGGCACGCCCCAGTGTGTCGAAGACCGTCATCGTGGCGTCTATAGCTACGAGGCGTTGCGCTCGCGTCTCTCTGAGGGCAAGTTCGTGGCGCAGGGCCATCAAGACTATCTTGGCCCCGTGCTACGCCTGCAGCCGCTCTCAAACGAGGAGATGTTCGTGCTTGCCGAGAAACTTGCCGACATTCACGCCTCCCTCTATGGCTATGAGAGGACGCTTACCGATGCAGACCTCACCACTTTCATACAGGTTGAGTATGGTCGTATAGGAGCCAGCGACAACATCACTCCCCGTGAGGTCATACGCGACTTCATCGAGTTGCTCGACATCATCATGCAAA
>CAVKWN010000054.1:0-22535 GCA_963660075.1 Lachnospiraceae bacterium
AGGAATCCAGCCCTATCTTTTTCATGCTCAAAAAAGTTTTAGCGGACAGCAATACTTTTTATTATATTTAAAGAGCAAACAACATGGTCTGTTTCTTTCATGAAAGAGTAAAGACCATATCATTTCTTATTTTATGATTCCTTGCTCTACGAAAATCTTCTTCAATACCTGAACACCACGCTCAACATGCTCTTTGGTATGTGTTGCCATAAGGGCAAAACGCACGAGAGTGTCTTGTGGAGCGCATGCAGGAGGCACCACGGGGTTGATGAACACGCCAGCGTCGAAAGCCAACTTCGTCACGAGGAACGTCTTGGTATTGTCACGCACATAAAGCGGGATAATTGGGCTTTCGGTATCTCCTATCTCAAAGCCTTCCTCACGGAAACGCTTCAAGGCAAAGTTTGTGACATCCCACAAGTGTTGAATGCGCTCAGGCTCATTCTGAATGATGTGGAGAGCCTCCAATGCACAAGCTGTGGCAGCAGGCGTGTCGCTCGCAGAGAAGATGTAAGTACGCGACGTGTGACGAAGATAGTTAATGGTATCCCAATCAGATGCTATGAAGCCGCCAATAGAAGCAAGGCTCTTGGAGAACGTACCCATGATGAGGTCGATTTCATCCTGCACGCCAAAGTGATGGCAAACTCCACGACCACCTTCACCAAAGACGCCAAGGCCATGAGCCTCATCTACCATGATGGAGCAGTTGTACTTGTGCTTGAGTTCCACAATCTCAGGAAGCTTTGCGAGGTCGCCCTCCATTGAGAACACACCGTCTACGACTATCAACTTAATGGCATCGTGAGGAAGCTTCTCAAGAATGCGCTCCAAGTCGGCCATGTCGTTGTGCTTGTAATGAAGCTGCGTCGCGAAGCTAAGGCGACGTCCATCTACAATAGACGCATGGTCACGGTCATCACAAATAAGGTAGTCGCCCCTGCCAACGATTGTCGGTATTACACCAGAGTTAACAGTGAAGCCCGTCGAGAAACAGAGAGCGGCATCCTTGTGCTCATACTCAGCCAATTCTTTCTCAAGCTGGACATGAATGTCAAGCGTGCCATTCAGGAAACGACTTCCGGCGCATCCCGAGCCATACTTGTCAAGGGCAGCCTTGCCTGCTTCGATAACCCTTGGGTCTCCTGTAAGACCCGTGTAGGCGTTACTGCCAAACATCAACATCTTACGGCCATCCATGACGACCTCTGGCCCTTGTTTACTCGTTATCTCTTTGAAATAAGGGTATACACCTTTATCAATGTACTCTTGCGGTACACGATACTGCTTGTATCTTTCTGTTAGTTGTCCCATTTTAAAATAGGTGAAGAAATTTCTTTGTAATGAACAGTTTGCAAAGTTACAAAAATCTCTTTATAAACAATAAAGAATTGACAAGAAAACCACTTTTTAACAAAAAATCTGAAATCAACATGCTCTTTGATGAATAAAAGAGTTATTTTTGTCTTTTAAAAAGCTATCCAATGACAACGATAAGATTTATCATAAATCCCATCTCTGGCACGGCTGGCAAGTCTAAGATCCCCGAGGCCATAGACATGTATTTAGACAAGTCTAAGTTCAGTTACGACATCGCGGAGACCCAATATGCTGGACACGCCACCGAGCTCTCTCGCCAAGCTGCAGAAGAGGGCATTAATATTGTCGTGGCCGTGGGAGGTGATGGAACCGTCAACGAAGTGGCGCAAAGCCTTACTGGCACTGGCTCTGCCTTGGCAATAATCCCGTGCGGATCCGGCAACGGCCTGGCACGCCACCTCTTCATACCTCTTAATATAAAGAAAAGCATAGAGATTATCAACCAATGTGTCATCCACGACCTCGACTATTGTCTCATAGATGGCCACAAGTTCTTCTGCACTTGCGGATTGGGGTTCGACGCCTTCATAAGCTTCAAGTTCGCCGAGTCAGGGAAACGCGGCTTGATTTCCTATGTGCAGCAAGTGCTCGAGACCGGACTCAAGTACAGGCCACAGACTTATGAGTTGACAACCGAGGAAGACGCGAAAGAATACAAGGCCATGCTCGTGACGTGCGCCAACGCCTCGCAATACGGCAACAATGCCTACATCGCGCCACAGGCCAGCATGAGAGACGGACTGCTCGACGTGGTCATTATAGAGCCTTTCAACATAATGGAAATTCCGCAGATCGTGATAGACATGTTCAGCAAGACCTTGAACAAGAGTTCGCGCATCAAGACTTTCCGCACAAGGCACCTTCACGTACACCGTTCGTCAGAAGGTCCAATCCACTACGATGGAGAGCCTGTCATGGCTGGAGCCGACGTCGACATAAGCATAGTGCCGAAGGGCATCAAGGTGATGGTCAACGCCGATGCCGACAAGAGCAAGCGCAAGCCCAACCCTTTCCAGAAGGCGGCTTGCGAGATGTTCAACGACCTCAACACAATACAAGACGATATCGCGAGACAGACGCGCCGTGGCATCAAAATGGCCAAAATGCTGCAAAGAAAGATAGGAGAGAACCTGCCAAATATATAAAAAAAAGAAAAAACCCAGCGTAAGATTTCGTTATAACCAAGATAATTAGTAATTTTGCAAACTCGAAAGACAGGCAGTATAGTAGTTTGAAAATTAACAAGATATAATCAGATAATTAACAAGATGACAAAAGCAGATATCATCAACGAGATTGCTGAACAAACTGGATTGCAGAGGAAAGAGGTTTCCGTAGTGGTGGAGGCCTTCATGGAGACTGTGAAGAGCACCATGCTCAAGAAGAAGGAGAACGTCTACCTTCGCGGATTTGGCAGTTTCATCATAAAGCATCGCGCCTCAAAGACAGCTCGCGACATTGGCAAGGACATGACCATCACCATCGCGGCTCACGACATTCCGGCTTTCAAGCCAGCGAAGGTCTTCGTAGACGAGATGAAAGGCGAGTAAGCAACAAGAAAATTTTTCATATCACAACATTTTAATTTTACAATTATGCCAAACGGTAAGAAGAAAAAGGGTCACAAGATGGCTACTCATAAGCGTAAGAAGAGACTGCGCAAGAACCGTCATAAGAGCAAGTAAGCCCGAGAGACAGTTTCAAAAGGGGCTCGCCCTAAGGGCTTGCCCCTTTTTTATTTGTTGAACAAGTTGTCGGAGAGACAACTGAGAGAAAAACACCATCAGAAATGACAAGTGAAGTAATTATCGATGTCAAGCCTAAGGAGATTTCCATTGCCTTGCTGGAAGACAAGAGGCTGGTTGAATACCAGAACGAGTCACGCTCGGCAAACTACTCTGTGGGCAACATCTACGTCGCGAAAGTTAAGAAACTCATGCCAGGTCTCAACGCATGCTTTGTGGATGTAGGTTACGAACGCGATGCTTTCTTGCATTATCTTGATTTGGGTAGTCAATTCAACTCCTACGCTAAGTATCTCAAACAGATTGAAAGCGACCGGAAACACCCCTTCCCTTTCGCTAAAGCCTCACGCCAACCAGAATTGCAAAAAGACGGAAGCGTGCAGCAAACGCTGAAAGTGGGACAAGAAGTATTGGTGCAGATCGTGAAGGAACCAATATCAACCAAGGGACCTCGCATGACAGCCGAGCTCAGTTTCGCCGGACGTTTTCTCGTGCTTATCCCCTTTGGGGAAAAGGTGTCTGTTTCGTCGAAGATAAAGAGCGGTGAGGAGAAGTCAAGACTGAAACAACTCATCCAGAGCATCAAGCCAAAAAATTGTGGAGTCATCGTGCGCACTGTTGCGGAAGGCAAGAGAGTGGCAGAGCTCGACGCCGAGATGAAAGTGCTCACAAGCAGATGGCAGAGCGCTATCGACAAGGCACAGAAGACACAGCGCCGTCCACAACTAATCTATGAAGAGACCGGCAGGGCCGTTGCCATGCTGCGAGACCTCTTCAACCCCACTTACGAAAACATCTATGTCAACGACGAGGATGTTTGTAAGGAAGTAAAAGACTATGTGTCAATGATTGCCCCTGAAAAGGCAGGGATAGTAAAGACGTACACTGGGAAAATTCCCATCTTCGACAATTTCAATGTCACAAAGCAAATCAAGGCAAGCTTTGGCAAGACCGTCAACTATGCCCATGGAGCTTATCTCATCATTGAACACACCGAGGCCATGCACGTGGTCGACGTTAACAGCGGCAACAGGTCGAAAAACCAAAACGGGCAAGAAGCCACGGCACTCGACACCAACCTTGGAGCTGCCGACGAGCTCGCCCGACAATTGAGACTGCGAGACATGGGAGGAATCATCGTGGTCGACTTTATCGACATGAACCTTGCCGAAGACCGGCAAATGCTCTATGAGCGAATGTGCAAGAACATGCAAAACGACCGTGCGCGACACAACATCCTTCCGCTGAGCAAATTCGGACTGATGCAAATAACGCGCCAACGCGTGCGCCCTGCCATGGATGTCAATGTCGAAGAAGATTGTCCATCCTGCGGAGGAACAGGAAAAATACGCGCCAGCTTCTTATTCACGGATCAGCTTGAGAGAAAAATTGACCAACTCGTCAACAAGATAGGCATCAAGAAGTTCTATCTTTACGTTCATCCATACGTTGCGGCTTTTATCAACCAAGGCATCGTGAGCCTTAAACGCAAATGGCAGATGAAGTATGGTTTGGGAGTACACGTCTACTCCTCACAGAAACTCGCTTTCCTGCAATATGAATTCTATGACCCAAATGGAGAATTCATCGACATGAAAGAAGAAATCGAAACAAAGTAACCAGTATAAAAAACCGCCGCGCTTGTTTAAGCGCGGCGATTTTTTATTGTCTTTCCGTTTATGTCAAACTGGATTAAGCGTTGGGTATCACCTTGAACCTGATTCGGAACGTATGGCTCATCTCATCCCAATTGGTGCCGAGCAATACGAACTTGCCAACTTGCGATGTTGACCTCACGTGCTTGCCAATGCATGGGCAAGCATCGTAGTCGCCAATGCGCACTATGCGTATAGTCTCCGACGCATCCTTCGGCAGGCGGTCAAGCGATATACCCTCTGGCAAATGGTTGCGGTCCACCATGTCATACGCCACGGGCATGTCACTCTCTATCAGGCGATTCATCTCAACCTCAATAGCCTTCTCCTCCTGGCGCGACGGCTTATGATCGAGAACATAGCTTATCTTGCTCTTCTTGCGCTCTATGTGGGCATTGTCCGACCGCTCGCAACCGAACATCCTTATCATCAACTGGTTGAGCAAATGCTCAGCGGTATGAGCAGGCGGAAACTCGTCCTTGCCATGCTCGTTAAGGGCTAAAGAGTCTGTTCTCATATTTATATTGAATTTAAGAATCTTCGCACCATAAGGAGGCAGCTCCATAGTCACCGCCCCGTCTTTTTCCAAGTTCAATGTCAGCTTCTCACCACTCAAGAGATCGGAAGCCACAACCTCACGTTCTGGCAGACCAAGGAAGTCGAAGGCGTGTTTAGGTATAACCACGGAGACGCGTACATCGGGACGCGAGAAATTCACCACAATGAGCAGCACCTCATCGTCTTTCTTCCTAATGAAAGCGAACTGTTCCCTGGGGTTGAACTGCCACGTTTGATTGTTGGCATACATCAGGTCGAAGCATTCTCCCTCCCTGACCGCCTTTTCCTTGTTGGCTATGCGCAGAACCTCACGATAGGTCTTTTGCAATTTCTTCTCACCCTCCGTAAGCCCATCAGAGGTGAAAAACTCTCGCCTGACAGAATCCACGCTCCAATAGTCGAAGATGGTTGTACGCCCGTCCTTGCCGGAGAAGCCTTCCTCGTCCATGCCACGCTCGCCAACCTCTTGACCGAAATAAACCATGAAAGGATTCTTCTGCAAGAGTGCGGCTACCACAAGCGCAGGCACCGCCTTGGCTCCGTCGCCACAATAGAAGTCGCTGCCAATGCGTTGCTCATCGTGGTTCTCAAGGAAGTAGAGCATGTGATCCTTGATATCGTCGGTGCTCTGCCAACACCACGTGATGCTGTTGGCAGGACGGCGCTCACAGACCACGTCACGGAGACAATCGTACATTCCGACCTTGTCGTAGAGATAGTCGAAACCAGAAGCCACATACCTGCGATATTGGTTCGTGTCGTAAACCTCTCCTATGAACACAAGCAGAGGGTAGCGTTCCTTCACTATAGCCGTGGCATAAGCCCAAAAGTCGGCCGGAACCATCTCCACCATGTCACAGCGGAAACCGTCGATGCCTTTTCCCGCCCAATAGAGCAAGATGTCGGTCATCTTCTTCCACGTGTCGGGCACGGGGTTGAAGTGGTAGCTTCGGCCACCGGCATCGCAATAGTCAACGCCATAATTGAGCTTTACCGTCTCATACCAGTCGTATACGCCTGGCTCGGCGTTAAACTTGTCGTTGCCTGTGCATTTGGCAGGCTTCTCCTCATAAGGTTCCTCATTGTCAGCCGGAGCCACCGGGCTCACGAAAGCATGACCAGGACAATAGTAGAAGTTGTTGTTTATGTCAAAATGCTTGGCCTTGTCGTCGTCAGCGCCCAAGTCGCTAATACCTTCCGGAAGGTTTATGCTATGATACTCACGCGCCACGTGGTTGGGCACGAAATCGATTATCACCTTCATGCCCGCCTTGTGGGTACGTTGCACGAGAGCCTCAAACTCCGCCATACGCTCAGGCACATTCTCGGCTATATCGGGGTCTACGTCATAATAATCGGTAATGGCGTAGGGTGATCCAGCCTTGCCTTTTACCACGCAAGCGTGTTGGCGCGGAATACCGTATTGAGAGTAGTCTGTCGTCGTGGCGTGACGGATGACACCCGTGAACCACACGTGCGTGAAGCCCATGTCGTGTATCTTCCTCAGCCTGACAACATCAATGTTGTTCATCTTCCCCACCCCATTCTCGGCAAGCGTACCGTCCGTCTTGCGTGAAGTGTTACGATTGCCGAAAAGGCGCGTGAAGATTTGATATATGATAATCTTTTTATTCATCGAGCATCAGGCGATTCCGTGAGCGGCAACAGCCTTGTCTATGCGATGAATCATGCCTTGCAGAGCCTTGCCAGGACCACACTCCGTAAAGTCGTCGGCACCATTGGCAATCATGTCCTGCACGCTCTTTGTCCAGCGCACCGGGCTGGTGAGCTGAGCTATGAGGTTTGCCTTGATTTGCTCAGGATCCGTGTAAGGCTTCGCGTCAACATTTTGATATACAGGGCACTTAGGAGCAGAGAACTGTGTCTTCTCGATGGCTGCCTGCAACTCTTCCTTGGCTGGCTGCATGAGCGGAGAATGGAAAGCACCACCCACTGCCAAAGGCAACGCGCGCTTTGCGCCTGCAGCTTTCAACTTCTCGCAAGCCTCGGCAATCGCCTCCTTGTCGCCTGAGATAACGAGCTGACCTGGACAATTGTAGTTGGCGGCCACGACAACCTTGCCATCCTTGCTGACCTCGGCGCACACTTGCTCCACGATCTCATCGGGCAGTCCGATAATGGCAGCCATGGTGCCAGGGTTCTTCTCGCAGGCTTTCTGCATGGCGTTGGCACGGGCGGCAACGAGCTTCAAGCCATCCTCAAAGTCGAGAGCGCCGCTTGCCACAAGGGCTGAGAACTCTCCGAGTGAATGGCCGGCCACCATGGCTGGCTGGAAGTCATCGCCCAGGCAAAGGGCAGAGATAACACTGTGGAGGAAGACGGCAGGCTGTGTCACCTTGGTCTCCTTGAGCTGCTCATCGGTGCCCGAGAACATGATATCGGTAATCTTGAAACCAAGTATTTCGTCAGCCTTGTCAAAGAGCTCCTTTGCCAATGCGTTGTTCTCATACAAATCCTTGCCCATACCCACAAACTGTGAGCCTTGTCCGGGAAAAACGAATGCTTTCATCTTAGAATTCTGATATAAATTGTTAATTTGTGTGATTTTCTTAATAAAAATCCCATTCACTACTAGAGCGAATGGGACCATTATGCTTGTTTGCCTTACAGTGCAAATATAAAGCTATTACTCTGCTACAGGAGCCTCTTCAGCCTTGGGAGCTTCCTCAGCCTTAGGAGCCTCTGCCTCAGCGGCCTTAGGCTCTTGGTTCTCAGCCACGACGATAACAGGAACCTTCACCTCCACGTCCTTGTGGAAATGAACCGTAGCCTCAAACTCACCCACCTTGCGTGCCTCACGCATGGTGATGATCTTGCGATCAATCTCGATGCCGAGCTTAGCGAGCTCCTCAGCAACCTTAGCGGGACCTACTGAGCCATAGAGATGGCCAGTAACAGCCACCTTGGCGGCCACAGTAATAGTCACGTCGTTGAGAGCCTCAGCGCGCTTCTCAGCTTCAGCCTTCTTGGCGGCGAGCTTGGCAGCCTGCTGCTTCAAGTTCTCGGCAAGCACCTTTCTTGCGCTCTCAGAAGCGATAACGCCCTTGCCTGTAGGGATGAGATAGTTGCGGCCATAGCCGCTCTTCACGTTCACGATCTCGTTCTTGTATCCAAGACCGATGATATCTTCTTTCAGTATGATTTCCATGTCTTAGCCTCCTTCTTATTATTTCAACAGATCGGTTACGAATGGAAGCAGCGCAATCTGGCGAGCACGCTTCACGGCCTGTGCCACGCGACGCTGATACTTCAGCGAAGTGCCAGTGATACGGCGGGGAAGAATCTTGCCCTGCTCGTTGAGGAACTTCTTGAGGAACTCAGGATCCTTGTAGTCGATATACTTGATGCCGCTCTTCTTGAAACGGCAATACTTCTTCTTCCTCGTGTCGATGGAAGGAGCGGTGAGATAACGAATCTCACTGTTGTTAGCGCGTGTGTTGTTCTGCTCTGCCATGATTATGCCTCCAACTTTTTACCCAGCTTTGCGCGACGCTTCTCTGCATAAGCCACTGCATACTTGTCGAGCTTCACTGTCATGAAACGAATCACCTTCTCGTCGCGGCGGAAGCCGGTCTCAAGGGTGTCAATTACTGTAGGCTCTGCCTTGAACTCAACGAGGCAATAGAAGCCTGTTGACTTTTTCTCAATGGCATAAGCCATTTTCTTCAATCCCCAAGCCTCTTCGTTAAGAATCTCAGCACCATTGTCGGTGAGCAGCTTCTTGAACTTAGCGGCCGTTTCCTTCATCTGTTCATCAGACAAAACGGGAGTCAAAATGAAAACGGTCTCGTATTGATTCATACTACTTTGAAATGAATAATTTGTTGTTTTGCAAAAATGCGGTGCAAAGGTACACTTTTTTATCTGAATATCAATAACCTAACTATCCTTTTGTTCATCTTTTAACATTCATTTCAACATCCACACTACCAAGCGCACGTTTTTATTTGTACTTTTGCATCTACATATTATAAAAGGTAAGCTTTAACACTATTAGCGTCATGCGAAAGACATTTACCATATTAAAGAAGTCGTGGGCGACCGCGGCAAGGCTCTATGCCGTGGCCATGCGCCACGTGGGGTTGCCATTCGTCTACGGCGGGGCAATCTGCCTCGCCCTGTTCTACGCGACCGGGCTAACCAACTACAACTTTCTCAACATTTTGCCCGTCATCGCCATTTTTCTCGGCATCGTTGGCTACGTCAAGGGCGAAAAGCGGAAAAGCCCCTACTGACCCCTTGGCTTTCCACTGAAAAGGCAACGGCATAGCACTGAAACGACGACGGCATAGCACTGAAAAGCCAATGGCTTTCCACTGGAAAGGTGACGGCTCAAAAAACGGGCAAGAAGAAGGACAAAAAAAACAAAGCGTTAGAAAACAGATCCTGCTGATTTCTAACGCTTTGTTCATCGGAGCGGGATACGGGAATCGAACCCGCCTCACAGGCTTGGGAAGCCCGTACACTACCGATATGCTAATCCCGCACAATGTGCGAAACACACATTGAGCCGATACCCGGACTCGAACCGGGGACCCACGCATTACGAATGCGTTGCTCTACCAACTGAGCCATATCGGCGATTGCGAGTGCAAAGATAGTAACTTTTTTAGTTCTGACAAAGTTTTGTCATGTTTTTCTTTCTTTTTTCATAAAAAAAGCCCACGAAACATCCTATGGCGTTTCGTGGGCATACATTATATAATATATACAATATCAGCAATTCATCATTTTGAATACTTCTTTATCAAGTCCTCAGCACGTTCATCGCCAAGTTCCTGCGCCTTTTTCAACGCCTCCAAGCCAGCTTCCTTTTGCTTTAGCTCACAAAGGGCGATGCCTTTTATGATGAAAAAGTCGGAAACCGTGTCGGCACCGTCGATGGCAAGGGCCATGTCGCAGGTCTTCACCGCGTCGTCGAGGCGGTTGACGCGAAGCTGAAGGCTTGCCATCTCCGCGTAATAGAGCGGCACCGTGCGAGTGAGCACAATGGCATGGGCTATGTCGTTGAGCGCCGGCTGATACTGCCTGATCTTCATCTCACACTTGAATTTCATGTAATAGAAATCAGCGGTGGCATTGAAGTTCATCAAGGAGTCGTATGTCAAGTAATCGAGGAACGCCTGGCGATAATTGCCGTCAACGTCATATTGCCTGCCTCGTGCCAATACGTAGGAAGCCGAGGGAAGCCCAGGCTGAACACTGACTGCCGAGTCGAGCAACGCCATGATTTCGGGCTTTGGAGCATTGAGGCGCGCCTTGCATTGTGCAGCCTCGTAGTATACCTCGCCAGTCTTGCCAAGGTCGGTTTTTTGGAGGGCAGTGAACAAGTCGAGCGCCTCCTTGTATTTGCCCTTGGCAAACAACACCTGCGCCTGCTGATGCTGATAAGTTGGTATGGGGTTGACCTTATAGGCCTCGCCTGCCAAGTCGTAAGCCTTGTCAAAGTTCCATTTAGCGAACGTCGTGTCAACACGATATACAGAAGCACGATAAACGAGAGCGGCGTAATTGCTGTAAGCCACATCCTTGTTGGCGGCACGCTTGGTCTCGGTCTGAAGCATCTCGTCGGCCTCGGCAAGCTTGCCGTAGTTGACAAGTTGCGTAGCCTTGGCATTATAGCCGTCGGTAGCCGTCGGGAAATAGCGGATAAAGTCGTCGATATACTCGTTGTATCTCACGCTGTCGGTCATGCTTGCAGCAAGCACGAGCATCAGCGACGCCTCCTTTTGCTCTTGCGGCAAGGCTACGCGAATGCCCGTGGCACGAAAGGTCTGGTCGTTGATGGAGAATCCAAGACGCTTGAAAGTGGTCGTGAGGCGCGCGTCGGCAGAAAACGCCTCGCCGCCATCTTCGGGCCTCTGCATGATGCCCAACAGCTTGCCGTCGGCACTGACGACGGGACATCCCAACATGGCTCCCGACACGTCCTCATCCTTGAAGACGTAATAGTTGTAATCCGTCATGAACTTCTCCGTTCGTGCTGGCGATATGCTTTTTATCTCAGGTTTCTTGGTATCGTAACCCACCATGAACATTTGGGCGGCAAGCGAGTTGTCGTCTGTAGGAAGAAGCCCACTGCCACTGTTGGTATAGCCCTTAATCCTGAAACGGCACACGTCGTAGTTCTCCGACACTCCAAGCATGGCATCCACGTCATACTGCTTGCCCTTGCTGTCGATGATTACGGCCCGCGACGCTCCCTTGAAAGGATGCCACATGGCAATGGCCTCGTCTGCGGCTCCGGTGAAGACACCATGCGATGAAGAATGAATGGTGCCATCGGCGTTATATGTCGTCAGGGAGAAAACGCTTTGCGCGGCCTTCTTCACAGTGGCGGGCTGCGCCTTTGCCATCATTGGCAGCATTATCGCCATTGCCAATAGCAGCCGCATGATCTTTGTTCTCATTGTTGTCTTATTTCGATTAATCATTGTTCCTATGTTTTATCGCGCGTTGTCAAGCAACGTGCGCGCGTTGTCAATTGCCGCTTGCGAGATGCTGCTTCCGCTAAGCATCTGTGCTATTTCGTCCACCCTCTCCGCTTGCGACAACAAGCGCATGTGGCTGACGGTTCCCTCCGGCATTTCCTCCTTGCTCACCTTATAGTGGGTAGTACCCATGGCGGCTATTTGCGGCAAGTGCGTGATGGAGATTACCTGACGGTTGCGATCGCCCATTTCCCGCATGATTTGCGCCATTTTCTCGGCCACCCTGCCGCTCACGCCTGTGTCTATCTCGTCAAAGACAATTGTGGGCAACTTCACCGCTCCGCTTATCATCGCCTTCAACGACAACATGACACGCGCTATCTCACCACCCGATGCCACTTGCGCCACAGGTTGCAATGCCGTGCTGCTGTTGGCACTGAAGAGGAACCGCACCCGGTCGATTCCCGACACCGTGCATTCGCCTTCCTTGAAATCGATGGCGAAACGCACCTTGGGAATGCCTAACGGCACGAGCCTTTCACGCATCTCCTCCTCCACCTTGACGGCAGCCTTTCGCCTCACCTCACTGAGCTTCTTGGCAACCGCAAGGCAATCGGCATAAGCCTTGTCGCTCTCTGCCTTGAGCTCCGCAAGCTGTTCCGAGCCGCCATCTATGCTGTCAAGCTCCATCTTTATCTTATCCCGTTCGGCAATGAGCTCGTCGGAAGAAGAAACGTGGAACTTCTGTTCCAACGAATAGATGAGGTCCAGCCGCTCGTTGATAGTCTGCAGCTCTTGTGGGTCGAAATCAACGTCCTCAAGATACCCCTCTATCTCACGCGAGATGTCTTTAAGGTCTATGTAAGCTGAGTCAAGCCTATCGGCAATGGCTTTCGCCTCTGGATACACCTCGGCAATGTCGCGCATGCTGTCGGCAGCGTCACGCGTCATAGCCATTCCGCCCGCGTCCTCTTTCGACAACGCCTCCGAAGCCGTGAAAAGAGCGCTCTTTATGTCCTCGGTGTGGCTCATGGTCTGTGAGCGTTGCTCCAACTCCTGTTCCTCACCTTTTAAAAGTTTCGCCCTGTCAAGCTCGGAGAACAGGAACCGCAGAAATTCCTCGTTTTCCTTGCTTCGCTTGCACGCTTCCTCATAGTCGGCGTAAGCCTTCTTGGCCTGAAGCCAAACTGAATATTTTTCCTTATAGTTGGCGAGAAGCTCAGAGTCGCCAGCGATGATGTCCACGACGTTGAGTTGGAAGTCTTCCTTCTGGAGCAAGAGGTTCTGGTGCTGACTGTGGATGTCGATGAGTTGGTCGCCAAGGTCACGCAAAGTGGTTAGCGACACGGGGGTATCGTTGATGAAAGCACGGCTTTTGCCTTTCTCGCTGACCTCGCGCCGCAATATGCAATCGGTGGCATCATAGTCGATCTCGTTGTCGTCGAAGAACGACTCCATGTCGTAGTGCGACAAGTCGAAATGCGCCTCGATGACACATTTCTTCTTTCCCAACTTCACTTGCTTGGAGTCGGCGCGCTGCCCCAAGAGAAGGTGAAGCGCGCCTATCACGATACTCTTTCCCGCACCTGTTTCGCCCGTAATGACAGAAAAGCCAGGGTTGAACTGGATATTGAGCTCGTCTATCAGCGTGAAGTCCTTTATGTAAAGTTGTTTGAGCATTTTGTTTATTGCTTTATCTTTTCCCACGCGTTGTTTTGCGAGGCATTGATAGAGAAGAGAATGTCGTAGACCGTTTCTTTTTCTTTCGGCGTGCCCTTGCCCTTGTATATATTGGAAAGCTCGTCGCGCTTATAGTCGGTCCATATCTGCGGCAACAAGCTCTGTGGGCGATTCTCATGGCATTTCTTCAAGTCGTTTTCTATCGCCGCCGTTATCTCCGCCCGTCCCCTGTCGGCGTTTGCCGCCATCTCGTCAAGCCCCTTGCGGTAATAATCATACTGCAACTGCCTGAACGGTTGCATGCCACCATTGAGGTAATCGTTGATTATGGCAAAGCGGCAGCGATCGTTGTCAAACGACTTCCATCCTGTGAAGTCGAGGTTCTGGGCGTTGTTCACGAGATTCATGCAGCGCTCCAGGACATCGCTTCCGCCAAGAGGCGAGAAACTGTCGAGATTGATGCCGATAATCAGATAAGCATAATAGGCGAAGAGGGCCGTAAGCTGGTTGTCGATAGTCTCTTCGTTGAATTCCAACTGGTCGAACTGCCTGAAAACAAAATTGAAATCGTTGTCGGTATTATTATATAATGTAGAGTTATAAGAAGCATTGTACACGGGCCTGTTGGCCTGGATGATGGCCTTGCACGTGAACATTCCGGTCGACTGGTCGTATTTGGTCACCGTGATGTTGAAGTTGCACGTAATGCGTTCCTTCTTCGCAAACTGCAGGCTGGTCCATTGCCGGTCGTTGACAAACTGCGTCAAGGTTTGCTGCAGATTGTCGAAAACAGAAGCGTCTGTGCCACTTATCTGATTGTGGTTGATGGTGATCTTGGCGTTAAGTTCCTGGGCTTTTACCGCCAAGACCATCACGAGAGCGACAAACACGAACAGGACTCTACGCATTCATGTTCAATTTTGCCTCCCTGAGCCTTATGCGCGTCAGCACCTGCTTGGTGTTGAGCGTGAAGTCGGCGTTGAGCATCCAACTGTAATAGCCCGGGTCACGATGAAGCACGTCGGTAACCACGTGGCCTTTGTATTTCCCGAAGTTGAAAACCTCGTGGCGCACAGGGTTGCCATCCTTGTCGGTCACGGGATTGCCGTCCTTGTCTTTCACGGCTTCCCATACCATGCGTCCCGCAAAGTCTACATTGTTGTTCATTCTCGACTCAGCTGCCAAGACATCCATGTCGTTGGGGAGTGCCAGCGAGGGCTCCTCAACGCTTGCCGGGTCATACTTGTCGAGTTCACCCATGAGCACACGGTAAGTGGCCTCAGCGTCCTGGTCGGCACGGTGAGCGCGGAAATCGTCTTCCATCTTGCGCCCCGTATAGAACTTGTAGGCCGCCGCGAGATTACGCGGCTCACGCTTGTGGAAAATGTTTTGGGCATCGACAAGGCGACACTTGGAGAAGTCGAAATCAACGCCTGCCCTCAGAAACTCCTCGGCAAGCATGGGGACATCAAAGCGGTCGCTGTTGAAACCGGCAAAGTCGCATCCCATGAAAGAGTCGGCCAGTTGCTTGGCCAGTTGCTTGAACGTTGGCGCGTCTTTCACCATGTCATCGGTTATCCCCGTGAGCTGTTGCACGAGAGCGGGTATTGGCTTGCCCGGGTTTACGAAAAGGCTTTTCCGCTCCTCCTCACCGTCCTTGTCGCCCGGGGAAACCTTGACATATGAAATCTGGATAATCCGGTCGTTGACCAAGTCAAGACCGGTGGCCTCCAAGTCGAAGACCACCAGGGGTTTTGTAAGATTCAAACGCATGGCTCTAGTCACCCAAAAGCAATGGCATAATCAACATGAGCACATCCTGCTCATCGGGCTGCTCCGTCGGATAAATGACGCCAGCGCGGCTTGGGTCGCCAAGAAGCATCTTGATCTCGTCGGTTGTTATGCTGTTAAGAATCTCCGAGAAGAAGTCGCCTCGGAATCCGATCTGCAATGGCATGCCATTATATTCGCAAACTATCTTTTCCTTGGCGCTCGTGGCGAAATCGAGGTCTTCTGACGACAACTCAAGGCAACCATTATCAAGATGGAACCTGATGAGCTGTGAACTCATGCTCGCGAACGGCAACACACGGCGTATGGCGCCAAGGAGAGCCTTGCGGTCAATGACAAGCTCGTTGGTATTGTCTGTCGGGATGGCTGCGTTATAGTTGGGGAAGTTGCCCTCGATGAGCGTGCTCGAAAGCATGCCGCCCTGGAAATGGAACTCCGCACAGTTGGAATTGAACTTGATGGAGACTTCTTCCTCGCTCTTGTCGAGAACGGCACGAAGGAGCATCGCTGGCTTCTTGGGGAGGATAAACGATTCGTGGTTCTCGCTTTTGATTCCCATGTAACGACAACGCACGAGCTTATGGCCGTCTGATGCCACGAAAGCAAGGCAGTCGGGAAGAAGGTCAAAATAGATACCGTTCATCACGGGGCGAATGTCGTTGTTATCGGTAGCGAAGAGCGTACGGTTGATGTTTTCGCACAACACCTTGGCATTGATGGTCAACGTCTTGGCGTCGTTGCCGATAGACGACTTCTGCGGATACTCCTCAGCGTTTTGGGCCGTGAAGTTGTATCGTCCGTTTTGGTATTCTATTGCCACCTCATAAGTCTCGGGGTTGACCTCGAACGTAAGAGGTTGCTCCGGGAGCTCTTTCACCGCGTCGAGGACGGTGCGGTTGGGAATGGCGAAATCGCCTTCCGCGTCACATTCGTCAAGAGGAATAATTGTCCTCATAAGGTTTTCACTGTCGGAGGCCGTAACTTCCATCTTCCCATCGTGAACCTGAAAGAGGAAGCTCTCAAGGATAGCAAGAGAGTTTTTGCTGTTGATGACCTTCGCAAGGGTTTGCAAACGGCTGTTGAGAACCGTGCTGGAAAGTGTGAATCTCATCGTATATTTAGTTTTGTTATATTCCACTATAATTATCGCACAAAGATACATATTATTTATTGAAAAGGTCAGAAAACGTAAAGGCTTTTTCATTTTTTTCATTTTTTAATCGCCAAACCCTTTGCCATAAGCGATTTTTTCTCTAATTTCGCATAATATTCAGAAATCACAAATCCAATTTATACAACTATGGCTTTACAAGGAATAGAAGTAGAAGGCGTAATCATAAAAGAGTATCCAGCCAAGGAAGGCGTGTCGCAACGCTCCGGCAACGCATGGAAATCACAAGAGTTCGTGATCCAGACAAAAGACCAATATCCTCGCGCATGCCTCTTCCGCGTGTTTGGCGCGGACAGGCTCCAGCAATTCAACATCCATCAAGGCGACACCGTTCACATATGGCTCGACATAAACGCCCGCGCATGGCAAGACCGCTATTTCAACGACATCAATTGCTATCAATGCGACCATGTTGACCCTAATGCCATGAACGCAGGCATTCCGCCAATGCAAGGCAGCCAATTAGGCGAACCCGTCCAGACGTCTCCCGTTGGAGCTCCGGCGAAGCCAACGGCAGACCCACTCAGCGGTGGCGACGACAGCTCTACAGGCGAGGACTTGCCTTTCTAAACCAAACTATGAGACATTGTTAATCAACCCTACCAAGACCTTACGACCTTGGTAGGGTTGTTCATGTATAGACGATAATTTATGTGGTTATTATTAGCCTTCATGTCAGCGACCCTGTTGGGGTTTTACGATTCGTTCAAGAAAAAGTCACTCCAGGGCAACGCGGTCATCCCCGTGTTGTTTATCAACACCGTGATTTGCTCGCTCATCTTCTTGCCCTTGATTGTGCTGTCCGCCACGGGCACTCTGCCTTCAAGCAGTCCTTTCCATGTCGGAGGCGGCGGTTGGGAGATGCACCGCTACGTCATCCTCAAAAGTGTCATAGTACTCTCCTCCTGGCTTGCCGGATACATTGGGATGAAGCATCTCCCGCTGACAATAGTGGGACCTATCAACGCCACTCGCCCGGTAATGGTTCTCATAGGAGCCTTGTTGGTTTATGGCGAAAGGCTCAACGCTTGGCAATGGGCAGGCGTGGCGGTGGCTGCCACCTCTTTCTTCTTGCTCAGCAAGTCTGGAAAGAAAGAAGGCATTAATTTCGCCCACGACAAATGGATAGGATGCATCGTGTTGGCGGCCGTGCTCGGAGCCGTAAGCGGACTCTACGACAAATACCTCATGGCATCGCCCGCAGACGGCGGCGTGGGGCTGGACAGGATGGCGGTGCAGTCGTGGTACAACATCTATCAATCGGCGATGATGCTCATAATGCTCGCCATCATCTGGTTACCACGGCGCAAGAGCGACAAGTTTTATTGGAGTTGGTCGATAATCGGGATTAGCATATTCCTCTCCGGCGCCGACTTCCTCTATTTCTATGCCCTAAGTTTGCCAAGCGCCATGATTTCCATAATATCCATGATAAGGCGAAGCAGCGTACTCGTAAGCTTCCTCTTCGGAGCCGTTTTCTTCCATGAGCGCAATCTCAAAGGCAAGGCCGCAGACTTGTTATTAGTGCTTTTATCCATGGTTTTGTTATTTATAGGAAGTAAATGAGCTTTTTTCTTTGATATTAAACACAAAAAGGTTAACTTTGCAAAATGACCGACGCTAAGGCGTCCATGAGAAACAAAGCTTCTTACATATAATGGCACAGAACATTTTCAAGGGATTAGGCATTGCTTTAATAACACCGTTCACAAAAGAGGGAGAGGTTGACTACAAAGCCCTCGCAAAACTCGTGGACTACCAAATTAACAACAACGCCGACTTTCTATGCATACTCGCCACCACAGCTGAGGCTCCATGCCTTACTCGCGAGGAGAAAGACAAGATAACCGAACTAATCAAGGATGTCAACAATGGGCGTGTTCCGTTACTCAAATATTGCGGCGGGAACAACACTGCCGCAGTCATTGAAGAGATGAAGTCGACAGACTGGAGCGGAATAGACGGAATATTGAGCATTTGCCCATTCTACAACA
This sequence comes from Lachnospiraceae bacterium, assembly GCA_963660075.1. Taxonomy (GTDB): domain Bacteria; phylum Bacteroidota; class Bacteroidia; order Bacteroidales; family Bacteroidaceae; genus Prevotella. The sequence goes on from CAVKWN010000054.1 coordinate 18,427, forward strand.
AACCATCACAAGAAGGTTTGTACCAACACTTCAAGGCTATCGCGCAAAACGCGCCGTTGCCAATAGTGATGTACAACGTCCCCGGACGCACGGGGGTTAACATGAAACCCAGCACCACCGTGCGCCTGGCAACAGAGTTCCCCAACATCGTTGGCATCAAGGAAGCGTCTGGCAGCCTGGAGCAGGTTGACGAGATATTAAAGAACAAGCCACGCCACTTCGATGTCATCAGTGGCGACGACGCACTGACATTCTCCATGATAGCAAGCGGAGCAAGAGGTGTCATCTCTGTCATTGGCAACGCCCTGCCAAAAGAGTTCTCAAGGATGATACGCCTGGAGTTCAACGGTGAGTATGAACCAGCGCGAAAGATTCACCACATGTTTACCGAGCTATACAAGTTGCTCTTTATAGATGGCAACCCGGCTGGTGTGAAAGCGTTGCTCAACGACATGGGATTCATCGAGAACGTGCTTCGCCTGCCACTCGTCCCGACAAACATCGAAACCAAACAAAAGATGGCCGACATTCTCAAGGAATTAAGATTCTGACCTCATACGGCCAAGGCCGTAACCACCAAGATTATTCCTCACCGGAAAACTAACATTTTAATATTGAATCTTATGAAAAAAATTCTCACTTTAATCATCGCCGTGCTTGCCACAATATCGGCAAGCGCACAGTTTGAACAAGAAAAGATATATGTCGGCGGCTCACTCTCCGGGCTTGACCTCAGCTACAACGGCATCAACGAAGCCAAATTCGGGATTAACGCGCAGGCTGGTATCTTCGCGATCGACAACTTGCTGGCTTACGCCCAAGTCGGCTTTGACCACCCGGGCAAGGAGCAAAGCAACACCGTTAACCTTGGCGTGGGCGGCCGTTACTATATCACGCAAAACGGCATCTTCCTCGGTGCAAACGTCAAATACGTTCACTCAAAAAACTACAACGACTTCATGCCTGGCGTAGAGGTGGGTTATGCTTTCTTCCTAAGCCACACCTTAACCATTGAGCCAAGCATTTACTATCAACAAAGTATAAAGAAGCACTCCGACTACTCCACCATCGGCTTACGCCTCGGCTTCGGCATCTACCTTGGCAAATGATGGAACAGTACCCGTCCGTGTTGCTTGCACGCGCCACTGATGAACTTGGAAAACTACCCGGTGTAGGGCCAAAGACCGCGTTGCGCCTTGCCCTACACATTCTGAAACAGCCCGTGGCATCTGCCGATTCTTTCGCGGATGCCATCAGCAAGTTGAGACATGACATTAAATATTGCCGTGTCTGCCATAACATAAGCGACACGGACGTATGCCCAATCTGTTCCGATGAGCGACGCGACCATTCCACTATATGTGTCGTTGAAAACGTGCAAGACATCATGGCAATAGAAAACACGCAAGCTTATCATGGGCTTTACCACGTCTTGGGAGGTATAATATCTCCTATGGACGGCATTGGCCCTGGCGACATAGAGATTGACTCCCTCGTAAGCAGGGTGGCGGAGGGAGGCATCAAGGAAGTGATTCTCGCGCTAAGCTCCACGATGGAGGGAGACACCACCAACTTCTATATCACGAGACAACTCAAGCCTTTCAATGTCAAGCAAACGGTCATTGCAAGGGGCATCAGCGTTGGCAACGAACTGGAATATACCGACGAGGTAACCCTCGGTCGCTCAATTGTTAACCGTACGCCAATTGAGTGATTATCTTACAACAACCAATAAACCACATATCTTCTTGATGAACAATTCCCGAAAACTACTCCTCGTAGAGTTTTGGATTTCTCTTTTCATCTGCTTCTGCACAATTATCTTATTCGAGAACGACTTGCTGTCCTCTGGAGGGTGGCTTGACAACAAGGTGCAAGAATACTACGTGGCGATAACCATGGAACTTCTCACAATCGTCATGATTCCGCTATCGCTTAGACTGTTTAAGTTTGGCTTCATCAAACGACAACTATTGTCAAGCCCAATCCATGCGCTTGGCACTTGGGGATCATTGCGTCTTTGCATGCTCACCGTGCCCATGATGGTGAACTGCTGGCTATATTACATGTACATGAACGTAGCCTTTGGCTACATGGCCATAATAAGTGCCTTGTGCCTGTGTTTTGTATATCCATCAAAAGACAGGTGCCAATTGGAAACCTCAGACAACACCAAGCAAGACGCAACAGAAAACACCACAAACGACACATCCTATAGGAAGTAAATGCAGCTATCCGTTATCATAGTAAGCTATAACGTCAAGGATTACCTATGGCAATGCCTCACGTCGCTACAAAAATCCTTGAGGGACATTGACGCAGAGGTGATAGTGTTTGACAATCATTCCCACGACGAAACGGTGAAATGTCTTCAGCCTCTGTTCGAGGACGTAAGATTTATAAGCAACAACCATAATTTAGGATTCGCGAAAGCCAATAACCACGCCATAAGGCACAGCAAAGGCAAATACGTGCTATTGCTCAACCCCGACACCATCGTTGCCGAAGACACTATCCGGCGCGCCTTGGCGTTCATGGAGACACATCCGCAAGCTGGTGGTGCCGGCGCGAGGATGACGAATCCTGACGGCACTGATGCCAAAGAGTCACGACGCGGCATCCCTACCCCACTGACGGCGCTTTTCAAGTTTACTGGCCTTTGTTCGCGCTTCCCCAAAGGCAAGCACACTGGCCGCTACTACATGGGCTGGCTTCCATGGGACAAAGAAGCAAAGATAGAAACCATTAGCGGAGCTTTCTTCCTTCTCAGACGTGCAGCATTGGAACAGATTGGCTTGCTCGACGAGAGCTTCTTCATGTACGGCGAAGACGTAGACTTAAGCTTTAGACTACTGAAAGGCCGTTGGGAAAACTGGTACTTACCCTTGCGCATTCTTCATTACAAGGGTGAGTCAACCCAAAAGTCAAGTTTCCGCTATGTCCACGTGTTCTATAAGGCCATGCTTATTTTCTGCGAGAAGCATTATAAAGGCATGGGCAGAATATTACTGCCATTCCTCAATATCGCAGTCAACGCGAAAGCCTTGATGGCACTTTGCGCCGTCGCGTTCAACAAAATACGAAAAAGCCTTGGCTTCGTCTGCGAGAACACCCAAGACTCTTTCTTCATCATCCACGTCAGCCCAAACAACATGAAGAGATGCCAACAACTCGTTTCCGAGAAAGGATTGTGGGCTGAGTTTCATGATGCCAATACGAAATTCTTGAACAACACCTTGCCACATCAAAAAGGACAAAAGACTTACATAGCCTTCGACGCCTCCGCATTCTCCTACACCGAGATGTTGTCCGCCATGCACGACTACTATGAGGGGAAGGCTCTCATTGCGGTATATCACCCCAACAAGGACATGATCATTACCGAACACGAGATCATCAAACGTGAGGCATGAATGTGATGCGAGGGACATGAAATGAAGAAAATGAAAGAAGAGAAACTGCCTTCAGTCATTCTAAGGGCGATGGAGCCCGAGGATCTTGACATGATGTATGCCATAGAAAACGACCACGACACATGGAGCGTTACCGATATCAATACGCCATACTCCCGCTTTTTATTGCATGAGTTCATTGCCAATGCCACTGGCGACATCTATACCGACAAGCAGGTCAGGCTTGTTATCACTGACAAATGGAATGTGTTTATCGGCATGATAGACTTGTTCAATTTCAATCCTCAACATAAACGGGCAGAGGTGGGAATCATCATAAGAAAGTCTTACCGTGACCAAGGATACGGCAAGGCCGCATTGTTGGAACTCATCAGCTACGCCAGAAGAATTATCCATGTCCATCAGCTCTATGTATATATGAACGTAGAGAATATAAGCTGCATAAAAATTTTTGAGGAGGCAGGGTTTGAGCGTGATGCGGAGCTGAAAGACTGGCTTTTTGACGGCGAAAACTACCATAATGTCTATCTGATGCATTTTTTTTGCAAAAAAACGGGCAAAAGTTTTGTGGAATAAAAAAAACTTACTACCTTTGCACTCGCAAAAAAGAAATAAAGCCTACAAGGTGCGTTAGTTCAGTAGGTTAGAATGCCTGCCTGTCACGCAGGAGGTCACGAGTTCGAATCTCGTACGCAC
>CAVKWN010000055.1:0-21616 GCA_963660075.1 Lachnospiraceae bacterium
TGCAACCGTCAAACTGCAGATGCCCGCCCTTTACGGAGTAAGAGGCTTGCAGCAGACTGTTTTCCAGCACATACTTCTTTTGAGCGGCTTTAAGCACCGCCACGCCAGCCTGTGTCTGTTGGGGGAACACCACCTTCTGGGCATTTGCCTGCACAGGCATCCCACCCAGCAAGCAACACGCAATGGCATTGCAAAATATCTTTTGAATATTTCTGGTCATTATGATAAACGCGTATTAGTTATTGATGAATAGTGTTGTGTTAATAGACATGCTTAGGACTGCGTTTCTTGTTTACAAAGTTACGCTTTTTCCCCGAACAAAAAGCGGTTACGCGACAATTATTTTACCCTAAAATCTTTTTCATCCGTGTGAAACGAAATAGCATTCGCACTTTTACAGTCCGATTTCTTACTTTTTTAAGTTCCAATGTAATTTTTATGCATTAAAATTTGTTTTCCTCGTTATCTTTCTTTAACTTTGCGATATGTTTCTTTATTGTATAAGGAAAACGCACAAAGCGTATCAAACTACAAGACAGGAATAGTATCTGGACGAGAAAAACAAAGACATTATTGTTAAACAACTAATATCAACAAAATCATGAAGAAAATTTATTCTCTCTTCGCTGTCATCGCAATGTTGACAGTGGCATTAGGATTTGCCTCTTGCGGCAACGACGACGACAATCAACAAACGAAGATCTTCTACAAAATGGGATGCTCACAGTTCGACAACAATGGCGCTGACCTCACTACCGCGGCGAAAGAAATCAAGGATATGAATAGCGCATTCAAAAAAGCCCTTGGTGTCGACGATACCTACTTCACAATGACAGGTACCTCATCGGACTGCGACAAGGACGTGGCAGCAAAGTGCAAGGCTGCCGAGGCAACACTGAGCAACTACAGCTTTCAGTGCAAATTCACTTTCGAGGTGACTAACGTCAACGACAACAAGGTGGTTTATTCCTTCTCTAGATAATAAAGGCACAACACCTTGATATCCAAAAAAGACTGGCGGTAAATATCGTAAGCAACAAGTCCCATAGGGACGACATATTATAGCGTAGGGGGTTACCCCTACGCTTTTTTATATGTTTTCTCAAACGTTGCCCCTGTAGGGGGCGCATATTTCAACATCTCACAATGAATTATGCGCCCCCTACAGGGGCAATGTAATGTGACGCTATCGGGATAGATAGGGGCAAGCCCCTATCCTGCAATATACGCCCCCTACGGGGGCAAAAACCATGCGATTGGTAACATTACGCCCATATTTCCCCAAAAAATCCACGTTTCGCCTTTCCAGTGGAAAGCCATCACGATTGCAGTGCAAAGCCATCGCCTTTCCACTGCAAAGCCGACGGGATTGCAGTGGAAAGCCAACGGGGCATAAACAGGAAGAAAAAAACGACTACTTCACCCTTGCTCGCCAGCTTTTTGGCAAGCATTCGGTCTGCTATTCTGCTTTTGTATTCCATATCTTTTATTTCTTTGATTCTCAGCCACAAAGACACTAATTGATTTTCACATTTCCTCAGTTGGCCGTGTTTTATTTCCTCAGTTGGCGGCAATCATTAAGGGGCGCATGATTCAACTTCTCACATTGAATCATGCGCCCCTTGCTTTTAGGCTCGCCCTGTATCGGGCGGTTGGATAATCTTAGATGTAGTTGAAGCCGTGGATGGCTTGTACGAAACGCTCGGCATAGTCCCATGAGGTGTAGGGCCAGTGGAAACCGAGGCGGCGCAGCACCTGCGTGGTGTAGCCGTTCTCATATCCGAGCCAGCGCACCACGTGCTTGGTCTCGTCCTCGTTGTAGGCAAAGAGCGGTTGCAGCTTGGACACCACCGTCTCGTCTTTCAGCTTCTCCTGTATCATCTTGTTGAACTCCTCGTCCTCCATGGGCTTGATGTCGACGCCCACGGTATGGAGAATGTCCAAGACGTCGCCCAACGGGATGCTGTGGTTGTTGTAAGGATGGAACACCACCATCTCCTTCGGGGTCTGGGCGAGCAGGCGTATGGCTTGGCAGACGGCATCGATTGGCGAGAACTCGCAAGGCTCGTCGAGCGACGCGTAGGTTACGCCCCTGAGGGTTGCCAAGGCGGCGATGCGCCCCATGAAGGCATTGCTCTTGAAGTTAATCTGGAACTCACCGTCGCTGTTGCGCGGCGCCAGGTTGCCCACGCGCATGATCTTCGCGCTGAGCCCATTGTCGCGGACGGCAGTGAGAACTATTTTCTCCGCCTCGTACTTAGACCTCACGTATTGGTTGTCGAGCCCCTGGCCATAGTCGAAGAGATGCTCGTTGAGCGTGGTGGTGGCTGCAGGCACACCGTCTACGCTCTGCCCTGCGATGCTCGCCGTGGACACGTGGACAAGGCGCGCATGGTGGGCAAGGCACCAGTCTACCAGCAGGCGCACGCTCTCCACGTTCACCTTCTCGATGTCGTCGCCAGCAGAGAAGTGTTTCACGTTGGCGGCGCAGTTGAACACCGTGTCGGCATCGTCGGGCAACAGGTCGAGGCAGCGCGGATCGGTGAGGTCGCCTCCTATTATACGGATGCGCTTGTTGAAGAGTTCCTCGTCTATGGTATTGAAGTAATAGAAGAAGAGGGTGCGGAGGCGCTTCTCGGGCGTGAGGTCGCGCTTGCCACGCAGCACGCAATAGATGATGCCCGTCTCGTTTTGCAGCAGCTCGTGGAGCATGTGGATGCCAAGGTAGCCCGTGGCTCCCGTGAGCACCACGTTGCCTATGGCCTGGCGCTCGCCTTGGCGTAGGGCTTCGAGCGTGTTGGCCTCGAGCACGTCGGCAAACGCCGACTTGGGCAGCTCGGCTTTCCTGTCCACGGTGATTGCCTGGGTGGGCACTGCGGCCTGGGCAGCGTTACGCATGACATCGATGAAGATGGCGAGGCTTCGCGGCGTCTTGTATTTGAAGAGATCCTTGAAGGTGACGTTGTAGCCCTTCGTCATCAGCGCCGCCACCACCTTGATGGCACTGAGCGACGTGCCGCCGAACTTGAAGAAATCGTCGTTGGCGCCCACCTTCTCCTTCTTCAGCACACTGGCATAGACCTCGGCGATGGCGGTCTCGATGTCTCCCTCAGGAGCCACGAAACTGTCTTGCTTGGCCTCCAGCAGGTGAGGCTCGGGCAGGGCACGCGTGTTGGCCTTGCCATTGGGCGTGAGCGGCATGGCGTCGAGCTGCGTGTAGGCGGTGGGCACCATGTAGTCGGCAAGGCGCGCGGCGAGGAATTCCCTCAAGGCTTCTATGTCTATCTGGCGGTCGGCGGTGAAATAAGCGCAGAGGTGCTCCACGCCGCCAATCTCCCTCACCACCACGCTCTTCATCAGCACGCCCTCAAACTGGCCGATGAGGGTCTCTATCTCGCCCAGCTCGATGCGGAAGCCGCGCAACTTCACCTGGCTGTCGATGCGGCCGAGGAACTCTATCTGCGCGTCGCTGTTGTAGCGCACGAGGTCGCCCGTGTGATACACCTTGAACGTCTTGACGCCAGCTTGGATGTCGCAGAACCGCTCGGCAGACAGCTCCTCGCGGTGCCAATAGCCTCGCGCTATCTGGGTGCCGCTCATGCAGAGCTCGCCTGCCACGCCCTGCGGCAGGAGCTTCCCCTCGCAGTCGACCACGAGACCCAGCTGGTCGTAGAGCGGACGGCCGATGGGGATGTTGCGGTATTTCTTGCCCGGGGTAACGTCGAAGAAGGTTGACATCACCGTGAACTCCGTTGGGCCATAGCCGTTGATGAGACGGCACTTGCACTCCGGCGCCACGGTCATCTTCTCGCCGCCCACCAAGAGGTATTTCATTGGCAGGTCGGGATACATCTGCAGGAGCATCTGTCCCAGCTGCGTGGTGAAGGTGCCGCCCGTGATGCCGTTTTTCACTATGAAGTCGCTCAGCAAGGCGAAGTCCTTGCGCGCCTCAAGGGGCACGGGATAAAGCGTGCCGCCAACGATGAGCACAGGGTAGAGGCTCTCCACCGAGGTGTCGAAGGAGAAACTGGCGTGGCAGCAGATGCGGCTCGTCTCGTCGTGTTGCCACTCGTGGGCGGCAAACTGCACAAACTGCGCCTTGCCCCTCTGAGGTATCATCACGCCCTTGGGCTTGCCCGTGGAGCCAGACGTATAGATCATGTATGCCAGGCTGTCGGGCGTGGCGAGGTTGATGTCGTTGGGCCGCGAAGGGTCACACTGGGGAAGGAAATCATCGATGAAGAACACCTCACCCTTGAAGCCGTTGAAGTCGCCGTGGGCGTTCTTCTCGTCGTAGATGGCATGGGAGGTGACGAGCAGCTGGCTCTCCGAGTCCTCAAGCATGTAGAGCAGGCGGTCGGTGGGATAGTCGTAGTCGAGCGGCACGTAGGCGCATCCAGCTTTCTCTATGCCTACGGCTGCCACGATGAACTCCTTTTGGTAGCCCAGCATGACGCAGACGAACGGCGAGCATCCGCCCTGCCCCACCCCTTTATCCACGAGGAGGGAGGCGAAGGCGCCGGAGAGGTTGTTGAGTTGGGCGTAGGTGTAATGCCCTTCCCCGTCGACCACGGCGATGTTGGCAGGGGTCTTTGCCGCCTGGCGCATGAAGAGCGAGGGGAAGGTGTCCGTTGGGTCCACGTCGAGATGGGCACCGGTGGAGAGACTGACGAGTCGGGCTGCCTCGGCATCGTCGACCAGCGCCACGTCGTGGAGGGTCTGGCTGTGGCAGATGTTGCGCGCGACACTGACAATGGCACGCAGCAGGGTCTCCATGTCTTCCTTGCCATAGCGCATGCCGTCATACTCGATGCTCATGCGGTAGTTGTCGCCTTCGGGCAGGATGGTCAGGGTCAACGGGAACTTCGTGGTGTCGAGACCCAATATCATCCTCTCCATGCCGTCGGCCTCGGTGTCATCGGTCACACCGCCCTGGTAGACGCACATGATCTCGGCATGCATCTTGTACCGCTCCACGAGGTGGGTATAGGGGAAGAACTCGCGAGCGTAGTTCTCCTGCAGCATCTTGTGGGTGGCCTGGAGGAAAGCGCGCGTCTCCGTCTTGCCATCCACGCCGATGGTCACGGGCAGGGTCTTGACAAACATGCCCACGCTGCGCATCAACGCTGGATTGGCACCGCGGCCGCCTGAGACGGTGAGATAGAGCGGATTGGCCTGACGGGCGATACGGCTGAGCGTCAGGGCGAAGGCAGCTTGCATATAGCTGCTCACGGTGATGTCGGCCTCCTGGCACACGCGGTCGATGTCTTCGGCAGCCACAGACCCGCTCACCGTGCCCACTGCCACACCGTCGGGGACAATGGAGTCGGGATAGGATGTCACCTCTGCCCCGCCGAGCAGAGTCTCGTAGTGCTTCTCAGCCTCGGTATAGGCATTGCTCTTGAGCACGTCCTGCTCGTAGAGGGCGTAGTCGAAAGCCGTCACGGTCTCGCCCTGCGGCTGCTTGCCGTCGTAGGCGGCGAGGATGTCGGCGAAGAAGACATCAAACGACAGACCGTCGAACACGGTGTGGTGGGCGTCGACGAACAGGTAAACGGCAGACAGGCTGCGCACCACTTCGACGCGCGCCAAGTCGTCGCACAACAGGTTGAACGGGCGCACCTTAGCCTGGAAATATTCCGGCGTGGGCTCCTCGTCGACGGTTGTCACCTGCACGCGGTATTCGGCATCGTCGCGCCGCTGCATCATCACCTCGCCGTCGACAGTGGCAAAGTGGGCCTTCAGCACGGGATGGGCGTTCACTGCCACCTCAGCCGCCTGAGCAAGAAGTGAGGCATCCTTGTCGGCAAACTTATAGATGACGGGGATGTTGTATTGTGTGGTGTCGCGGTTTATTTCCCAGTCGAGATAGAGGCCGCGCACGTTCTCCGTAAGCGGATAATACTCCCGCATGTCGTATTCCATCGATGGAACCTCCTCTCCTGCCGAGTCTGCCACATGGAGGGCGATGGCTCTCACGGTGGGTTCGGCAAGTATGTCCTTGATGGCAATCTGCACGCCCAGCTGGCGCGAGAGGTTGCCGCCCAAGCGCATGGCGGCAATGGAGGTGACGCCCATGTGGCGCAAGTTGGTGGTAACGCCAAACTGGTCGGTCTTGAGCAGTTCCGCCACGATGTTGAACACGCTCTGCTCCAGTTCGGTCTGTGGGGCAACGATTTCCTCGGCCTCTATCTGCGGTTCGGGCAGTGCGCGCGTGTTCACCTTGCCGTTGGGGGTGAGAGGCATGGTGTCGAGCTGCATGTAGGCGGTGGGCACCATATAGTCGGTGAGCCTTTCGGCAAGGTATTTCTTCAAGCCTTCGACCTCTATCTGGCGGTCGGCGGTGAAGTAGGCGCAGAGGTGCTCCACGCCGCTTATCTTCCTCACCACCACACTCTTCATCTGCACGCCCTCATACTGTCCGACGAGGGTCTCTATCTCGCCCAGCTCTATGCGGAAGCCGCGCAGCTTCACTTGGCTGTCGATGCGCCCGAGATATTCTATCTGTCCCTCGGCATTGTAGCGCACGAGGTCGCCCGTGTGGTACACCTTCACGGCCTTGCCGTCGACGATGATGTCGCAGAAACGCTCGGCGGTCAAATCCTCACGATGCCAATAACCCCGGGCTATCTGCACTCCGCTCATGCAGAGTTCTCCGGCAGCGCCCTGAGGCAGGAGATGGCCTTCGGTGTCGACCACGAGGCCAAGCTGGTTGTCCAATGGCCGACCGATGGGGATGTTGCGGTATTCGCGCCCCGGCTCCACGTCGAAGAAGGTGGAGGCAACGGTAAACTCCGTGGGGCCATAGCCGTTGATGAGACGGCACTTGCACTCCGGCGCAACGGTCATCTTCTCGCCGCCCACCAAGAGGTATTTCATTGGCAGGTCGGGATACATCTGTAGGAGCATCTGTCCCAACTGCGTGGTGAAGGTGCCACCCGTGATGCCGTTTTCCACGATGAAGTCGCGGAGCAGGGCGAAGTCCTTGCGCGCCTCCTGTGGCACGGGATAGAGCGCTCCGCCCACGGAGAGCACAGGGTAGAGGCTCTCCACCGATGCGTCGAAGGAGAAACTGGCGTGGCAGCAGACGCGGCTCTCCTCGTTCAGCCGCCACTCGTGGGTGATGAACTGCACGAAGTGGGCCTTGCCCTCCTGAGTAATCATCACGCCCTTGGGCTTGCCCGTGGAACCTGAGGTGTAGATCATGTAGGCCAGGCCGTCGGGGGTGGCAAGGTTGGTCTTGAAAGCTTTTGTGTCATCGCAGTGGGCAAGGAAATCGTCAAGGAATACTACCGTTCCCTTGAAACCCAGGAAGGAGCCGTCGGCGTTTTTCTCATCGAAGATGGCATGTGTGGTTACGAGCACTTGACTCTCGGAGTCTTCAAGCATATAGAGCAGGCGGTCGGTAGGATAGTCGTAGTCGAGCGGCACGTAGGCGCACCCAGCCTTCTCTATGCCTATGGCGGCTACGAGGAACTCCCTTTGGTATCCCATCATGATGCAGACGAAGGGCGAGCCTCCCTTACCCGCGCCTATTTCCACGAGGTGGGAGGCGAAGGCACCGGAAAGGTTGTCGAGCTGGGCGTAGGTGTAGGAGCCTTGGCCGTCTACCACGGCGATGTTGTCTGGAGTCTTAGCCGCTTGCGCCATGAAGAGGGATGGATAAGTGGCACCTTCCACGGTGTCGAGGTGGGCTCCGGCGGAGAGTGCCATCAGCTGCTCGCGCTCTTCGGGCGACGTGGTCTCCACGCTTGCGAGAGGAGCCTCAAGATCGGCGTCCATGATGTTGCGCAGGCAGGATGCCACGGTTTGCGCCACCATGCGCAGCTCTTCGGCAGAGAGCCTCGCCCCGCTTGCGTTGGCGTTGATTTCGTATCCGCCGTTCTTGCAGAATATCTCCACGCCCAGGTCGCTGTCGGTCACCATGTTGCGCATATAGTGCCAGTGGTGCATCTCGCCGCCGAGAAGGTGGTCTTGGAAGTTGATGCTGCCAAGGAAGTTGAACTTGATGCTGGGCAGGTCGTGAAGGTCGTTGTAAATATGCGTGAGGGGATAGATAGCGCCCTCAGTCTTGGCAAAGCGCCACTCGCCACGGAAGGACGCGAGGTATTCGCCGACGGTTTTCTTGTAGTCCACTTCGAGGCGCATGGGCAGTCCCTTCACATACATTCCGTAGTTGGCCCTGTTGGCCTCGGTGCGCCCTGCGTATTCCGTTTGGAAAGCTACGTCGACACGGCGCAGGAGCTTGGCCATGGCGAGGGTGAAGGCGGCGTAGAACAACTGAGATGTGTACACCCCGTGGGCATGGCACCATTCGTCTACCTTCTTGCCATCGCTGAAGGTCACCCATTCTTCGCGCAACTGCTGCCACTCGCCGGCACTGCCCTCGGCGTAGACGGGAAACTCGCAGCCTGCAAGGTGGTCGAGCATCTTCTGGCGTGCCTCGGCATAGCGATCGGTGGCGAATGACTGCTGCTCATCGTCGGCTGCCTCGCAGAGGCCATAAGTCAGCGGCTGGCGATAAGCGGGCTGGGCATAATAACGGTCAAGGTCGATGAGGAAACTGAGCTGTGACGTGCCGTCGTAGAGGATATGGTGGACATCATAGAAAAGATAGTTGCCGCCTTCGGTCCTGGCGATGGTGTAGCGGTGGAGCGGCTTGCCGCCAAGCACGTCGAAGGGGCGCATATAGGCACCGTCGGCGAGCTGCTTGGCCTCCGCCTCCGTCATGTCGACGCACTCGATGTTGGGCTTCATCTCCTCATCGCGCCACTGCACGGGCACACCGTCCTCCATGGCGAAGCGCATGGAGAGGTCGGGGTGGTCGTAGAAGATGCGCTCCAAGGCATCTCTCAACCGCTCGGTATCGATACTGTCGGCCAAGCGTGTGCTGAAACCAGCATTGTATTTAGTGGCCAAGGGCTTGTTCATCCATTCGAGGAAGACACCAAGCTGCGACTGCAGCAAAGAATGTTTAGTCATAAGGCTGATGAATTTAAGGTTTGAAAAAAGCGACTTCTCCCAAGGGCTCGGTTACAGTCCGAAGAGGGAGGAGAAGTCGGTCATGTCGAATATTTCCCTTACCGTGCTGTTAAGGTTCTCGACTTTCACCCGTCCCCCGCTCTTCTGTGCCTTCTTGAGCAGGGTAATGAACACGCGCAGACCGGAGCTGCTGATATATTCCAGCCCCTCGCAGTCAACCACCACGTCCTCGGTGTCGTTGGCGGGCAGCTCGTCCACCACCTTTTGGAACTCTTGAGCGTTGGTGGCGTCCAGATAACCCTTTAATTCGATAATAGTCTTTCCCTCAGACTTCTTGCAATTTATTTCCATAATCCTATGTGTTTTATATTCTTGTTCAGTTTGTTTTACTTCCACCAATCATTTTTGTCATCATCAGTCTGTTCATGCCGTTTTCCCTCTTGTAGGTCACTTCGTCCATGCACTTCTTGATGAGGAATATTCCCAAGCCTCCCACGGGGCGTTCTTCCACGCCCAGCGAGATGTCGGCTTCCTTTGCCGCCGTGGGGTCGAAGGGTTTGCCGTTGTCGGTCAGCTCGAAGCGCAGGACCGACTCCCGGGGTTCGCACTTCACCTTCAGGTTGATTTTCCCTGTCTCCCCTTTCGGGTAAGCATAGTTCACCACGTTCACCATTGCCTCTTCCAAGGCGAGACGTAGCGATAGCACGAGACGCTTTTCGAGGCCTAGTCGCTCGCCCAGCTTATTGAGAAACAGCGGGAGTTTCTCCAGCTCCGCAAGACGATTGTCGATGATGAGATGCTCGCAATTCTTGTAGGAAACGGCGAAGAGGGTGAGGTCGTCGCTCTGCTCGGCATTGCCAACGAAGAGTTGTAGCTGATGCCTTATACCCATGATGACCTCGTGCGAGGTCTTGTTGGCCATGCCTTCAAGGATCTGCCTTACGCGCTCGGTGCCCAACTGGTCGCGCCGTTCGTTCTCAGCCTCCGTAAGTCCGTCGGTGTAGAGCAGGATGGTCTGGTTCTCCTGCATCGTGTATTTCTGTTCCACATAGCCCACGCCGTCGAAGAGGCCGAGGGGCAGCTTGGGTATCAATGGCAGCTGACTGCATCCGCCGGGAGAGAAGAGGAAAGGCGCGTTGTGGCCGGCGTTGCAATAGGTAAGCTCGCCCGTCTGGGTGTCGAGCACGCCGATGAACATGGTGACGAACATCTCGGTCTGGTTGTTGCGCGTAAGCATGCGGTTGAGCTGCGACATGATTTCGCTTGTCGACTTGCGCTCGCTCACCAGGCTGCGAAACATGGTACACGTCATGGCCATGACGATGGCCGCCGCCACTCCCTTGCCCGAGACATCGCCTATGGCAAGGTATATTTTCCCGTTCTCCAACCAGAAGTCGTAGAAGTCGCCACCCACACTGCGCGCGGGAGTGATGAAGGCGTCGATGTCGAGGTTCTCATATCCCTGCGGCAGCACGAAGTCGGTAGGCAGAATCTCCATCTGTATGCGGTGCGCCACCTTCAGCTCGCTGTTGATGCGCTCCCTTGCCTGTGTGGCATTTTCCAAGTCTTTGACGTAGGTCTTGAGGGAGAGTTGCATGTGGGCGAAGGCTTCGTGCAACTTGCCGAAATCGCCATCGGTCGACATCGTGGGGAGGGACGCGTTGAAGTCGCCCTGGGCTATGCGATATGCCACGTCAGTCATCTCACGGAGGGGACGGACCATGTGGGAAATCAAGATGCCGAAACACGTCAACAGCAAGATGATGCCGACAATCAATACCACCAGGATAATGACCGTGACGGACCCCATCTCAGACTTTACCGTGGAATAAGGACACACGCTTGCCACCGTCCACCCCACATGGGGCAACGGGGCATAACATACAAGCACGTCGGTATCGCCAAGCTCACAATGCAGGGTTCCCTTTTCGCCCGCCAGCATTTTCTCGCCAAGCGTAGCGTAGTCGTCATCGTCCAAGAGGTGTGCCATGGAGAAGATGTCCTCCTTGAAGATGAGGGTCGTGTCGGGATGGGCTATGACCTTGCCTTTCTTGCTGAGAATGAAAGAATAACTGTTCTGGAAAGGCTGCACGGTGCTCAGCTCCTGAGTCAAGTCGTACAACGACACGTCGACCACCACGACTCCCTTCACGTTGCCAGCCTTGTCTCTTATTGCCTTCGCATACGACACTATGGCCTTGTGGCTTCCCGTCTGGTCAACATAGGGCTCAGTCCACTCCCCCTTGTTTTCATTGACGGCATGATGATACCATTGGGTTTTCGTGTAGTCGTATTTGTCGAAAGGGATTGTTTTGTATATGATATTGCCTTTGCTGTCTTCGTAGACATAGTCCAATATGGTATCATGGTGCTTGCACTTGTCATAGGAAATGTAACCCACGCCTAATATCAAGGTGTTGTTCCTGACCAACTGGCCTATGAACTTCAAGCCATTGGTGCGGTCTGCCGACGGATTGGTAAGCTGCTGGCTGATGGTCATCTCCACTGTCGACTCCATCCACTCAAGCTCGTCGTCCATGTTCTGTATGGTGGCATTTTGCAACGCGAAGGTATAGAGAGCGGCTTGCGTCTCTTCCTGCTGCCGGCCATACGTACCAAAGACGATGGCGATACAGCCGAATATCAATACCGTCAGGAGCAGTATGGATAAGTATAATCGCGTTTGAAAAGACTTTCTTTTTTTCTGCATAAACTATTTGTTTCCATGGTTATTGGCCGATTCGGTAGCATACTGTGTAGACGTAGCCTGACGCTTGGCGGACGCAGGTCTTGAAACAGATGTCTTTGGCCAACGGTGAACTCATCAGCGACGGCAACTGGTCTATGAGACCGACACCGTGCATCTTGAGCAGGGCTTCCTTGCGCGTCCACAGTTTGGTGAATTCCACCGACGGATTTTCAGACCGCCTTATCTTTTCCTTTTCCTCAGTGGAGAAACAATAGCCGAGAACATCGAGGTCGGGCTCGCGGGGTATCTCCTCTACGTCGCAACCCACGGAAGCATTGCCCATGACGCACATCACGGCCTTGGCGCAATGGCTTAGGTTGAAGTGCAGGTCTGGAAAGTCGGGAAGAAACGGCTTGCCATACTTGCCATAGTCGAATATCGGGACACTCTCCTCGCCCGTTTCATCGTTCAGAAGAGTGCAAAGCAGCGTGTATGCCTTGGCGCATTGGAACTTGTCGGTCAAGGCGCAATATGACTCTGCCTGCCGACATCGCCACTCGGGCAATTGACGCAGGCATTCCCGGTAGTCTTCCTCCGTCAAGCGACGGGGAATCTCGTATAATATCGTTTTCAGCCCGCCCTGCTCCATGTTACTTTTTAGGCTAATGCGAGAATTATATGGAAAAATATGTTCAGAAGGGGAAAATCAATGGCAAGACTATGGTCATGACGATTCCCATAATGACTTGTAGCGGCAGTCCCACCTTGATATAATCGGCAAACGTGTAACCTCCGGCATGCATGACAAGGGCGTTGGGCGGCGTGGAGAAAGGCGATGCAAAACACATGCTTGCGCCAAGAGTGACGGCGAAGAGCATGGGCAACGGACTGACACCCAACTCCAACGATGCCGACATGGCTATGGGCGCCATGAGCACTGCCGTGGCGGTGTTGCTGATAAACATGGTAAGGAGCGAGGTGGTGAAATACAATCCGCAGAGCAACGCCACCGGACCGACATGGCCAAGGGAGGAGACGAGGGTATGGCTAACCTCTGCCGACACGCCAGTCTTCTCCAAGGCGGTGGCCATGGGCATCATGGCGGCTATGAGCACCACACTTTCCCAGTTGATGGTCTTGTAGGCTGCGTCAACCGAGCGGAAACAACCTGTCACGACCATGAGCAAGCCTGCCGCAATGACGGCTGTGACTGGAGCAATAGGGATGATGTCGAGAGCCATGACCAACACCATGGCAAGCATTATGATGCCCGCGAGAGGCGCCTTGTAGTTGAGAGTGACCTTCTCGGCCATCTCCTTTGGTTGGCCAAGGAGCAGCCAGTCGGTATCCGAGCGTTCGAGACGTGTGATGTTCTCCCATAAGCCTTGAATGAGAAGGGTGTCGCCAGCCCGGAGCTTTGCCGACGGGAGATCCTTTGTGATGTACTCACCACGCCGCTTGATACCCAAGACGTTGATGCTGTAATTCTCGCGAAAGGATGAGTCGCGTAGCAAACTGCCCACGAGACGCGACTCGGGCATGACAACAATCTCCGCAATGCCTATGTCATAAAAATTGAAAGACGGACTCTTAACCTTCCGAAGCTTTGACTCCGTGGCGAAGCGTTCCACGTCTTTACCGTTACCTTGCAAATAAAGTACATCACCAGAACGTATGATAGTACCGGGCAAAGGCAAGCGCTGGCTCACGTTGCGCACAATGCCTGTATGACGCGACGCTTCATGGCGTATCTCGAATATGGTTACGCCAAAACGCGCCCTGAGGTTGAGCTGCGCCACGGTGCTACCCACTATTAGGCTGGAAGGGTCAACTCGATAAGCTCGTATGTCACCTTTTATCCTGTACTCGTTTACAAGCTCATTAAGGCTCTTTCCTTTTTTGCGTCCGCTCTCGGCAACAGGCTTGTTGAGAAAGCGATCACTTAACGGCATCATGACGGCAATGCCCACCAGGAGACATATTATACCTACGGGGAAAAATGAGAAGAACGAGAGCCCTTCATATCCATTAGCTCGAAGGGTCTCATCGATGACGAGATTGGGAGGCGTACCTATTAGCGTAAGCATTCCGCCTAAACTGCTCGCGAAAGCCAAGGGCATGAGCAATCGAGATGCATTCTTGCCACTTGACGATGCCATGGAAACAACAATAGGCATCATCAGAGCCACTGTACCCGTATTGCTGACAAAAGCTCCTATGACGGCTGTTACAACCATCACCAAAAGAAACAGCAAGCGGTCATTGCCTTTTGCCAAGGCAAGGATACGTCCACCGACAACCTTGGCAAGACCTGTTTGCAGTATGGCTCCTCCAACTACGAAGAGCCCTACCATCATGATAAGGACAGGATTGGAAAAACCCGACAACGCTTCAGCTGGTGTTAACACACCTGTAAGAAGCAATGCCGTAAGAGCGCAAAGCGCAACTATGTCGGCACGCGGCTTGCCGACAACAAACAACACTATGGTTGATAGAAGTATAATTATTACCAATGTCATTAAACAAAGGTAAGGCTTCTATACCCTTATCACCAAATCATTTACGTGTTTTTTAGATTCCTTATGCAATTTTTGGGAAACGGAAAAATCTCCAACCACAAAAGTGGTTGGAGATCGTATTTGATGATTGACAAATAGTCAAACTTATTCAGCCTTAGGAGCTTCCTCGGCAGCAACTTCTGCCTGAGCCTCCTCTGCCTTAGGAGCCTCCTCAGCTGGAGTCTCAACGGCAGTTGCATCGGCCTTCTTTGTGCTGCGACGGCTACGACGTGTCTTCTTGTCACCCTTAGGAGCCTTAGCCATGTTCTCATCGAAGTCAACGAGCTCGATGAAGCACATTGAGGCGGCATCGCTTGGACGAACTCCGAGCTTGATGATACGTGTGTAGCCTCCAGGACGATCAGCTACGCGAGCTGCGATCTCACCAAAGAGCTCCTTCACAGCATAGCTCTTCTGAAGATAACGGAAAACAACACGACGTGAAGACGTTGTATCAGTCTTTGAGCGTGTGATCAGCGGCTCTACATATTTCTTGAGAGCCTTGGCCTTTGCGAGAGTCGTAGTGATTCTTTTGTGCATGATAAGGCTGGTTGCCATGTTTGAAAGCATGCTGGCCCTATGTGATGCAGTACGACTCAGATGGTTGAACTTTTTATTGTGTCTCATTTTTGTTTAATGCTTAATTGGACAGTTGAACAGTGACCTGAGGTTTATTCCTTATCCAGTTTATACTTTGAAATATCCATTCCAAACGACAGATTCAGACTCAAGAGCAAATCATCAAGCTCAGAGAGCGATTTCTTACCGAAGTTGCGGAACTTGAGGAGGTCTGTCTTCTGATACTGCACAAGATCAGCAAGAGTTGAAACGTCGGCAGCTTTCAGACAGTTGAGCGCGCGGACACTCAGGTTGAGGTCAGAGAGCTTAGTCTTAAGCAACTGGCGCATGTGAAGAACCTCCTCATCAAACTCCTCATTGCCTTCCTTGTCTGTGTTCTCCAAGGTAATCTTCTCGTCAGAGAAGCAGAGGAGATGGAAGATGAGAATCTTGGCGGCTTCCTTGAGCGCGTCCTTCGGGTGAATGGATCCATCCGTAGTGACCTCCAGGATGAGATTGTCGTAGTCGGTCTTTTGCTCGACACGAGTAGGCTCAACACTGTAACGTACGTTACGAATGGGAGTGTAGATAGAATCTATGGGAAGTACGTTGACATCGGTGCAGAACTGACGGTTCTCTTCAGCAGGAACGTAACCACGACCCTTGTTGATTGTGAGATCCATCTGGAACGATGCATTAGAATCTAAATGACAAATCACCAAATCAGGGTTTAACACTTCAAATCCAGTCAGATACTTACCGATATCACCTGCCTTGAACTCCGTAGAATCCTCTACGGAAATGCTAACTTTCTCGTTCTCGAAATCGTCTACTACTTGTTTGAACCGTACTTGTTTCAGATTCAAAATGATATTGGTGACATCCTCCTTCACACCGGGAACGGTGGCGAACTCATGCTCAACACCACTAATGCGGATGGTGTTGATGGCATAACCTTCAAGCGAAGAAAGAAGGACGCGGCGGAGGGAGTTACCGATGGTAACACCAAATCCAGGCTCGAGAGGACGGAACTCAAACTTTCCGTAGTGCTCGTTGGCCTCCAACATCACAACTTTATCAGGTTTTTGAAATGCTAATATCGCCATTAATTCAATGATTTTTATTTATTTCGAGTACAACTCAACGATTAACTGCTCCTTGATGTTCTCAGGGATGTCAGCACGCTCAGGCACGTGGAGATACTTGCCGCTCTTGCTGTTCTGATCCCACTCCATCCAAGGATACTTGCTGTGGTTGAAACCTGCGAGGGCGTTCTCGATAACCTCGAGAGACTTAGCCTTCTCGCGCACACCTACGACCTGACCCGGCTTAACCGAGAAAGAAGGAATGCTGACGACCTTGCCATCAACAGTGATGTGCTTGTGGTTGACCAACTGACGGGCTGCAGCTCGTGTAGGAGCAATACCAAGACGGAAAACGATGTTGTCCAAGCGGCTCTCCAACAACTGGAGAAGAACCTCACCTGTCTTACCATCAGCCTTGGCGGCCTTGTCGAACAGGTTGTGGAACTGACGCTCCAACACGCCATAAGTGTACTTGGCTTTCTGCTTCTCAGCAAGCTGCTGACCATACTCAGATGTCTTGCGGCGACGGTCGTTGCCATGCTGCCCCGGAGGGAAGTTGCGCTTAGACAGCACCTTATCTGCACCAAAGATGGGCTCACCAAAACGGCGTGCGATACGAGACTTAGGACCTATATATCTTGCCATAATTTAAATGCTTTTCTTATTGTATCTAAAGATGTACGTTAGGGGTTCTTATTATACACGACGACGCTTAGGAGGACGGCAGCCGTTGTGTGGCAACGGTGTTACATCGACAATCTCCGTAACCTCGATACCAGCGCCATGGATAGCGCGGATAGCGCTCTCACGACCGTTTCCTGGACCCTTCACGAAAGCTTTAACCTTGCGAAGACCAAGGGTGTAAGCTATTTTAGCGCAATCCTCAGCTGCCATCTGGGCTGCATAAGGAGTGTTCTTCTTAGAACCGCGGAAACCCATCTTACCAGCTGATGACCAGGAGATAACCTGACCTTCGTTGTTGGCAAGAGACACAATAATGTTGTTAAAGCTACTGTGAACATGGAGCTGACCTGTAGCCTCAACGCGGACATTTCTTTTCTTAGATGTTGCTTTCTGTTGTTTTGCCATGATTAAGTTCCTCCATTAATTACTTAGTAGCCTTCTTCTTGTTTGCAACAGTCTTCTTCTTACCCTTACGAGTACGGGCATTGTTCTTGGTGCTCTGACCACGAACAGGAAGGCCATTACGATGACGGACACCACGGTAGCAACCAATATCCATCAGACGCTTGATGTTCATCTGAATCTCTGAACGGAGGTCACCCTCCACCTTGAATTCAGCTCCGATAATCTCGCGGATCTTGGCTGCCTGATCGTCAGTCCACTCGCTGACCTTCAGGTCACGGCTCACGCCTGCCTTATCCAATATCTTTGCTGAACTACTTCGACCTATACCATAAATATAAGTCAATGCGATCTCGCCACGCTTGTTCTGGGGCAAGTCTACTCCAACAATTCGTATTGCCATTAGTTGAAATAAATTGAATAAAAAACTTAACTTTTTGTTTAAATAACGCGTTGTTTTTGCTTAAAAGCGTACAAAAGTAATAAGAAAACTTCAAACAGCTTTCTCATTACCAATAACTTTACGCATTTTTAACGTTTAACCCTGACGCTGCTTCATCTTTGGGTTCTTCTTGTTGATGACAAACAGGCGACCCTTACGACGAACGATCTTGCAATCGGCTGAACGCTTTTTGATGGATGTTCTTGTCTTCATATTTGTAAGTATAAAAAATATGATGTTCTATTTATATCTGAACTCTATCCTTCCCTTAGTGAGGTCGTAAGGGCTCATCGCAACCTTTACCTTGTCACCTGGGAGTATCTTAATGTAATGCAGACGCATCTTGCCCGAGATATTGGCGATGATTTGTACTCCATTCTCAAGCTCTACGCGAAACATGGCGTTGGACAAGCTCTCTATTACTGTGCCGTCCTGCTCTATTGCTGACTGTTTTGACATAAAATTTATTTAACCTTTATCAATGTTCCAAAGAGGGTGAAGTGGTCTGTGGCAAGCACGAAACCTTGAAAAGGCCCTCCATCAGGATTCCAATGGAGAGCCAATCCTGTGTATCATTCATCTGTCCTTGGAGACATATGTCCAAAGACCATATTAATATGCACTTACAGCGCCAGCCTTACGAGTGTGACCAGAATTCAACAGTCCATCATAGTGACGCATCAAGAGATAAGACTCAATCTGCTGCAGTGTGTCGATAACGACACCCACTGAAATGAGGAGGGACGTTCCTCCGAAGAACTGAGAGAATGCCTGTTGTACGTTAAGCAAGCCTGCCAATGCCGGCATGATAGCTATGAAAGCGATGAACAGTGAACCAGGGAGCGTGATGCGCGACATAACCGTGTCGATATATTCGGCCGTGTCGTGACCAGGCTTGATACCTGGGATAAAACCGTTGTTGCGCTTCATATCCTCTGCCATCTGCTGAGGATTCAACGTGATGGCAGTATAGAAGTAGGTAAAGGCTACTATCAAGATTACGTAGACGATGTTATATACAAGGCTGCGGTTATCCATCAAGTTACGAACCAACCAACCAGACTCACTGCTCTGATACTGAACGATAGCCAAGGGAATGAACATCAATGCCTGTGCAAAGATGATAGGCATCACGTTGGCTGCGAAAAGCTTCAGAGGAATGTATTGGCGGGCTCCACCCACTTGCTTGTTGCCGACAAGACGCTTCGCATACTGGACAGGCACCTTGCGAGTGCCCTGGGTCAAAAGTATAGAAGCGCAGATGACAGCGTAGAGAATTAGAATCTCGGCGATAAACATCACAAGACCACCACCTGAAATGGCTGTAAACCTTGAGCTGAGCTCCTGGACGAAAGCCTGAGGAAGCCTTGCGATGATACCAATCATGATGACCAATGAGATTCCATTTCCGACTCCCTTGTCAGTGATACGCTCACCCAACCAAAGGATGAACATAGAGCCTGCCGCGAGAATGATAGTTGCCGGAATCATGAACACGCTCCAAGATATGCCGCTGGCAAGAGCCGAGCTGGCCTGCATCTTGAGGTTGATAAGGTAACTCGGTGCCTGGAACAGCAAAATTGCTACCGTCAGCACACGAGTGTACCATTGTATTTTCTTCCGACCGCTCTCACCCTCACGCTGCATCTTCTGGAAGTAAGGCACAGCGACGGCAAGAAGCTGCATGACAATGGAAGCTGAGATGTAAGGCATAATTCCAAGCGCGAAAATAGATGCGTTGGAAAATGCTCCACCAGAGAACATGTCCAGCAGTGACATCAAGCCACCCTTGGTTTGCGACTGAAGTTGATCAAGCTTGGCGGGATCAATACCCGGAAGCACAACGAATGATCCGAAACGGTAGATAGCCGTAAACAGGAAAGTAACAAGGAGCCTCTGACGAAGATCCTCGACCCTCCAACAGTTCTTTAGTGTCTCAATTAGCTTTTTCATTATTAAATTTTTGTTGCATTACCACCAACTGCCTTGATAGCTTCCTCAGCAGTCTTAGAGAAGGCGTTGGCTTCGACGTCAACCTTTGCTGTCAGCTCACCCTGGCCAAGAACCTTTACAAGCTCCTTGCCATTTGTAAGACCAGCAGCCACGAGCTCCTCGATTCCGATCTTGGTGAGGTTCTTCTCCTCAGCGAGCTTCTGAAGGGTTGAGAGGTTCACTGCGAAGTACTCCTTATGGTTGATGTTCTTGAAACCACTCTTAGGAACACGACGCTGCAATGGCATCTGACCACCCTCGAAACCAATCTTTCTCTTGTAACCGGAACGAGACTTGGCACCCTTGTGTCCACGTGTAGATGTACCGCCCAGACCTGAACCAGGACCACGGCCGATACGACGACGTGAGTGTGTAGAGCCAGCTGCCGGCTTCAATGTATTTAATTTCATGATTACGTCTGTTTTAAAATGTTATTACTTAACGATCTCAACGAGATGGTGCACTTTGCGAACCATACCGAGATTGCTGGGAGTATCCTCAATCTCAACAACTTGAGAAATCTTGCGAAGGCCAAGTGCGAGAAGAGTTCTCTTTTGGTCTACAGGAGCGCCGATGCGGCTCTTGATTTGCTTTACTTTTATTGTTGCCATTGTTTATAATCCCATTAACCGTTAAACACTTTGTCCATGGCGACACCACGCTCACCTGCTACGGTGTAAGCGTCACGCATTTGAGACAGCGCGAGCACTGTAGCCTTCACCAGGTTGTGGGCGTTTGATGAGCCCTTAGACTTTGCAATCACATCAGTAACACCAACGCTCTCGAGTACGGCACGCATAGCACCACCAGCCTTAAGACCGGTACCGGCTGCTGCGGGCTTCAGGAGAACCTGGGCACCACCGAACTTAACCTCCATCTCGTGAGGCACTGTGCCCTTGAGCACAGGAACCTTGAAGAGGTTCTTCTTGGCAGCGTCTGTGCCTTTCTGGATGGCGGCGGTAACCTCACCAGCCTTACCCAGACCATAACCAATCACACCGTTGCCATCACCGACCACAACAATGGCAGCGAATGTAAAGGTACGACCACCCTTGGTAACTTTCGTCACACGGTTGATAGCAACCAGGCGGTCCTTCAATTCAGCGTCACTATTAACTCTTACTTTATTCATTGCCATAATCGATTAGAAATTAAGTCCACCCTTACGAGCAGCGTCAGCAAGAGCCTGAACGCGGCCATGATAGAGATAGCCATTACGGTCAAAAACCACTGACTCGACACCTGCAGCCTTGGCCTTCTCAGCCAAAGCCTCGCCAACCTTCTCAGCCTGCTGGATCTTAGGAAGTTTCTCCAAGCCTAAAGAAGAGGCAGAAGCGAGAGTCTTGCCCTCTAAGTCGTTAATCACTTGTGCGTAGATCTGCTTGTTGGAGCGGAACACAGTAAGACGGGGACGCTCAGCTGTTCCCTTGACGTTCTTGCGAATGCGGAACTTTATCTTGATTCGTCTTTCTACTTTCTTTGTTGTCATGATTTCGTTGTCACTTTAAAAGTTACTTAGCTGCAGCTGTCTTACCAGACTTCCTGCGGATGACCTCACCCTTGAAGAGTACACCCTTACCCTTATAAGGCTCAGGCTTGCGGAAAGAACGAATTTTAGCACAAATAAGACCAAGCAGCTGCTTGTCTGCGCTCTCCAGCATAATCTGTGGGTTCTGGTTGCGCTCTGACTTTGTCTCTACCTTCACCTCGCTGGGGAGCTGGAGGAAGATTGGGTGAGTGTAACCGAGAGAGAACTCGAGAAGATTACCCTGGTTAGAAACACGATAACCGACACCGACAAGCTCAAGGTGCTTCTTGAAGCCCTCGCTTACACCAACAACCATGTTGTTGATCAAAGAGCGGTACAGACCGTGGAAAGCTTGCTTCTGCTTGTAGTCAACAGGGCTGTTCTCATCAATCTCAAGTGTGATTTGACCATCTTCCTGAACCATCTTGATTGAAGGATCAAGATACTGTGAAAGCTCACCCTTGGGACCCTTAACGGCAACGACGTTCTCCTTCGCATCGAAGTTAATAGTAACTCCTGCGGGAACACTAATTGGCAATTTACCTATTCTTGACATAACTTAAACCTCCAATTAATAGACGTAGCAAAGAACCTCACCGCCAATCTTAAGGTCAGCGGCCTCCTTGTTTGTCATGACTCCCTTAGATGTAGACAGGATTGCGATACCCAGTCCGTTAATAACTCTCGGCATGTCCT
>CAVKWN010000056.1:0-4614 GCA_963660075.1 Lachnospiraceae bacterium
GCTTGCATAATTTATCGATTGTCTTTTTGCTTCTTGGCGTGATCGTCTTATTGACTGTTTACGCGCAATATTGATTGCGTGCAATTGTGCAAACACTCAGACTTTGGGCCTTTATTCGCTTTTTTGCATCTCTTTGGGAATATGGCTTTGTAATAAAATAATCACAAATGTTTAACGCAACCTGTTGCTTTGCAATAAGTTAGACGTTCTCTTATTATTTTTATCCCCTTTGAGAATCCATTTTTTAGCCACGCCTTACCTCTTGCTCGGTTCCAAGCCTTGTTTTTTCAAGCCCCTTCTTAACCCTTTTGAGGAAGATTATTTCTTTTAGGCGTGCATGGAAGAGAGCAGTCTTGTATCAGCTCACTCC
Source organism: Lachnospiraceae bacterium (assembly GCA_963660075.1). Taxonomy (GTDB): domain Bacteria; phylum Bacteroidota; class Bacteroidia; order Bacteroidales; family Bacteroidaceae; genus Prevotella. The sequence continues at coordinate 371 of CAVKWN010000056.1, forward strand.
TTGTTCTTAGTGTCCATGCATATCGTCACAGGCCCGTCGTTCAGAAGTTCCACCTCCATCATCGCGCCAAACTCACCAGTGCCGATAGGTTTGCCCATGGCGGTTGTCAGCAATTCGCAGAAACGATTGTATAGGGGAATGGAGATGGAGTGGGGAGCCGCCTTGATCCAACTCGGCCTATTGCCTTTCTTATAACTTGCCATGAGCGTGAATTGTGAAACGACAAGGATGTCGCCACCCACGTCGCCAAGGCTTAGGTTCATAACGCCATTGGCATCATCGAAGACGCGCAATCCTATGATTTTCTTTACAAGCCAAGCCGCGTCTTCCTCTGTGTCCTCAGAGCACACGCCAACGAGTATGAGGAAACCTTTGCCTATGCTTGACTTCACTTTGCCGTCGATCGTCACAGATGCTTTTGTGACACGTTGTATAACTATTCTCATTGTCCTATTGCCTGTTTAATGATTATTTTTGAATTAATGGTTCTGTTTGGTTCAATGCATCGAAGACCTTTTGCGCCTTGTCCTTGCCAATAATGGTAGCAAGTTGGTCGATGGTTGCACCTTTTATATATTTGGTTGATTTAAAAGCTTTTAGCAAAGCTTCTTTGCTCTTTGGGCCAATCCCTTTGATGTCGTCCAAGGCAGAGTGAAGCGCGTGCTTCGAACGCTTGTCGCGATGGAACGAGATGGCGAAACGGTGAACCTCGTCTTGTATCTGTGTGAGCACATGAAACAATTCGCTGTCGGTCTTTAAGCCTATCACTTGTGCCGGGAAGCCAAAGAGCAACTCGTTGGTACGGTGGCGGTCGTCTTTAGCAAGTCCGGCTATGGGTATATGGAGATGCAGTTCGTCTTCCACCACTTCCCTTACAATCTCCATCTGGCCTTTGCCGCCATCCGTGATGATAAGGTCGGGTAGGGTGGCGTTCTCGCTTATCATGCGCGAATACCTACGCCTCACGACCTCTTGCATGGAAGCGTAATCGTCAGGTCCCACGACGGTCTTGATGTTGTATTTCCTGTAATCTTTTCTCGAAGGCTTCATACCCTTGTAGACGATGCAGCCTGCCACGGCGTCGGTGCCGGAGATGTTGGAGTTGTCGAAGCACTCTATTTGATAGGGAAGCTTGTCGAGATGAAGTTTTTCCTGCAACTCTTTCATCAATCGCGTCTGTTTTTGCTCCGGGTTGAGCTTCTCGGTTTGCTTCAACCTGTCAAACCTATACTGTTTGCCATTCATCTCAGAGAGCTCCAAGAGATGCTTCTTGTCACCCCGTTGAGGGATGAAAAACTCCGCGTCGCGCAGTTTCCACTCCATTTGGAACGGAACGATAATCTCTTTCGACTTGCTCCCGAAGCGCTCCCTTATTTCCGGAATGGCTTGGATAAGCAAGTCTTCGTCGGTCTCGTCGAGCTTTCGCTTATACTCGTAGGTGAAACTCTGGTTGATGGTTCCGTTCTTTACGTGTATATAATTAATGTACGCGTTCTTCTTATTGTCGTCGTCCGTTATGGTGAATACGTCTACGTCGTTGATGGTGTGGCTCACCACCTCGCTCTTCGACACGAAGTCCTGCAAGAGGAGGTAACGTTCTTTTAGCCTTTCAGCCTCTTCAAATTTCATGAGCTCGGCATTGGCCATCATGCGTTTATAGACCCATTCCGACAGTTCGCGAGTGTTTCCCTTCAGCACCTCTTTCGCTTGCCTTATGTTCTCAAGATAATCCTCCCTCGACTGCCTGTTGACGCAACAGCCCTCGCAGTTGTGAATGTGATATTCCAGGCAAGGGCGGTATTTGCTCAGGCTGATGCCTTCTGGAGTTATGGGCTGGTGGCACCTTCTTGGCTTAAATGCCTTTTGAATCAACGCCAAGACATTATACATAGAGGAAATGTGTGGGTATGGACCAAAGTAAGTGCCGAGTTTCTTGTTTATGTGTCGCGTCTTGAATATGCGAGGGAAGAACTCGTTGGTCACGATGATCGAAGGGTAGGTCTTGCCGTCTTTTAGCAAGACATTGTATTTTGGGTTGTATTTCTTTATGAGTGCGTTTTCGAGCAACAAGGCATCCTCTTCCGTGTTTACCACGGTGTAGGATATGTCCATTATCTTCGAGACGAGCACCTTGGTCTTGAACCTGTCTACCTCCTTGTGGAAATAGCTCGACACTCGTCTCTTCAGGTTTTTGGCTTTGCCCACATATATTATATTGCCCCCGTTTTCGCGCAGGTCATCATAATATTGGTAGCTGCCAGGTTTCTCGGGCATATTGAGCACTATGTTTTTCAAGTACTCTATCCTTTTCTCATTTTTTTCTTTAATCATACCCACTAACTTGCTGTTTTCAAGCAGTCTTTTCCTTGGTTTGTTTCACGTGGAACTAAAACTGGAGCAGGCTTGTTACCTCAACGTCCTTGTCGAAAATCTCTCGCGTGTGAGGGAATTCGGAGTTGAGTTCCATGATGAAATTGCAGTAAATCTTCTTTGGATTGAATTTCTTCACGAGGTCGCAAGCAGCCTTCATAGTGCCACCCGTAGCCAACAAGTCGTCGTGGAGAAGCACCACGTCATCGGGCGTAATGGCATCCTTGTGTATTTCTATCGTGTCTATACCGTACTCTTTGGCGTAGCTTTGCTGTATGGTGTCGCAAGGCAGTTTGCCCGGCTTGCGGCATAACACGATGCCAGCGTTCAATCTTATGGCTGCGGCAGAGCTCATGACGAAGCCACGGCTCTCGATGCCGACAATCTTTGTCACGCCCTTGTCCTTGTAAAGGTCATACATCATGTCGCTGATAATCTTGACGCATTCCGCGTTTTTGAACAGGGTAGTGACATCGCGGAAATTGACGCCTTTAATAGGCCAATCTTTAATGGTGCGTAGGTTCTCTACCAGTGTTTGGTTGTTCATGTTTTACGTTTAACTTTAAGTGTTATCTTGTTTGTTTTCAAATGTTTATGTTGTGTTTTGTTTCACGTGAAACGTTTAAAGGTTCCACGTTTAACAGATGGCGTTTGGTAGGTTTTATCTTCCTAGCAAAACGAGCAGAACATTGATGTCTGACGGTGAAACGCCGGGAATACGACTAGCCTCTGCCAACGTATCTGGGTCGATGCGCTGAAGCTTTTGGCGGCCTTCCGTGCTTATCTCTGAAATCTCCTCGTAGCGGAAATGTCCCTTTATCTTTATGTCTTCCAAACGGCGCATTTTTTCGGCGACAATCTTCTCACGCTCTATGTATCCCTTGTATTTTATCTTGACTTCGGCAGCTTCTATGATTTCTTCCTTTCTATCGTTTACCTTGTCGATTTCCTCTTTAAGAGATGGAATAGCGATGGATAGTTCGTTGAAGCTGATTTGCGGACGGCTGATTAAATCTGCTATTTTGCAACCGAAGTGGAGTGGGGTGGTGCCTATTGCCTCAAGCGCCGGGTTGATGTCTTTGGGATGAACTGTCGTGGTTTCGCAGAAATTGATAATATGGTTTATCATCTCTTTCTTGGTTGTCCAACGGTCGTATCGGTCTTTTTTCGCGAGACCAATGTTGTAGGCTTTCTCCGTAAGTCTTGCGTCGGCATCGTCTTGCCTTAGCAGTATGCGATATTCAGCCCTCGACGTGAACATGCGGTAAGGCTCGTCCACGCCCTTGGTACATAGGTCGTCGATGAGCACGCCAATATACGCCTCGTCTCGTTTCAATATAAATGGGTCTGAAGAGGCGCATTTCAGCGCGGCGTTGATGCCTGCCATCAATCCCTGTCCCGCGGCTTCCTCGTATCCTGTTGTTCCGTTTACCTGTCCGGCGAAGAAGAGGCGTGATATCACTTTCGATTCAAGCGAATGGCTGAGTTGTGTCGGGTCGAAGTAGTCGTATTCTATGGCGTAGCCCGGGCGGTAAGCCTTGACGTCCCTTAGAGCTGGAATCTGGCGCAAAGCCTTCAGCTGCGTCTCCATTGGCATAGACGAGGAGAAGCCATTGAGATACATCTCGTTGGTGTTTTCGCCTTCTGGCTCGATAAACAAAGGATGATGGTCGCGGTCTGGAAACACCACGAGCTTGGTCTCTATTGAGGGGCAATAGCGTGGTCCGGTGCTCTTGATTTGACCGTTGAAAAGGGGAGAATTTGCAATATCCTCTTTCAGTATGCGGTGAACATCCTCGTTGGTGTTGCAGGTCCAGCAAGGTAGCTGCTTCAGAGCATGCTGCACCCCACTGAAAGAGAATTGGTGCCAGTCG
>CAVKWN010000056.1:5469-21334 GCA_963660075.1 Lachnospiraceae bacterium
GAAAGTCGACGACATAGCACTACAAAGCCGACGACATAGCACTGGAAAGGCAAATCTCCTTTTTTAAAACGTGTAAAACCTCACGAACCTTCTATGGCAGACCAAGCATAATATCGTTTGCGCGTCCCACTGCCAGGGTGCATCTTTAATCCACGTGCGCCCTGCTGCGTAACTGTGTGTTTTGTTGTTATTTGTGGTAATTCTATGCTTAGAGAAAAACCTCCTACAATGGCTGTATAAACTAATACGGGTTTATGTTGACGGGTTGCATGGTGCAATTATAATAGGAGTGTCGACAAGGTGGAAGCGTGCAGAGCGACTTGTCTTTGGCTTGCCTGGCAGCCACATGCCATGTTATATTATAATATTGTGTAAGAAACAAGTGGTTTCTTAATGAAATTAGAAGTTTGCAATGTCGGTGATATATCCAGGCGTAGCAAGGGAAAAGAGGCTTGTTGGGTACAAGCAGTGGACATGACGTGGCAAAGGGAAATAATAATGTGGAATTTTTGTTATTTTGACTTGTTAAATTCCTAAAAATATAGTATTTTTGCAGCGGAAAGGCGCAACCAGTACCTAAGATGAGGTATGCGTATGCCCAAAAATGATTATAATACAAAAACATAACATTAATATTATCTTTAAACTCAATCATTTATGTGGTTAATCAATTCTCCGATTGGTAGAAAGGTGGTGATGTCTGTCACTGGCATCTGCCTCATTCTCTTCCTGACCTTCCACTGCTGCATGAACGTAGCCGCATTCTTCTCTGGGAATGCCTACAACATGGTTTGCGAGTTTTTGGGAAGCAACTGGTACGCAGTAGCGGGAACGCTGGGCCTTGCCTTCTTGGCAGTGTGCCACATCGTTTACGCGTTCATCCTCACGGCTCAGAACCGTAGGGCCCGTGGCCCGCAGCGCTACGAGGTGACAAGCCGCCGTCCTGAGGTGTCTTGGGCTTCGCAGAACATGTTGGTGCTTGGCCTTATCATCGTGGTCGGCCTTCTGCTGCACCTCTACAACTTCTGGGCTCACATGATGCTCGCCGAGCTCGTTGGCTGCGCCACCACACCGGCTCCCGCCGATGGTTTCGGCTGGATCCAGCAGACATTCGCCAGCCCCGTGTTCTCAGTGCTCTATCTCGTGTGGATCGTAGCCTTGTGGTTCCACCTTTCACACGGCTTCTGGTCGGCAATGCAGACCCTGGGTTGGAGCGGCAAGATTTGGCTGAAGCGTTGGCAGTGCATCGGCATCGCCTATGTCACCATCCTCATGGCTGTTTTCGCCTTCCTGGTACTGTCATTCTGGTTCGGTTTCGCCCCCAGCTTCTAATAGTTGATAGCAAATATAGTTTTTAGTTTTTAGTTGATGAAACCTGTAGCCAAACGCTATTCAAGACTATAAACGAGAAACTCACAAACTATAGACTGTAATCCCAACAACTATAAACTCATAATAAAATGACTCAGATAGATTCAAGAATTCCAGAAGGCTCTCTTGCCGAGAAATGGACCAACTATAAAGCTCATCAAAAACTGGTGAACCCAACCAACAAGCGTAAGCTCGACATCATCGTCGTGGGTACGGGTCTGGCTGGAGCCAGCGCCGCCGCCTCTCTTGGCGAGATGGGTTTCCACGTAATCAACTTCTGCATTCAGGACTCTCCTCGCCGCGCTCACTCTATCGCCGCGCAGGGTGGTATCAATGCAGCCAAGAACTACCAGAACGACGGTGACGCCATCTACCGTTTGTTCTACGACACCATCAAGGGTGGCGACTACCGTGCTCGCGAGGCCAACGTCTACCGTTTGGCAGAGGTGAGCGCCAACATCATCGACCAGTGTGTTGCCCAGGGCGTGCCTTTCGCACGTGAGTACGGCGGCATGCTCGCCAACCGTTCGTTCGGTGGCGTTCAGGTGAGCCGCACGTTCTACGCCAAGGGCCAGACCGGTCAGCAGCTCCTGCTCGGCGCTTACTCTTCCTTGATGAAAGAGGTGAACAACGGCACCGTGGAGCTTCACACTCGCACGGAGATCGAGGACGTGGTCATGGTCGACGGCCGTTGCCGCGGCGTCATCGCCAAGAACCTCGTCACGGGCAAGCTGGAGCGTTATTCCGCTCATGCCGTTTGCCTTGCCACCGGTGGTTATGGCAACACCTACTTCCTCTCTACCAACGCCATGGGCTGCAACTGCACCGCCGCCATCCAGGCTTACCGCAAGGGCGCTTGGTTCGCCAACCCTTGCTTCGTGCAGATTCACCCAACGTGTATCCCCGTGCACGGCGACAAGCAGTCGAAGCTCACATTGATGTCGGAGTCGCTTCGTAACGATGGCCGCATCTGGGTTCCCAAGAAGCTTGAGGACGCCAAGAAGCTCCAGAAGGGTGAGCTCAAGGGCCGCGACATTCCTGAGGAAGACCGCGACTATTACCTCGAGCGCCGTTATCCAGCCTTCGGTAACCTCGTGCCTCGCGACGTTGCCTCACGTGCCGCCAAGGAGCGTACCGACAAGGGCTTTGGTGTGAACAACACTGGCCTGGCCGTGTTCCTCGACTTCTCTGAGGCTTTCAACCGTCTCGGACGCGACGTTGTGGACCAGCGCTATGGCAACCTCTTCGACATGTACGAGGAGATTACCGACGTGGATCCTCACGACAACCCAATGATGATCTTCCCTGCTATCCACTATACCATGGGTGGCCTCTGGGTAGACTATGAGCTGCAGACCAACGTCAAGGGTCTCTTCGCCCTCGGCGAGTGCAACTTCTCTGACCACGGCGCAAACCGCCTCGGCGCTTCAGCCTTGATGCAGGGTCTGTCTGACGGTTACTTCGTCATTCCTTACACCATGCAGAACTACCTCTCCGACCAGATCCAGGTGAAGAAGCCAAGTATTGACTCTCCTGAGTTCCTGGAGGCTGAGAAGGCCGTGCAGGACGAGATAGACCGCATCATGGACATCCAGAACAAGCAGACCGACAAGTCTAAGCTGAAGAGCGTCGACTCCATCCACAAGGAGCTCTACAACATCATGTGGAACTACGTTGGCATGGCCCGCAACGCCGAAGGCTTGAAGAAGGCCCTCTCATTGCTTAAGGACGTGCGCGAGCAGTTCAACACCTGCGTGCGTGTGCCTGGATCCAAGGAAGGCCTCAATGTCGAGCTCGACAAGGCTATCCACCTCCGCGACTTCATCCTCATGGGCGAGCTCATCGCTTACGACGCCCTTGAGCGCAACGAGAGCTGCGGTGGCCACTTCCGCGAGGAGAGCCAGACCGAGGAAGGCGAGGCTAAGCGTGATGACGAGAACTACATGTACGTGGCTTGCTGGGAGTACAAGGGCGAGAACGAAGCCCCCGCACTCTACAAGGAAGACCTCGACTATCAGTACATCAAGGTTCAGACGCGTAACTATAAATCATAGTTTTTAAGTTCATTAACTCAAGAAAAACAATGGATCAGAATATATCATTCACACTGAAGGTTTGGCGCCAGAACGGCCCTAAGGCTGAAGGCCACTTCGACACCTTTGAGATGAAAGACATCCCTGGAGACACCTCTTTCCTGGAGATGCTCGACATCCTTAACGAGCAACTCATTGAGGGTGGCAACGAGCCTTTCGTCTTCGACCACGATTGCCGCGAGGGTATCTGCGGTATGTGCTCACTCTACATCAACGGTCATCCGCACGGACCAGCGCAGGGCGCTACCACTTGCCAGCTTTACATGCGTCGTTTCCACGATGGCGATGTCATCACCGTTGAGCCTTGGCGCTCAGCAGCCTTCCCAATCATCAAGGACTGCATGGTAGACCGCTCGGCTTTCGACAAGATCATCGCAGCAGGTGGTTATACCAGCGTGCGCACTGGTCAGGCTCAGGACGCCAACGCCATCCTTATCTCCAAGGAGGCTGCCGACGAGGCAATGGACTGCGCCACCTGCATCGGCTGCGGCGCTTGCGTGTCTGCTTGTAAGAACGGTTCCGCCATGCTCTTCGTCTCATCTAAGGTCAGCCAGTTCGCGCTCCTGCCACAGGGTCGCGTGGAGGCCGCCCGTCGTGCCAAGAACATGGTTGCCAAGATGGAGGAGCTCGGCTTCGGTAACTGCACCAACACCCGCGCTTGCGAGGCTGAGTGCCCGAAGAATGAGTCTATCGCCAACATCGCTCGCCTCAACCGCGAGTTCATCAAGGCCAAGCTTGCCGACTAACACGCCATCTGACGGCTTCTAAGGCGTTATTTCAAGCCTTTTGACGCCGTGGGCAATAATCATACTAGGGGAAGAATCAAACGCTGATTCTTCCCCTTTTTCGTGCGTGGCATTTGTACTATGTCTTATTCAATAATGTATGGTGACATTTTGCGGCGGACGGCCACAGGGGCCGCACCCTGCAAAGCATAATACCCACACGAATCAACATGGAACCAAAAAAAACACGGGCGGCATCCCATTGGGAAACCGCCCGTGAAAAATACTGTATAATGACGTGCTTACTTGCCGAAAGTCTCGTCGAGGAATGTGTAGAACGAAGGATCCTCGCCAACTACAGTCTTCACGATCTTGCCGTCGGGACCCACGAGAATCTTTGTCGGGAAGCCTTGTATGCCATACATCTCTGTTGTCTGCAAGGTGCCGGCCTTGGGCTGGTAAACGTTTTTCCAAGGAAGCTCGTGCTTCTTCACGCCCTCTTTCCACTTCTCCACGGTGTCGTTGCAGTCGATGGAGAGAATCTCAAACTTGTCCTTGTACTTGTTGTAGTATTCCTTCATCTTTGGGATGCCGCGCACGCACCATACGCACCAAGTGCCCCAGAAGTCGAGGAGCACGTATTTGCCCTTGAAGCTAGCGAGCGACAGAGGCTTGCCATCGATGTCGTTCAGCGTGAAGTCGGGAGCCACCACGCCTGCGGCTTGCTTCTTTCCTGCCTCAGCCTCAGCCTTCTCGCGTGCCTCCATCTGGTCGATGACCTTTTGATAGTAGGCGTGCATGCGTCCGTTTTTGATGTTTTCCGACAGCGAGGCTGCCGCCTTCTTCATCGTGGCGAGGTCGCCCAAAGAGGGGATGAACGCCGCTGCTCCTTCCGAGTTGGGGTGCTTGGCAATGAAGTCTACCAGGGCGTTGGTGGCTTGCTGCTGCATGGCAGGAGCCTTCTCGCTGTATTCCTTCTGCAAGGTCTCTTGCGACTCACCGTTTTGCATGCGCTTGTTGAGCGACTCCATGAGCTCGTTGAAGGGCTTGAGAGCTGCTGAATATGTCCTGTCGGCCTCATTGTATTCCTGATAGAACTTGCTGCCGCTGAAATAGTATTCCTTGCTCACGTCGCCAGTCATCACCGCCTTCTCGCCAGGAACGGCGATAGCCTCGAAGCCGATGCGCTCAGAGCGGCGAAGCGTGCCCGGAGTGTAGGCGTATATCGTGGTGGGCTCGTTCACGCTGACGGTGAATTGGAACTTGCCGTCTTTCGTGAGCACGGTGTCCTTTTTCATGTTTCTCTCGCCCGTAGGTGTCATCACGATGAGCGTGTCTTTCAAGCCGCTCAACTCGCCCGAGAAGCTGACATTGCCCTTGTTGTCGGCAGCGTCGGCGCAAGCCGTCAGCATGGCCAGGGCCGTCATGGTCAGGATAGTCTTTTTCATTGTTTGTTTTTGTTGTGATTATTGTTTAATGTATCTTTACTTCTTCTTGGGGTAGCGTCGTGCCCATCCTTCTTCCGAGAAGTCGGGTACCTCGTCCTTGAAGTCTTTCTTGTTGCCGCCATTCATCAGCGCGCGCCAGTCGTCCTTGCCTTTGGCGTTGTTGTCGGCGTTCTTCTTCCGGTATTCCCTTTTCTTCTGTGGGGCGTTGCCGCGTCCGGCGTTCTTGTCCTCGGCATCGTTGCACCTCACCTCGCGTCCCTTGTATTTCACGCCGTTGATGGCGCTCATCACCTTGTTGGCGTCTTTCTCGGGCACCTCTATGTAGGAGAACTTCGACAGCAGGTCGATGTGTCCAATCTCCTGTTTTGGGCCGTGCACGTGGTGGTTGATAAACTGCATCACCTCGCCCGGGTAGAAGCCGTCGGCCTTTCCGAGGTTGATGAAGAGCCTGCGATAGCCAGCCTCGGCCTTGCGTGGCCCGCGTTGGCGGTCGCCGCGTGAGCCGTTCCTGCCTTTCTCGCCCTTGTTTTTCCTGTCGTCACGCGCGTTGCCCCTCGTGGGCTTCTCTATCGTAGGCGCGTTCTTGTAGTAGTCGAGGAAGCGGCCAAACGTGTTGGACACCATCTTCTTTATGATGTCTTCCTTGTCGATATACTCAAACTGGCGGTTTATGTCGGTCATGTAAGGCGCTATCAAGTCCTCGTCAACGTCGGTCTTCATGATGTCGTCCATGGTCTTGAAGAGCTGCTTCTTGCATATCTCCTCAGGCGTTGGTAGCGTGCCGTCGACAAACTCCTTGCCGATGACCTTCTCGATGGCTTTCACCTTGAATTTCTCGCGCGAGTGTATGATGGAAATGCTGGTACCCTTCTTTCCCGCGCGTCCGGTGCGTCCAGACCTGTGGGTGTAGTTCTCCACGTCGTCGGGCAGTCCGTAGTTGATGACATGCGTGAGGTCGTCCACGTCGAGACCGCGTGCCGCCACGTCGGTTGCCACGAGCAGTTGCACCAGGTGCTGCCTGAACTTCTGCATCGTGAGGTCGCGCTGTTGCTGCGACAGGTCGCCGTGCAGCGACTCGGCGTTGTAGCCGTCCTTGATGAGCTTGTCGGCCACTTCCTGCGTCTCCAGCTTCGTGCGGCAGAATATGATGGCATATATGCGTGGGTAGAAGTCCACTATGCGCTTCAATGCCAGGTATTTGTCCTTGGCGTTCACGAGATAGTAGATGTGGTTCACGTTCTCCGCTCCCTCGTTGCGCGAGCCAACCACTATCTCCTTGTAGTCGTGCAGATAGTTTTTGGCTATCTTCTCTATCTCCTTGCTCATTGTGGCGGAGAAGAGCAGCGTGTTGCGGTCTTCGGGCACACGCTCGAATATGGCGTTGATGCTGTCGGAGAATCCCATGTTGAGCATCTCGTCGGCCTCGTCGAGCACCACGTTGCGAATGTTCTCAAGCTTCACCTTTCCGCGCTCCATGAGGTCGATGAGTCGGCCGGGCGTAGCCACTATGACTTGTGCCCCGTGGCGCAACTCGTTGATTTGCGTCACGATGGACGCGCCGCCATATACGGGAATGACATGCATATGGGGAATGTACTTGGCAAACGAGTTGAGGTCGTCGGCTATTTGCAGGCACAACTCACGCGTAGGGCTCAAGATGAGTGCTTGCGTGTCTTTTGTCGTGGCGTCGGTCTTCTGCAACACGGGAATGCCGTATGCGGCGGTCTTGCCCGTGCCGGTCTGTGCCAGCGCGATTACATCGTTGTGCTCACCCAATAAATACGGAATAACTTCCTCTTGGACGGGCATCGGCTGCTCGAATCCAAGTTCTTCAATGGCGCGGCGGATAGGCTCGCTCACGCCCAATTCTTCAAACGTCTTCAAAAAAATATAGCTATATAAAATAAATAATATGCAAAGTTACTGTAAAATAAGAGATTATGCGACAAAAATGTGATAATTATTGTTATCTTTGCCGGACAAAATCTTGAAGACATGAAAATAGCAGTGTTTTGTTCAGCCAACGACTCCATTGCCCCGGCTTATTTCAAGGCCGCCGAGGAGCTTGGCACGTGGATGGCGGAGAGTGGTCACGCCCTTGTGTATGGCGGTCAGAACCGTGGGCTCATGCGGTGCGTGGGCGCTGCGGTGCACAATGGCGGCGGACAGATAATAGGCGTCATCCCGCAGATTCTCGTGAACAGCGGCCAGCGCCCCGATTACCTCGACGTGGAGATACCATGCGACAACCTTTCCGACCGCAAGGACCTCATGCTCGCCCAAGGCGACGTGTGCGTGGCGTTGCCTGGCGGCATAGGCACCCTCGACGAGGTGTTCACGGTGGCGGCGTCGCGCAACATAGGATACCATGGCAAGATGATGATTCTCTACAACGTGGAAGGCTTTTGGGATAAGACCATAGAGATGCTCGACGACATGCAAGGGCGAGGCTTCATGCGTGGCCATTGGACAGATCATGTCAAGGTCGTGGAAAACATGGAAGAATTGAAGGCTTTGATTAATTAAAGGCTAAAAAAATTGTCATGGCTGTGCAAGTTTTCGCCTTTATCGGCATTTAACCCTTGAATAAAAGAAGAACAGCTATGAATAAACTATCGAAGATGATGGCCTTCGCGGCCATATTGTTTTCCACGGCGTTGTCGTTGCAGTCGTGCGACAATGACGACAGCAACACGTTGATCATTGATCCCGTCTACACTCCTAACGCGTTGGTGACCTTGAAGACCGATGCCACGAGCGGTCAGGCCTTCATGCAGCTCAACGACTCGGTGACCCTTGTCGACGAGAATTATAAGAAGTGGCCTTTTGAGGCTGCCAACAAGAAGGAAGTGCGTGCGCTCGTGTCTGTCGTCTTTGACGACAAGGACAAGAATGAGGCTAAACGCTCCGTCCACATCGTCACCTTGTTCGACACCATCCGCACAAAGGCGATGTCCCCAATTGTCAGCGACATAGAGAAGACCTACGGCGACGACCCTGTTGAGATTGTCAACAGTTGGAAGACCGTGTGCGAGGACGGCTACCTGACGCTCCACTTCCGCACGTACTTCGGCGGCAAGAAGATCCACACTCTCAGGCTGGTGCGCATGACCGATGGCACGCTCAGGCTCTACCACGACGCCAATGGTGATGTCAAGGGCGTGGCGAGCGACGGCCTCATAGCTTTTAGGCTTAGCGACATCCCCAAGCCAGAAGACGGCAGCAAATACCAGGATGTCACGTTGAAGTGGAACTCGTTCTCGGGTGAGAAGAGCCATACCTTTAAATACAAATACCGCGAATGAGCAAAGAGCAGCACATCCTACAACTGTTCGCACGGGGAGATTCCCGCGCGATGGATGTGCTGTACTCTGAATTTGCCGACTACATGGCTGGCGTTTGCCTGCGATACGTGCCCCGGCCCGACGACATGCGAGACGTGTTGCAGGAGGCTTTGATAAAGATCTTTTCATCTGTCGGCAAATTCAATTATCGTGGAGAAGGCTCTTTGAAGGCGTGGCTGACCCGTGTGGTCGTCAACGAGGCTCTGATGTTTCTCCGCGATAAAAAGAAGATGTTGTTCGTTGACAGTGAGCGCGAGATTCCCGACACGCCCGATGAGCCGCCCGACACGTCGGGCCTCACGGCCGAGATGGTCGATGAGGCGTTGCGGCAATTGCCCGACGGCTATCGAGCTGTTTTCAACCTCTACGCCATAGAGGGCAAGAGCCACAAGGAAATTGCCGAGTTGTTGGGCATAAAGCCCGACACCTCGGCTTCGCAATATCACAGGGCCAAGGCGATGATGGCAAGGATACTTAAAAAGAGAAAGGAGGTAACGCAATGAACGAAGACTGGACCAAAGACATACAGCGGCTAATGGCCGACCGTCAGGTCAAGGCACCCGACGGTCTTCTAGAAGAGGTGAAGAAGCGACTCGCCTCTACCACGCCCGTGGCGCCAAGCAAACCGATTCAGCCTGCGCGGAAAGTGGTGATGTGGCAATATCGTTGGCTTACCGCAGCCGCGGTGGTGGCGGCCATTGCAGTTCCCGTGACGTGGCGACTGCTGAAGGTCGACGAGTCGCCGCGCGTGACAGCCGTGTCGCAAGCCATCCGTCAATCGGCAAGCCGTGCCGAGGCAAACTCGGCCCTCGTTGCCGACGCTAACCCCGCTTCGGGTGTTTTGGCTGCCAAACATGAAATGGCCATGCTTTCCAAGCACGATGACACGCCAAGGCTTAGGTATTTTGCAGAAGAGGCACAGGCCACGACTGACGCTGATACGGAAGCCGTTGAAGAGACTAAAGAGGCGACATTAGGGCAAACCGCACACGTGACATCTGGCGATGAAAAGGGGAGTTTCTCAACGGAGAAGCGTGGAGAAAACAAACCTTCTGATTCGCGCAAGGATAACAAACAGGAGAAATATCGCGGACGGGATGCTTATCAGTATCAAGCCGAGGCTGACTATGCTTATCACCGTTCCGCGCCAACTTCATCGCAGCTGTCCCTCACCGCTTATTATGGTGGCGCGCTAAACGGCAATGGCTTGGCGACAGACAGAGCCGTCAGCGTTGCCCAAGGCTACTATTCCGATGAGATGCCTTTTGGCGCGTTCCCAATCGAACTTGGCAAGGCAAACATCTTGATGGCCAAGCAACCCGAGAGGAAGGCCCACCACGCGCAGCCGATAAAAGTTGGTGTCAGCATCGCTTACAGGCTTTCCAGCCGTTGGGCGGTTAACACGGGCATCACTTATAGTTACTTGTCTTCCAATTTCACGGAGAACGACCATGTGATTGATCGCCAGAAGTTGCACTATGTAGGCGTGCCACTCACGGCAAGCTATAGTTTCCTGCGCACAAGACACGCCGAGGTATATGTCACCGCCGGCGGCGAGGTGGAGAAGCTTGTGAAGGGGTCAGCCGGAGTAGACGATTCCGAACATAAGAAACTTACCGAGAAGCGTCCGCAATGGTCGCTGAAAGCTGCCGTGGGCGGAGCTTACCACTTCACGCCTTCGCTCAGCCTTTATGCCGAGCCGGGCATGACCCACTATTTCGACAACCACTCGTCGATAGACAACGTCTACAAGGACAAGCCAACTAGTTTCAGCCTGAACGTCGGTTTGAGATTTAACGTGAAGTGAGCGGAATAATTCCGTTCACGCAGTTAATGCGGTGTGAGCGGAAAAAACTTTCCCGCTCACACTTTATACATCGAAGAAAAGCAGTACCTTTGCACGCGTTATGGTACTGAATTACATTTGGATAGCTTTTTTCGTCGTTTCCTTCGTTTTTGCCGTGGTGCAGCTTTTGATGGGCGACACTACTATCTTCCAAAAGATAGTTGATTCCACTTTCGACACATCAAAGACCGCGTTTGAGACATCCCTTGGGCTTACGGGGGTGCTTGCCCTTTGGCTTGGCATCATGAAAATAGGCGAGAAGGCTGGCGCCGTCAACTTGTTGGCGCGAATGCTCAGCCCCGTGTTCTCACGCCTTTTCCCTGGCATTCCCAAGAACCATCCGGCCATGGGGTCCATTTTCATGAACGTGGCTTCCAACATGCTTGGCCTCGACAACGCCGCCACGCCTACAGGCCTCAAGGCCATGCAGCAGCTGCAAGAGCTTAACCCGAAGAAAGATACCGCCACCAACCCGATGATAATGTTCCTCGTGCTCAACACGTCGGGCCTTACCATCATCCCCACCACCATCCTTGCCTTCCGCTCCAGTTACGGCGCGGCGCAACCCACAGACGTATTCATCCCCATACTCATCTCCACTACCGTGGCCACTCTCTGTGGCATCATCATCACTTGTATTTTCCAGCGCACCAATATCCTGAAGCCCGCCATGCTCGCCATGCTCATGGGCGTTTGCGCGTTTGTGGGCATCATCATCGCGGCTTTCGGTTACATGGACAAGGACACCATGGCAACGGTGACCTCCGTGGGCGGCAATGTCATCCTCTTGTCGGTGATAGTGGCGTTTATCGTGGGTGGTTTCATTAAAAAAGTCAACGTTTACGACGCTTTCATCGAGGGAGCCAAGGAAGGCTTCCAGACTGCCGTGCGCATCATACCCTATCTTGTCGCCATTCTTGTGGCAGTGGGCGTGTTTCGTGCCTCGGGCGCAATGGACATGGTGATCAATGGCATATCATGGTGTGCCGACAAGTGCGGGCTCAACACCGATTTCGTGGGAGGCCTGCCCACGGCATTCATGAAACCGTTGTCGGGAAGTGGCGCGCGCGGAATGATGCTTGAGGCCATGAAGACATACGGCCCCGACTCATTCGTGGGCAGGTTGTCGTGCATTTTGCAAGGTTCAACCGACACCACGTTCTATATCCTCGCGGTGTATTTCGGTTCGGTGAACATCAAGTACACGCGCCACGCCGCGGCGTGCGGACTTCTCGCCGACTTGGTAGGCACTATAGCCGCCATCGTCATAGCCTACATCTTCTTCGGATAATAAACACATTCTTTTCTGATATATGGCAAATCTCAAATCACTCCTGAAGGAAACCGCCATCTACGGCTTGAGCTCTATCGCCGCCCGTTTCATCGGCTATCTCCTCGTCCCGATAGAGACGGCCAAGTTCAACGCGGCTGGTGGACAATATGGCATCATCACCAACATCTATGCCTATATCGCCCTTCTCATTATCATTTTGACCTATGGCATGGAGACCACGTTCTTCAGGTTCATGAACCGCCAAGGCGAGAATCCGGAGAAGGTCTACGCCACCACACTGCGCATGGTGGGCACCACGTCGTTGCTGTTCGTGTTCCTGTTGTGGGCGTTCCTGCATCCTATAGCCGGGGCCATTGGCTATCCAGACCATCCAGAGTTCATCATGATCATGGGCGCGTGCGTCGCCATCGACGCTTTCACTGCCATCCCCTTCGCTTTCCTCAGATTGAAGCACAAGGCGTTGAAGTTCGCCTTGCTGAAGATGGTGAGCATCCTCGTCAACCTCGTTGGCGTGAGCCTCTACCTCATAGTGCTGCCCAATATGCGCGTCAACTTCCTCGGAATCTATGACGCCAATTTCAGCCTCGAAGTGGTGTGGATATTCTGGATAGAGCTCTCCGGTTCCATCCTCACCCTTGTCCTTCTCGCAAAGGAGATGAAAGGCTTCAAGAATCCTTTCGACAAGGCCACCTGCAAGCGTATGCTCTCATACACGTGGCCACTTCTCGTCATGGGTCTCGCTGGCCAGCTCAACCAGTGCGCCTCGCAGATAATCTTCCCCTACGCCTTCGATGGCAACGCCGACGAGGCAAGGGTTCAGCTTGGCATATATGGCGCGTGCATCAAGATAGCCATGATCATGGTCATGATAACCCAAGCCTTCCGCTATGCCTACGAGCCGTTTGTCTTCGGGCAGTCGAAGGAGAAAAACAGCAAGGAGACCTACGCCAAGGTCATGAAATATTATGTCATCTTCACGCTCCTGGCGTTTCTTTGCGTCATCGGCTACATGGACATCATACGCTACATCGTCGGCAAGAGCTATTGGGAAGGTTTGGAGATAGTGCCTATCGTGATGGCGGCGGAGATAATGTTCGGCGTATTCTTCAACCTCAGCTTCTGGTATAAGCTCATCGACAAGACCATTTGGGGCGCATATTTCTCAGGCATAGGCGCGGTGGTGCTCATTGCCGTGGACATTATCTTCATTCCGCGTTTCAGCTATTGGGCGTGCGCGTGGGCAGGCTTCGTGAGCTATACGGTCAGCATGGTGCTGAGCTATCTGTTCGGGCAGAAATATTACCCCATCAAGTATCCGCTCAAGGACATAGCCTTCTATGTGGTCCTTGCCCTTGTGGTGTTCTTCATGCTCGACTTCTGCAACAACCACCTCTCTATGTGGCTTGCCATTGGCGTCAACACGCTGCTCATCATCGCCTTTGCCGCGGTGATAGTGAAGCGCGACTTCTGGAGCCTTGTCAAGGCGCGGCTGCGTTAATGAAACTCAAACACAAAGATTTATATGACCAACAAAATGAAAAAAAGGCTTCCTCTTGGCCTTTTGGCTTTATCCATGCTCTCTCCTCTGCCGTCCATGGCCGACGAGGGCATGTGGACGCTCTACGACCTGCCTACGCAGGTTTATGAGGCGATGCGCGGATATGGGTTCCTGCTGCCGCAAGGCGCGCTCTATTCAGATGCCGACGCCATCAAGAACAACGTGGTGAACTTCTCCGGCTTCTGCTCAGGAGTGGTGGTCTCGCCCGACGGGCTCGTCTTCACCAACCACCACTGTGGCTTCGAGGCCATTCGCTCCCACAGCACCACCGACCACGACTATATGCTCGATGGATTCGTGGCGAAGAGCTACGAGGAGGAACTGCCAAACGAGAACATGTTCGTGTCGTTCATGAAGAGCCAGCAAGACATCACTCCGCGCTTGAAGGCGCTTGGCATCGACAACATGAACAAGAAGGCGCAGAGCCACCTTGTCGACTCGCTGAGCCAGGCCATGACCGACTCGGTGAAGAAGATAGACAATACGCTCCACGTGGACATCGACGCGTTTTATGAGGGCAACAAGTGGTATGCCACCACTTACCAGGATTTCACCGACCTCAGGCTTGTCTTCGCGGTGCCAAAGTCGATGGGCAAGTATGGTGGCGAGACCGACAACTGGATGTGGCCACGACAGACCTGCGACTTCTCTGTGTTCCGTGTCTATTGCGACCCAAAGACCGGAGGCCCCGCGCCTTACTCAAAGGACAACGTGCCTTACCACCCCAAGACATGGGCGAAGGTGAGCCTCGACGGCTATCGTGAAGGCTCGTTCGCCATGACCGTGGGCTATCCCGGAAGCACCGAGCGCTATCTCTCAAGCTACGGCATAAAGGAGATGCGCGACGGCCAGAACGACCCGAGGCAGCAAGTGCGTGGCGTGAAGCAGGAGGTGATGTTGCGCCACATGAGGGCAAGCGAGGCGGTGAGAATCAAATATGACTCGAAGTTCGCCCAAAGCTCAAACTATTGGAAGAACTCCATCGGAATGAACAAATGTATCGATTCCATCGGGCTTGTGAACCAGAAACGCGCCTACGAGGAGCAGATAGCCAAATGGCAGGACACCGCCAGGTATTTGACCCACAAGGTCGATTTCCAGCTCCTTGAGAAGCTCTACGCGCGTCGCGGCCGCCTCACCAAGGCCATGACGCAATGGTCGGAGACGTTCAGCAAGAGGAGCAACATAGAGTTCAACGCTCGCGCGCTGCGCCTGATGAACGAGCAGAAGGAGAAAGGCTCTAAGAAGGGCGAGTACTATCAGTTTGAGGACAATGCCGACCAGTGGGATGCCGCAACCGATGCCGACATGATGGCGGCATTGCTGAAGAACTATCGCGAGAAGGGCGACAAGGATTTCATGCCTACGGCTGTCTACAACACCATAGACAAGCGTTTCAAGGGCGACTACCGCAAGTATGCCGACTGGCTCTTCAAGAACTCCACGATGCTGAAGGGCGGCAAGATCTATTTCGCCAGCAAGCAGTATAGCCAAGACCCCGGCGTGGCTTATGCCAAGGCTATAAAGGCCGTCTACGACAAGATCTTGGGTGATAACGGCAAGGGATGGTCGTTGGCCGACAGCATTGCCGTGCAGGAGCGTTACCTCTGCGACGCTAAGGTGCAGATGGAGATGGAGAAACCTCATTATTCTGATGCCAATTTCACCATGCGCCTGTCGTATGGACAGGTGAAGCCGCTCGCCTTGGGCACCAACAAGGCTTACTACACCACCGCCAAGAGTATCCTCGACAAGATGGCGAAGGGCGACAAGGGAGTCATCGACTACCAGGCGGAGCCTATAATGAAAACGCTCATGTCTGCCACCGATTTCGGCAAGTATGCCGACCCCGAGAGCCAGACGCTTAACCTCTGCTTCCTTACCAACAACGACATCACGGGCGGCAACAGCGGCTCGCCGATGTTCGACGGCAAGGGACAGCTCATCGGACTCGCCTTCGACGGCAACTGGGACAGCCTCTCTTCCGACATCAACTTCGACACCAATCTCGCGCGATGCATCGGCGTTGACATCAGGTACGTGGTCTACATGATAGACAAGTGGGGCAATGCCGACCGTCTGCTGAAGGAGATAGGCGTGGAGAAATAACAGTTCAGTGGAGAAATAAAAATATTGGTGTCCGGTAAAATTTTCATATAACGTTGTAAGGTTCTGAATATCTATTT
>CAVKWN010000057.1:0-21200 GCA_963660075.1 Lachnospiraceae bacterium
ACGCCGTGTCGGTGTAGTCGCTCCAAGAGTTGGTGCTATTGTTGAAGACCTTTGATGTGCCGTTGGTGGCAAGACCTCCTTCTTTGTCTGCAGGATAACGGCCCGACGTGCTGTAGAAGATGCAGAGGGCGTCTTCCAAGTCGTAGTCGGAAAGGTCGAGGGTATAGTAGCCGGTGGTTGCGTCGAGCGTCATCTGTACGCCAGGCCAGTCAGCATTCTTCTTTGTTTCATCCTTGCTATAAGCATAGCAGTAGATGGGAGCTGCCCAGTTGGCATCGTTCTTCAGGTAAACGGTCACTCCCGATGTTTGGGGACCATCGTAGGTGTAGGTAGCCGACTCCTCGGTGATGATATTCCCGTTGGCGGCGGTCACCTTGACAGTGGCGGTCTTAGAGATAGACACCGTTGTGCTGCTGGTGAACGACACCTGCGAGCCGCCGTTTACCGTGTAGTAGGCGGTTGGGGCGTCTGCCACGGAGATGCTCACGGAGAAAGGCTTCGTGGAGAAAGCCTGTGAAGCGGTCATCGTGACGGTGGGCTTGTTCACCTTGCCAGTGTCATTATAATAAGCACCATCCTCAACTGCATATCCGTCAGAAGCTGGGGTTTGTTTGCTTCCATCCGTGAAGACCACTTTTGAGGTAGATACATCCCTAACTTCGCCTGTCCATTTGTACAACCCGTTTACTTCCGTACAAGTTTGGTCATTTGTAGCCCAGGTCTTGCCAAAAATATCAACATCACTGCTGCATTGATTATCCCAAATCCAAACCTTGGGCGTACCCCAATTGCTGGGTTTGTCGAAGTAGATGGTGACAGTATCTGCCGCCACTTTTTGCGGAACGACCAATAGGGCCAATGCCGCAGTCAATAAAAGAGTAAAAATTCTTTTCATTTATTTTTAGTTTTTATTTTTTTTCTAGCTGTTTTCAGGTCTTCGGTAGCAAAAGTAGTAAAATAAAATGATAAGGCAGCGTAGGGGGGGGTAAAAATGGCGAAACATGCGTGTAAACGTTTGCGCAACATGATGTTATGGGATATATAAAAAAGCGTAGGGGCGAACCCCTACGCTTTTAATCTGCGCCCCCTTGTAGGGACTCATGTCACTTGACCAGGATCTTGCGGCCCTTGACGACGTAGACACCCTTAGGCATCTGCTTCATCGCCTCTTCCACCGACTTGACCTTCGCCACGCGTGCGCCACGCAAGTTGTAGATCACGTATTCGCCTTGCGCCGTGTCGGCGTCGATATTGTCGATGCCTGTCGGCACGTCAATCACGTTGGCAGTTCTTGCGCCGTCATACTCAAACCACCTGTCGGCGGTGATGCCCGTGATGTCTGGAGTCTGGCCAGCGCTGCTGCCCATGTTGAAGATGATGTTCAACGACTCTACATCGCTGAACGCCTTGTACCAGTAGTTGGTGCCGTTGACGGTTACATAACTGCTCATCACCGTGCCCGGCCATTCGCCGTTGAGGATAGTCGTGGCGGTGCCGTTTTGCGTCCAGGCGTAGAGATAAGGAGCGGAAGGAGCTTTCACGTATATCGTGATGGCTTGCTGGTCCTTGTGGGTATAGGTGTAAGTCTTCACATTGCTTACCCTGCCACTCTCCACCACGCCGACATTGAGGGTCGTGGTAGCCCTGAAGGTGAGTGTCTTGGCAGTGGTGGTGGGGTTGCTTGACGTGGTAGGCGTGGTGCCGTCGGTGGTGTAGACCACGGTGCCGTTCTTGGGAGTGATGGTCACCGTGATGGGATCGGTGAAGGTCGTCGAACCTGGCGACACGCTGTAAGACACCGCTGACTGGTCTGCCTCCACGGTGTGGTCATACACGTTATCTATATAGTAGCCGTGGTTCACGTAGGTGAGGTCACTGCTCTGAGTGCCGTCGGGCAGGAAGATGACGCCTGTCGGGGTTGATGTCTCCGAGCCTGAATAAGTCCACTTGTAGACCTTGCGACCCGCGGCGGTGACACCCATGTATTCCATTGAGGGCTTGCTGTTCCAGTCGCCACCGGTGAAGTTGGCTGAAGAGTTCCATACCCAGATAGGCACGCTGCTGGCGTCGGTCTCGTAGAACACCGACTTCTCGTCCTCGGTGACTGTCGGCGTGTAAACGCCCACCTTCTTGTAGGTCATGGTGCCTGTCGTCTGCGTGCCGTCGGATGCTGTCGCGCCCCAGCTCACCTCGTAAGTGGTGCCCGCCGGATCGCCTGCGCCGATGGTGAATGTCGTGGAGCCCGTCACGTTGACCTTCGTGCCGCCATTTACCTGATACCAGCCACTTGTAGCCTCGTTGAGATTGACGCTGACGGTCTGCGACTCGGCAGTGAACGAGCCACCGTTGGGCGAGAAGGTAAGCCCCGACTCGCCGCAAGCGTCCTCGGGAGTGATGTAATATGAGGTGCCGGCTTCCTGTTGACCGTCGTACGAGCCGCCTGACTTGTGACTGGGCGAAGAGGCGTAGATGAACGGGCCGTCCTCGCCGATCTTGCCGCCAGTCCAGTCTTTCACCAGCACGCGCACCTGGCCTTGGTTGGTGGGAGCGGAGACGGTGATGGTAGATCCCGAATAGGTCTGACCTGTCACCACGTCGGTATATGTGCCGCTCGGGCAGCCAGTGAACGTCGCGCCGCCGTTGAGCGCCACGAGGGCGTAACTGTCCTTGTAGGCACGCTTGAAGGCGATGCCGCCGTTGGCGGTGCAGCCGTCGGAGGTCCACTGCCCCTTGCGCAGGGCAGGCACCGCCTGACGAATCTTGTTCAGACGGATGAGATGTTGCGCCAAGTCGGAAGAGAGCGTCACGTTGGCGTTGCCGTCGGCGGTGTACTCGCCGAAGTCGGTCGCATTGACGTTGCCCGTGATATAACCGCCGAAATAGGCACGTCCGGTGTCGCTGAGCGGGCCATTGGCGCCGTTGTCGATCTTCGAGCCCTTTCTGAACTCAATCTCAGAACCGTAGTACAGACAGGGTATGCCACGGAAGGTGAACATCAGCGAGAGGTTCTCCGCCCACTGGTCGGTGCCGCCGCTGAAGCGGATGCCGTCGTTGGGCTGCGGACTGTAGTCGTGGCTGTCTACATACACCACATTGTAAGAGGCGTCGTTGTAGTACTTGTCTCCGTCGCAAGCCAGATTGTAGGCCGAGGCAGCGTTGTTGAAGTTGTAGTGCAGGGGGAAGTCGATGATGTTGAAGCCCGATGCCTGTGAGTAGTCGGGCTCATGATAGGCTCCGTTGACCATGAAGGTGTTGTCGCTCGTGGGCTGGGTCTTGCCCTCGTCGCAGGTGACCATGTTGAGCAATGGGTCGGCACCTTCCTTTACCTCTACGCTTGCCCAGTCGTCGGCGGTGACGCTCTGCCATGCCGCCACCTTGGTGGCATCCGACTTCCATGTGTAGTAGTAACTGGAGAGGCGGGGATCGTCGCGGTAGGTCACACCACCGAAACGCGCGCAGCACTCACCGTACATATAGAACGGAGCTTGGTTGAGACGTTTCGATTTGTACTGCTCGCCCAGCTCGATGAACTTTGGGATGAAGAACGAGTTGAACGACAGGCGCGAGATGTGGCCTGTGGTGTCGATGCGGAAACCGTCGACACCCATCTTGATGAACTGGCCATAGCAGTCGACCAAGTACTGGCAGACGGCTTGGTTCTCCGTGTTGAGGTCTACGCAGTCGCCGGCGATCTGTCCCCACCAACGCGTTATCTCGTCCCAGTTCCAGGAGTTGGCCACATGGTGGTAGTAGTTCTTGGTGTCGTGGTTCTGTCCGTCGGTATTCTTCATGAGGGCAAGGCGGCGCTGGTACTGCGCGGCTGACGCGAGGTTGAGGTAATCGCTGCCAATGACATCCTCGTTGGGAATCATGCACGAGTTGATGTCAGCCTGGTTGAGAATGTTCTGACTGCGCGTGAACTCCTTGCAGAGTTTCTCCTCGCCGAAGTTGCCCGTGTGGTTGAGCACGATGTCGAGAATGATCTTCATGCCCTTATTGTGCGCCTCGTCGATGAGGGTCTGGAAGTCGACGTCGCGCGTGCTGCCGCCGTCGTATTTTCCCTTGCCCTTATGACTTTCGTAGCGCAGGTCTACCTTCGACATGTCCATGGCATGGTAACCGTGGTAGTCGTAGCCCGACGCGTTCTGCACCACGGGGGTGATCCAGATGGCGGTGAAGCCGAGAGCCTTGATGTAGTCGAGCTTGTCTATCAGTCCGGCGAAGTCGCCACGCCAACAGGGGTCGCCCGTCTTGATCTGTTCAGCCTGGTTGTCCCAACAAAGCACGTTGTTGTTGGGGTCGCCATCATAGAAGCGCGTGGTGATGACGAAATAGATAGACTCGTCGCGGAAGTCCGTTCTATTTGAGTTGAAGTCGTTTCCGGCAAATGCGGGCATCGACAAGCCTGCCGCCGCCACAAACGCCAAAAACATTTTCCTGAGGTAATGTTTATCCATAGATTTATTGATATGCTGTTTTTTTTAGGATTGTCACTATTGTTTTTCAGGTCTTTCACTAAGAGAAGAAGGGGGAACATCCCAATCGAATGTCCCCCCTTCAATCGGTAATGATTGGTCTATGTTTGAGTTACTTTACGAATACCCTCGCATACTTGCCTTGAGCGTTCTTCACTACGTAAACGCCAGGAGCAAGGCCTTCGGTAGCCTCTGAGACCGCCACGTTGGCACGCACGAGAGTGCCGTTTGTGGTGTAGACATTTGTCATGCCGTTGTTAGCGTCGGTGTCGATCTTCCTTACGCCCGTGGTAGCGTTCTTGCCAAGGTATGCGAACGACACTGTGATGTTGTCGGCGTCGCTCTTCTCAAACGAGTTGAACTCCTGCGACTCGGTGTCGGCCTGGTCGGCGTTGTCGTTCATCGTGAGGTCGTAGGGCAGGCAGTCCATGCCCGACTTGCCCATTGTGGCCACGAGCATGATGCCGAGGCCGCGCGACTCAATCTGCGAAGCCGTCGTGCCGAGCGTTGACAATGGTATTGCCATGTAGTAGTGGAAGTCGAGCGTGCTTGAGCTGTGGCCCAGGGTGTTGAAGTCGACCCACGCCGCGCTGCTCTCGTTTTCCTTCTTCATGTCGCCGACCACGCGGCCATTGTTGGTGCCGTAAGCCTTGTCGATGCCATAGACGCTGGTTGGCTTGATGCCAAGGCCGAAATTGCTGACCTTGAAGTTGATGCCGCTTGTAGAGGCGTTGTAGATCTCCTTGGAGTTGATGAGCGAGCCGTTGTTCTCGTAGACATAGGGGCCGTTGGCGGCATTGGTGGAACACATCACCACACGGTTGACGATAGAAGGGTAGGTGATGCCCGAATCCCATATAGTGCTGCCCGAAGCGTCTGTCGTGCCGTTGCCGCCACCATCCTTGGTGTCGAAGAGAAGCATGAAAGGCACGTTCATGGTCTGATAGAGGATGCCCTGGCTCAGAGGATAGTCATCGCTTGGCGCAACCACATCCTGCACGTTGGTCATGTCCCAACCGAGGTAGAGGTTGTTGTCGTCGTATGCGGCATAGAGGGCATAGAGGTCGATAGGCACCTCGTACATCGAGTTTGGACGGTATACGCGTGGGTCATCGTTTGCCGCGCCTTGCGCGATGATGTCGGAGAGGGTGAAGTCCTCATACGAGCTCACGGTCTTCTTCTGGCCATAGCCGTTGGGGTTGGTCTTGTAGTAAGAAGCGAGGTCGCCATCTGTCGGGGTTGGTGTCGGCACATCGTTGTAGGTGTAGGTTGCCGACTTCTCGGTTGTGCCTGCCGTGTTGGTAGCTGTCACCTTGATGGTGGAAGTGGCAGAGACTGACACCGTGGTGCTGCCCGAGAACGACACCTGCGAGCCGCCGTTTACGGTGTAGTAGGCGGATGTGGCGTTGGTCACGGAGATGCTCACGGAGAAAGGCTTCGTGGAGAAGGTCTGCGAGGCGGTCATCGTGACCGTTGGCTTCTCCACTACTGGGGTAGGAGTGTAGTCAGTCCACGACTGTGTGCTGTTGTTGAAGAGCTTTGTCTTGCCACCGTTGGCAAGACCCGTCGCAAACTCGGCAGGATAACGACCCGATGCGCTGTAGAAGATGCAGTAGGCTGTTTCCAAACCGTAGTCTGAGAGGTTAAGCGTGTAGTAGCCGGTAGAAGAGTCGAGCGTCATCTTAGCTCCGGGCCAAGCGCCTGTGGTCTTCGTTGCGTCCTCGTTGTAAGCATAGCAGTAGATAGGCTCCGACCATTTGGCGGCGTTCTGCAAGTAAACGCTTACGCCAGAAGGTGAGCTTGCGTCGTATGTATAAGTAGCCGACTTCTCGGTGGTGCCTGTGGCGTTGGTGGCTGTCACCTTGATGGTTGAAGTCTCAGAGATGGACACCGTGGTGCTGCCCGAGAACGACACCTGCGTGCCACCGTTGACCGTATAATAAGAAGAAGTGGCGTTTGTCACGGAGATGCTCACGGAGAAAGGCTTCGTGGAGAAGGTCTGTGAGGCGGTCATCGTGACCGTTGGCTTCACCGCGGCTGGCGTGTAGTCGGTCCACGACTTGGTGCTATTGTTGTATAGCTTTGTCTTGCCGCCGTTGGCGAGACCCTGCGCACCGTCGGCAGGATAGCGCCCCGAAGTGCTGTAGAAAATGCAATAGGCGTCTTCCAAACCGTAGGAAGAGAGGTCAAGCGTGTAGTAGCCAGTAGAAGAGTCGAGCGTCATCTTCGCTCCGGGCCATGTGCCCGTGGTCTTCGTTGCGTCCTCGTTGTAAGCATAGCAGTAGATAGGCTCCGACCATTTGGCTGCGTTCTGCAAGTAGACTTTCACTGTGGCCGTGGGGTCCTTCTTGGTGAAGGTGGCAGTCTTCTCGCTGATGGCCTCGCCGTCGGTGTTGGTGCCACCGTAGGTTATGGTGACGCTTTCGCCGTATGCCATGTCGGCACCGATGGTGAAGGAGACGGTAGAGTTGGTGGTGGTCTGCTTAGTGCCGTTGCCTATGGTGTAGTAGATGTTCTTGGTGTCGGTGCCCGTGAGGGTGATGGTCTGCGTGTCTGAAGTGAACGAGCCTGCCGCTGGAGAGATGGCTATGCTGCCCTTCGAGATGGTGCCGCTGTAGATGACTGCGATGCCCGACTTGGAGATTTGGCCGGTGATGGTTGACGAGGTCACGGTGAACGTGCCACCGCCTACCTTGTCGGTGTAGGTGCCCGCCGCGAGCCAACTGCCGCTGCCGTTGGGGATGCTTACCGAACCGCTCTGGCCGCTGCCAAGCACGAAGATGGCGCCGGTCTTGCGGAGCTGCGCTGCGATGCCGTTCTGATGAACATAGTAGTTGGCCTCGCCCGCGCAGAGGTTGTGCATGTGGTTTACCTCAGCCACTTCGGCGCTGGTGTAGTGGGTGCTGCCCTTCGTGCCCATCTTGATGGCATCTTTGGCAGTGGCTGAAGGACGGGAGAAATAGAGGGCTGTGGCGCTGTTGTTGCCGGCGGCAATGGCGTATGCCTTGTCGATGTTGTTCTGTGAGATATACTTTGACGAACCGCCGTCGTTGCTGTAAGTATCGTGTGATTCACCCCAGTATACCAGGCGGTTGTCGGCAACGCCTTTTTGGTTGAAGTTGCCGATGGAGGAAGGCACGTTTCCACTGTTGAAGCTGCTGGCCATGCCGTCGCCATAACCGTTGTCGGTGAAGCAGATATACTTGGCATACTCTTTCAAGAGCGTGCCATCGTCACCAGTATATGGGGAATCGAGAATCTCACCATAGTTGTACATGCTCTTATCCGGTACGTTTGCCCAGAACGAGTCGCCTTCTGAAGGCAAGCCGATGTGCTTCGCGGCATCCCAACGTATGCCGTCAACGCCACACGCCTTTAGCTCGGCGATGTAGGTCTTGATGATGCTCTGCACGTTGGAGTCCTCCGTCTTGAGGTCCCACATGCCTATCTTGCCGTGAGTGACCTGCCAGCGGTTGCCGTAGTCGATGCCGCCAGTGTAGTCGTGGTAGAGACTCGTGTTCTTGAGACGGTCAGCCACATAAGTCAGGCTGCCGTTGGTATGGTTCGCCACAACGTCGACGATGACCTTCACGCCATACTCGTGAGCCTTCTTACAGAGGGCGGTAAGCGTCTCGGTGGTGGCAATGGAGTTGCCGATGTGGTAGTCGTAGGGCTGGTAAGCCATGTACCATGAGCTTGCGCCCTCTTTTTGGTGTACAGGGGAGAGCTGGACGGCGGTAAAGCCTGCTTGCGCGATGCTGGGGATCTCCTCTTGGATCTGAGCGGCGGTCCAGTCGAAACAGTGCAAGATGACACCGTCCTGGATGTTGTCCTTCAGGCCATAGGAGTTGTCTCCAAAGGCAATGGCACTTATGCTGAGTACCAACGCCAATGCCCATGCGCGAACATGAAGAAAGAACTTGTTCATAAATAGTATAGAGATTAGAATATAAAATTATGCTATGATATATAGATGTATGCCTTGTCCAAATTCTCCGATATGGCTTATTCGGGAAAAAATCCAGGTTTACCTCCTGATGCTTGTTTTTGGGTTTACGATGACAAAAGTAGTAAGTAAAATGATATGTCAAAACATGGAGGTGTAAAAAAATGAGAAATCGAAAGCGCAAACGTTTACACAATTCGTGGCACACTAAGGCTCTTTGCCGTGCCAGCTTTTATATGTCAGCGATGGTTCGTTTTCATGACAATGCTTGGTTATGTCGCCGATTTTTGTTACTTTTGCATCACTATGGTAAATAAAGACAGGATAATATCATTTGTTTGGCAGCACGTCTTGCTGCTTGTTTCACTTTTCATCATGACTTTTGGGGTTGCCGTTTGCGTGCGCAGCATGCTTGGCTCAAGCGTCATCTCCACGTTGCCTTATGTCTTTGAGACCGCGGGCAAGCAAGGTCTCGGAGTGCCGAGGCTGACGATAGGCCAATACACCTACGTCATGAACGCCCTGCTCGTGGTGGGGCAGATACTGGTGCTGAGGCGCAGGTTTGAGCTGGTGCAGCTCTTCCAGTTGCTCGTGGGCTTCGTGTTCGGCTCGCTTATCGACCTCAACATGCTCCTTACCACATGGCTCGTGCCCGCCACGCTGCCGGCAAAGATAATTGCGCAGGTGGCAGGTTGCACCGTTTTGGGCGTGGGCATAGCCCTGGAGGTGCGTTGCGGTTCGGTGACGATGCCCGGTGAGGGTTTGCCCGTTGCCATAAGCGAGGTGACGGGCGTGGAGTTTCCCAAGGTGAAGATATGCGTCGACTCGGGACTCGTGGTCTTGGCGGTGGTGTTCAGCTACGTGTTCTTCGGTGCGTGGCAGTGGTATATCGTGGGCATAGGCACGCTGTTTGCCATGGTCTACGTGGGCATGGTGGTGAAGCAAGCCGGCAAGCGCCTTGGCTGGTTTGACCATGTTTTGGCATATCGCCCGGGCTTCCGACGCTATGTGTACGGCTTGGCACGACTGATATATGGAAAGATAAAAAACTGACGTTTCGGCTTTACGCTGAAATGGCGTTGACATTGCACTGAAAAGGCATCGGCTTTACACTGTAAAGTCGGTGCCTTTTCAGTGTAAAGCCGATGCCCTTTTCTTGTGAACCCGAAACGAGGTGTTCAGAATGGTCTTTGCGGGTCCTTGCCACCCTTCTTGAAAAGCTTTTTCTGGAAGCGGTGGAAGTCGGCCATCTCCAAGTCGTCAACCTTCTGGATCTGCTTCTGGGTCAGGAACTTGGAATATATCTTGTAATATTTCTCGCGTATGTAGAGAATCTTGCGGCCTTGCTGGAACCTCGCCTTTATGCCCTTCGCCACTTCGGCTTCGGTCATGTCCTCTGGTTTTTTCGAGGGCTGGGGTATGCGCGTGGCGGCTATCTCCCTGCGACATTTGCAGAACGTTTCCACAAACTTCTTTGTGGTAGCCTTGTCAAAACCCAGTTGCCGTGCTATGCGGTTGGCCTGCGCCTTGGTGAACTGCTCCATGTTGGGGCGGTCCTTTCTTCCCTCTTCGTTGTTTCCTTGTAGTGGCATGGCGACACAAATCGATGCCATCATCATGACGCACGCCATTATCAGGTTTCTCATGTTGTTCATCATGCTTATGAATTGATTATTGTAAACTCATGTATATGTCGTTCTTGTAGTCGGCGAGAAGGTTCTTCTGGTCCTCCTGGCTCAGGTTCTCGTAAGCCTTTTCCACCGACGCGCTGTTGGTGGTTTGCCGTGTGCCGTAGCCACCGTTGACATTGTCGTTGCCGTTGCCGAAACGCAGCAAGACCACTATGCACACCGACGCGGCAATGGCAGTCACCGCCACCGACAGCCTGAGGATGAGCGTGTCGCGGCGCTTCCTTGCCTGTCTCTCCTTGTCGATTTCGACCATTCGCCCCATTACCTTGCTCTGCATTCGCTCGAACAGGCCGTTGGGCATGGTGTAAGGCATCCGCTTGCCTACCATTTTCAGTTTATCGTCATTGTTTGTCATATATCAAAGTCTTGAAAGTTAAACATTTGTTCGTGTCAGCAACCATAGGTTGCAATATAAAAGCGTGGCGTTTTCCCCCTACATCTCCAATAGCTTCATTTTGTCGATGATCTTCTGTTTGGCGAAACAATAGTTTGCCTTCGCCGCGTTTTCCGACGTGTTGGTTATCTCGGCTATCTGCTTGAAGCTCAAGTCGTCGTAGTAGCGCATGTTGAACACCGTTTGCTGCTTGGCAGGCAAGGCGTGGATAGACTCCTGCAACGCCACCGCCTCCTTGTCGCCATATTCGAAAAAAGAGTCGGCCGCTTGCAGGCGAGCGTTGTCGAGAGGCAGATTGCTCACCTTCTTCTTTCTCAGGAACGACAGCGTCTCATTGGTCGCCAGACGGTAGATCCACGAGAAGAGCGAGCTGTTGCCCTTGAAAGAGTCGAACTTCAGGTATATCTTGATGAATATCTCCTGGAGCATGTCCTCGGTGTCGTCCTCGTAGACCACGAGACGGCGCACGTGCCAATAGAGCCTCTCTTGGTACTCGTCCATGAGCATCCTCATCCCCTCGTTGGGATCAGAACGCATCTTTTCCGTGATGGTGGTGTCTGTCGGGTTCATTTCTGCCATGCCATGTTCATCCGAATGATTTACTCTTTAGACACTTTATAAGATAAAAGGTTAAAAGAGTATTACAACATTTACACTTTATGATTATTTGTTGTAACTTTGCGACCACAGTTTGATTAATAAACATTACAAAAGCATGAAGAAAATTGTTATGACAATGCTGGCTGCCGTGCTGTGCATGGGCGCTGGCGCGCAAACAGTGAAGTCGATCGCTACAGAAGCCGCCAAGGCCGCTGGCCAGGCAGCCGCTACGAGCGTGAAGAAGAAGGCTGCGACAGCTGCTACCAACGCCGCCACGAAGAACGCGACAAAGGTGGCAAATGCCACAGCCAAGGCAAAGAAAGCCGCAACCACGGCAAAGAAGGGCTATGAGACCGCGAAGACAGGCTACACAAAGGCAAAGAGCGCATATACCACAGCCCAAGCTGCAGCGAAGGCAGCAAAGAGCACAACCACACAGACGGCAGTGAAGAGCGCGGCAAAGACCGCAGCCAAGAAGGCCGCCGTGAACGCGGCTACGAAGGCGATATCAAACCTGTAACAGATTCTTAT
The DNA here is from genome assembly GCA_963660075.1 of Lachnospiraceae bacterium. Lineage (GTDB taxonomy): Bacteria > Bacteroidota > Bacteroidia > Bacteroidales > Bacteroidaceae > Prevotella. The sequence goes on from CAVKWN010000057.1 coordinate 11,638, forward strand.
TATCAGGATAACCCGTTGGCGGAATTAAATTATCAACAAGATTAATTCCACCAACGGGTTTTCGTATATATAATGTTTCCCTATATAATAATGTGACGAAACGCATTTTCTATACCGTCCTTTGCGCCCTTTGCGGCAGCATGGGGACAGCGAGAACGGCCCCGAGACGCTGGGCAACGGGCGCGTCAGCTCATGGAAGATATACTCCAGCCAGCGCAAGCCTGGCACGGTGAGGGTGAAGGTGAACGGGCAATACCACGAAGTGACACCCGAGAGGCGATGAAAAACCTCCTTTTACCCTGTCATTAATGACAGTTTGAGGCACTTTTCGGTTACAAACTGAACGAATACCACAAACGTGGTATGCGGAATGCCTTTAATGTGGGATTTTCCATGTCGTGAATTCAGCGTAACTTTGCAACATGAAAATAAACATAAAAGGAATATATTATGAGTACAGAAAAGAAACTTCGCTTTGAGACACTTCAGTTGCACGTAGGTCAGGAGAACCCGGATCCAGCCACCGACGCCCGCGCGGTGCCTATCTACCAGACCACGAGCTACGTATTCCGCAACTCGCAGCACGCCGCCGACCGCTTCGGCCTTCGTGACGCCGGCAACATCTACGGTCGCTTGACCAACTCCACACAGGGCGTGTTCGAGGATCGTGTGGCAGCCCTCGAAGGTGGCGTGGCAGGCTTGGCTGTGGCATCAGGCGCGGCAGCCGTGACCTACGCCCTGCAGAACATAGCGCAGAACGGCGACCACATCGTGGCGGCGAACAATCTCTACGGCGGTTCTTACAACCTCATAGCACATACATTGTCAACACAGGGTGTGACCTACACCATAGTGGACACGCGCAACTTCGACGAGGTTGAGGCTGCCATCCAGCCCAACACCAAGGCTCTCTACGCCGAGACCTTCGGCAACCCCAACTCCGATGTGACCGACATCGACAAGCTCGCCGAGATAGCACACAAGCACAACATACCATTGATCATCGACAACACCTTCGGCACGCCATACCTCATCCGTCCTATCGAGCACGGAGCCGACATCGTGGTTCACTCGGCAACCAAGTTTATCGGCGGCCACGGCTCATCCCTCGGTGGCGTTATCGTGGACGGCGGCAAGTTCGACTGGAAGGCCAATGCCGACAAGTTCCCGACCCTCGCCAAGCCAGACCCGTCATACCATGGCGCGGTGTTCGCCGACGTGGCAGGCGCGGCAGCCTTCGTGACCCGCATACGTGCCGTCATCCTTCGTGACACGGGTGCCACCATCTCGCCGTTCAACGCGTGGATCTTGCTCCAGGGCCTTGAGACATTGAGCCTCCGTGTGGAGCGCCACGTGCAGAACGCACTGAAGATAGTGGAATACCTGGAGAACAACCCGAAGGTGGCGAAGGTGAACCATCCGTCAGTGCCAAGCCATCCCGACCACGAGCTCTACAAGAAGCTCTATCCCAACGGTGCTGGCAGCATCTTCACCTTCGAGATCAAGGGCGGCGAGAAAGAGGCCTGGGAGTTCATCGACCACCTGAGAATATTCTCATTGCTGGCTAACGTTGCCGACGTGAAGTCGCTCGTGATCCACCCTGCCACCACCACCCACTCGCAGATGAGCCCCGAGGAGCTGGAAGAGCAGCACATCTATCCTTCCACCGTGCGCCTGAGCGTGGGTATCGAGAACATCGACGACCTGATCGAGGCACTCGACGAGGCTTTCACTTACGTTAAGTGAAGAACGAAGAGGGAAGAATGAAGAACGAAGAGTGAAGAGGGAAGAATGAAGAACGAAGAGTGAAGAGGGAAGAGTGAAGAACGAAGAGTGAAGAGGGAAGAGTGAAGAACGAAGAGTGAAGAGGGAAGAGTGAAGAATTCTCTTGCTTGATAGTTTGAGAAGAAGATAATGTTTACAGAAGGGTGAAGAACGGAGAGTTCTTCAGAACTGAAAGAAAAAGAGACAAGGACATAGTTGAATACTATTGAATTCTTCACTCTTCGTTCTTCACTCTTCACTTAACAGATAAAGACATGGCAAAGATATATAAGCAGATAACCGACCTTATCGGCAAGACCCCTTTGGTGGAGCTGGGCAAGTTCTCAGCCTTAAAGGACCTGGAAACCCCAATCATCGCAAAGGTGGAGTTTTTCAACCCCGGCGGCAGCGTGAAAGACCGCATCGCGTTCGCCATGATAGAGGACGCGGAGAAGAAAGGCATCTTGAAGCCGGGTGCCACCATCATCGAACCTACCAGCGGTAACACCGGCGTGGGCTTGGCATTGGTGTCAGCCGTGAAGGGCTACCACTTGATTCTGACCATGCCCGAGACGATGAGCGTAGAGCGCAGAAACCTCGTGAAGGCTTTCGGCGCACAGGTAAAGCTCACCAGCGGCAAGGACGGAATGCCCGGTGCCATAAAGGCTGCCGAGGAACTGCGCGACTCCATACCGGGAGCGGTAATCTTGGAACAGTTTGAGAACCCTGCCAACCCTGCCAAGCACTACGCGTCTACAGGTCCGGAGATATGGGCAGACACGGATGGCGAGATCGACATCTTCGTGGCTGGCGTGGGCACAGGCGGCACCATCTCAGGCATAGGCAAGTATCTGAAGGAGCAGAACCCCAACGTGAAAGTGATAGCCGTGGAGCCTGCCACGTCGCCAGTGTTGAACGGCGGCAAGAGCGGTCCCCACAAGATACAGGGCATCGGCGCGGGATTCATCCCAAAGACCTATAACGGTGAGTACATCGACGAGGTGTTTGACGTGCAGAACGACGATGCCATAAAGACGGGCAGGGAGTTGGCACAGGCCGAGGGCTTGCTCGTGGGCATATCTTCCGGAGCGGCAGCCTTCGCCGCCGCGGAGATAGCCAAGCGTCCGGAGAACAAAGGCAAGAAGATAGTGGCATTGCTGCCGGATACAGGCGAGAGATATTTAAGTACAGTGCTATATGCCTTCGAGGAGTATCCTCTGTAAGGAAAGATTAAGACAGGATAACAACAATACCCCCAGGTTCGGGATAACAATAATCAGAAAAGGAGATGACGACTTAGTATGTATGTCGTTGTCTCCTTTCGTTATGGTATGATGACGTTTCCCCTAAGTAGGGAGGTGAGCCGCGGGGGTAGCTTTTTTGAAATAATCGATTGCGGAAAGTCTTTTGTCGTTTTTTTTATTTAATTTTGCAAACGAGACAATCAATACACAGATTATTCAGAATGAAGAAATTAGTTTTGCTTTCGCTCCTGATAGCAACGGTTGTTATCGGTAGAGCGCAGACAACACAAGATTTACTCCCCGTGGGCACGCTGGCTCCCGACTTTACCATCACCAACAGCGACAATGGCAAGAAAACATTGAGCCTCTCCGACTTGCGCACCAAGAAGGTGGCTGACGGCAAGGTGGAAAGTGGCGTTTGGACGGTGCTCGACTTTTGGGCGTCGTGGTGCCCCGACTGCAGGAAAGACATGCCCATAGTGAAGCAGATTCAAGAGAAATACGGCAAGAGGATAAAGCTCATCGGCGTGTCTTTCGACACCGACAAGGAGAAGATGGAAAAATACCTAGAAGCCAACAACTATACGTGGATGCAGTATTCGGAATTCAAGAAATGGAAAGAGACAAAGATCTCAAAGGAATACCACATATCATGGATACCGACATCATACCTGATAGACCCTGACGGCAAGGTGGCTTTCGCCACTATCAAAACCGAGGAGATGATGCGGCAGCTCGACTCCCTGGATGCCGCGGGCAAACTGAAGTGACAATCCAAAAACAAACAACATGAAGAAAACAATACTGAGCGTTTGCCTGTTGCTTGCGGCAACCGCCATCAGCGCGCAGAAAACGAGCAAGGACGGTGGCATATCAGCCGCCATGCTTCAGGAGATAGTGAAAGGCCAGCCTTCGTCAACGGCTGAGAAAGCCCTCGCCAACGCCATCGCGCAAAACAAGATCGACGACCTCGCGAAAAACTACCGCAACGCGTCGAACATGAACACGAAATTCAGCGTGGAGACACCATCGCAGAGCATACACAACCAAAAGAGCTCAGGACGCTGCTGGATGTTCTCGGGGCTTAACGTGTTGCGCGCCAACTTCGCCGCAGCCCACGACCAGAAGCAAGTGGTGGAGTTCTCGCAGGCTTACCTCTTCTTCTACGACCAGTTGGAGAAGGCCAACCTCATGTTGCAAGGCACGATAGACAACGCCTCGAAGCCCATCGACGACGAGCGTGTGCAGTTCTTCTTCAAGAACCCTATCAACGACGGCGGCACGTTCTGCGGCGTTGCCGACTTGGCTGAGAAATATGGTCTTGTGCCCATGCAGGTGATGCCGGAGACCTACAACTCTGACAACACGAGCCGCATGGCGAAAATCATCTCTTCCAAGTTGCGCGAGTTTGGGCTTGAACTGCGTGGCATGGTGGCAGCAAAGAAGAAAGACACCGCTATCAAGCAACGCAAGACGGAGATGCTCGGCACCATTTACCACATACTCTCGCTCACCCTTGGTGAGCCCGTGAAGGAGTTCAGCTACACCTTCCGCGACAGCAAGGGCAACGCCGTGGGCGAGGCGAAGACATATACGCCGAAGACGTTTTACGACGCAACGGTGGGCAACAAGCTCAACGGCACTTTCATCATGGTGATGAACGACCCACGCCGTCCTTATCACAAGACTTACGAGGTGGACTACGACCGTCACACCTACGACGGACACAACTGGAAATACCTCAACCTGCCGATGGAGGAGATAGCACAGTTGGCTATTGCCTCGCTCAAGGACGGACGCAAGATGTACTCAAGCTACGACGTGGGCAAGCAACTTGACCGCACGATAGGCTATTCCGACCTCGATAACTACGACTATGGCACGCTCTTCGGCACCACGTTCCCAATGAACAAGGCCGACCGTATATCAACATTCGACAGCGGCTCTACCCATGCCATGACGCTCACGGCGGTGAACCTCGACGCCAACGGCCAGCCAACAGAATGGAAGGTTGAGAACTCTTGGGGAGCGTCGTATGGACAGGCAGGTTGCATCATAATGACTAACCGCTGGTTCAACGAGTATATGTTCCGCCTTGTGGTGGACAAGAAATACGTGTCTGACAAGCTGTTGAACGAGTTTGACCAAAAGCCGGTGATGGTGATGCCGGAAGACCCCTTGTTCTCCGACGACTTCTAAACACTGACAAGACCCATTGCCAACGATGCCGTGGACACTGCTGTTGTTTATCTTCACGTTTGTGGAGTATAACGTGGAGAACCTCTTCGACACGGTTCACGACGAGGGCAAGCAGGACACTGAGTTCCTGCCCTCCTCGCCTCACCATTGGACTCCACTGCGATATTGGCAAAAGCTCGACCATGTGGGGCAGGCTCTCGTGGCGTGCGGCAATGACACTGCCAATGCCACGGACTGGCACTTGCCTGACATGGCGGTGCTGACTGAGGTGGAAAACGACTCCGTGATGCGTGACCTCACCCGACGGTCACCGCTGCGCACGGCACGCTACGACTACGTGATGACCAACAGTCTCGACCAGCGCGGCATCGACGTGGCACTGGTCTACTCGCCTTTCTCCTTCCGCCTTATCAATAGCCACTCGGTGCGTATAGAGCCGCTCCAAGGCCAACGCCCAACACGCGATATTCTCTATGCATCGGGCATGGTGATGAGTGGCGACACACTTCACGTGGTGGCGGTGCACGCACCAAGCAGGGCTGGCGGTGAGGCTCGAACAAGGCCCTACCGTCTGCGCGTGGCAGAGAGAGTGTGCCAAATTGTAGATTCTATCCGAATAGCCTGCGACAATCCATTGGTCATTGTCGCTGGCGACTTCAACGACTATTCTTCAGACGAATCGCTCAGGCTTATGCTGAGCCACGGCATGACCGAAGTGTCGCTTGGGGCAAAAGGAACCAATGGCGCCAAGGGCACCTATCGCTACAAGGGCGAATGGGGAAGTCTCGACCATATCTTCTGCAATGGCCCGATGGCAAGTCGACTCATGGGCTGCCGTATCAACGACGCGCCTTTCCTTATGGAAGAAGACAAAAAATACGGTGGGGCGAAACCCCACCGTACATATCTCGGTCCACGACATTTGGGCGGGTTCAGCGACCACTTGCCCCTCGTGGCAACATTCAAGTTATAAGTTCTTACGCTGCTTTACCAGTTTCATGAGCTTGTCGTCCATCCTCACCGTGGCGCCGCTCGTGCGGTAATAAGAGCGCGACATACCCTCTGGCAAGTGCTCGTCCTTGAACGACACAATGCCATTCTCGTAAGGGTTGACGTGGATGCGCAGCAAGTCGTCGCCCTCGTTGTTGCGCTCAATGATATAAGTGATGACGGTGGACGTCACGTCCAATCCCTCCACGTTGCGGTTGTCGCGGAAGGCGTTGTCGATGATGGTCTTCACATACAGGCGATAGCTGTCCATCGTCTGACTGCCAATCTTCTTATGGAGAAAGAGATAGCTTATGTCGTTTTTCAACCCCGCTGCCCTGCCATAATCGTTCACGCCGAGCAATATCTCACCGCCGGAGACGGTGTTGAGGAAACCGCACACGGCCTTGAGTATGGTCCACCGTTGTTGCTGCAAGTCGGCTTGCATGCCGTTGTTTGGAGGGAACACGATGGAGGTCTTGAACTCAAGCGTGTCGCTCTCCTCTCCATAGTCGGTGTATTCGCGCGTAATGTTGCGGTAGACATCCGCCACGCGCAGGTAGTCGGCAATGCCTTTCTTTATGCGGTTCAGCTCGGAGGGTTCGAGCTTGCCACGCAAGACGTTTGACGCGGATACCATTTCCTCAAGGTAAGCGGTGTTGATGTCAGCCTCTGCCGGGCGTTGCTTGCGTTCAACGTCCATGTCCTGGTATTTGGCAAGCTGGGCTACCACGGCCTCTTCCTTGCTCAGTATGGGCAACTCGGGCAGGTCATCGTCGTGGCGCATGTTAAGTGTCGAGGCTGTCTCGTCGCCCAAGGCGAAATGCACCAGGCACTCCACGTAGCGCATCTGCTGGCGCAAGAACGCGCGGCTTTTGGTGTCGGAGACAATGGCAGCCAAGAAACGGGCGGCAAAGAGGTAGAGGTAGCGCAGCGTGGTGTCGCCAACGAGTTGGGAGCAACGGTTCAAGATGTTGACAAGCATGGGTATTGCCACGGGCGACAGTTGCCTTGTGGTAGCTTGCTGGTTTTCTCCCGGCTCCACATAATAATAATCGAGGAAGTTTTCGATGAACTTGTTTCGCGCACGCTCCACGAACTCGTTGCGGGAGCTGACGAAAGAGGACATCTCCTCAAAGATGTACCTGCCGTTTACGATCCAGTTGCCATTCTTGTCGGTTTTCGACTCGAAGACATGTATGCGCACAGGCTGGTCGTTGTCCACGCAATACCTCTGGCTCTCATTCAACTCGCCAATGACGTTGACCTGCATTCCCGTGTCGGTGAGCCAGCGATTGCCCAAGCCATTGCTGAACTCTGTCAGGTGAATGGCATCGCACGAGAAGGGTTGAATACTCTCTATTTGACAGCTGTTGAAATCCTTGAACACCTGAATGTCGAGGATGAAGGGGTAGAAGTTGTAACGCTCGATGTTTTGCTTCTTCACCAACAGCACGTCGTTGATTTGCAGCGCGCCAATAAGGTTCTCCTTGGATATGGAGAAAATGTTGTAGAACTTGAACAGCAGTGACGGGATAAACACGTTGCCACGAACCTTCTCATAGTCGGGGTCAATGGTCTCGCATTCCACGTAGCCAAACTTCTTGCTCACGACCCTGACCTTCACCATGTCGCCATCCTCATACACTTTCTGCTCCTTCTTTATGCTCGGCACCACATTGTCAAGCGAGCGGAGCATATCGGTGCATGTGTCTATAAGCTCGGGAAACTCGGTCTTGTTGCTCTTGTCAGCCCTGTTCACGGCGACATTCACGCCAACAGGCAGCTCGAATTGCGTCACCGAGTTGCCCTTGTCGTAGCCCTGCTTGTTCATGGGCAGAAGTTTGATGCCGTCGTTGTCCATTATGATAAGGCCCTTGCCCTCATAAAACATGCCGCCCTCGTCTTCCGGTTTGCGGAAAGTGGTCTTCACGGCCTTTTGGAAGAACAGGGATAGTGAATATTGCGGAATCTTCTCAATGTCGTCCCAGTTGAAGCCATAGACGACGATTGGCGCGTTGGCGGCGCAATTTGTGACAACATTTTTCAGATATGAAAGCAAGACCAAGTCGGGGTTCTTCTCTACGCTAAGCAGGATGTCGCATAAAGACATGAAGGCATGGTAGTCGGTAAGGTTCTTCTTTTGTGCCGCGAGGAGATAAGAGGCTATAAGTCCTACGTTCTTCTTCAGCGTATCTTCGTTCCATTGCAAGGCGGCATGAAGAAAGACGTTGTCGCCGCTCATCGACTGACAAATGTCATCTACCACTTCTTTCAGACAGTTGAAAGTCTTGTTGAAATCGCTATCGTCCGCCTCTATCCTCGTGTCATATTGATAGCCACGCAGATATGGCAGCAATGCCGAGTAGTTTTCTATCACGTACTCCTTGCGTATCTCCAGCCAAAAAGTAGGTTGTTGTCTCATATCCTATAAATAAAACGTCCCGTTTGGTTTGCCTATGCAAAGTTACTAAAATAGAGCCTCATTGTATATTTATTGTTGTCTTTTTTGGTATTTTTAAAAACAACAAGTACAACTTATACAACAAAGACAACCTTACGTGTCAAACATAAAGATAATACAACATGTATTTTATAGACAGTCAATAGTTAACTACTTTTCAAGGGAGGACTATATAAGTCCCAAAGCGTCATCAATAGAGCAATATAAGGCAGGCTATGGCAAAAGCACAAATCTGACCTTTTGTTGCACAAAAAGAGACCCTCCGGGCTATGGTTTTTACTTTACTTTGCAACCGAAACCAGACTTTAAATATTGCCTCGTCGCAGGCAGAAGAACCTATTAATAACACCTTGAAATAATGAAGAAAGATTTACGCAACCTTACGATGCCGTCTGGTGCTTTGGAAAAAGTGTTCAATAGCGGCATATGTATTTTTGTCAGTAGTTGCCAACGCAGGGTGGCAGTGGTAGCACTTGCCTTGTTGGCTTGCCTTGAGATGTCAGCGGCAGTCAGTTTTCTCTCGCTTGACAAGCAGATTCAATTGTGCCGCGATTTCCTCGCCTCTGACGAAGTGTCGCAATATCCGACAGTATCTGTCCAGGAACTGCAGGACATACTGTTGTTTGCAGAGACGCAGAAGACCAACGCATCGGTCACACAGTCGCAAGTGAACAGCTACCGCGACGCGCTGAAGGACAAACTGGCCAAGGTGAAGGCACTTAAAGGTTTTGTTCCAAACGAAGAGAAGCTCCTGCGTGGCGAATATGACGCAAACCGGGGATTTGTCCACCCGGGTGCACTCCACACCGAAGCCGACTTTGTGCGCATCCGCCAGCAGTTGGCAGAGAAAGACAGTTTTGTTGTGGCGGCCTATGCCAAACTTACCGAAAACAGCTATTCCAAAT
>CAVKWN010000058.1:0-21144 GCA_963660075.1 Lachnospiraceae bacterium
TATGTGGACCAGCTAGGGCTTGAACCTAGGACCTCCAGATTATGAGTCTGTTGCTCTAACCAACTGAGCTACAAGTCCAATAAAAATTTTCTTTCTTAACACGAGCAACCTTTGTGCAGCCTCATTTGTTAAGCGAGTGCAAAGGTATGCCTTTTTCTTGTAATAAACAAATTTTTGTAGGCTTTTTTTCTTAATTCCCAATTTCTTTCTTCTTTTCTCCCATGTAATGTTGTGAGTTTGAATAATGTGTGTTACATTTGCAATGTCAGAAAAATTTTGATATATGCTTATAATAACAAGAAACACGAGTGATTATGGGCCATACGACGAGTCCATGGTTGCAAGATATGTGGAAGAGGGCAAACTTCTTCTCAACGACAAGGCACGTGATGCCGCCACGGGAGAAGAGGGTACCATAAAACAACTTTTGGCACGCAAGGGGTTCCGCCCCAAGGTCAAGAGCAACGGCTCTTTGTTTAAGCAATTGGCCCACGTCGGGCGTGACCTCATCTTGCCTCGCGAGGACATCAGGCGACATTCGCTGCTTGAGGACAAGCGGTTGCTCATCCTCGCCATAGCAGGCTTGTCGTTGTCGGTCATCATGCTCCTGCGCATTGGCGGCATTTTGGTGTTCTATGTCGTGTCGCTCTATTTCGCCACCATTTGGGGACTGTTTTTCGCCTGGTTGTTCAGCACGCGACAGGTAAATGCCAAGACCACTATCACGACATTCTTCCTGACTCAGGCAGGGGTGTTTCTCATCTTTGGCACGTTGCACAGACTCAATTTCTTCAATGTCTTCACCGACGCGGCATTCCCGTTAAGCATCATTGGCTACGTGCTTGGCGTGGGGCTTACCGAAGAGTTTACCAAGATGATACCGCTTCTCATACTCCAACGCCGCAGCCGTGAGCCCATGTTGGCCCAGACCATGGTCTATTTCGGACTTATCGCCGGCATTGCCTTCGGCGTTTTTGAGGGAGTGCAATACCAGACCACCATAAACATTCGTGCCGACTACACCACGGCGTTTATACTCAACATTGCGCGTCTCACCTCTTTGCCGTTTCTCCATGCCATTTGGTGTGGCATAGCAGGCTATTATCTTGGCATGGCGGGGCTTTATCCGCGTTATCGTCATGCCCTTTGGTTCCTTGCCCTTGTGGTTCCGGCGACGCTGCATGGTCTCTACGACTCGTTCGCCAACGTGTCTTATATAGTTTCTTTGTTTGTGGCTTTTGCCAGCGTGTTGTTGCTTATGGCTTACATGAGGCGTAGTGGCAAGTTGAAAGAAAGGCTTCGCGACAATGGCTAAACCAATAGTATTCCTCACTGCCGTTTTCATGTCGCTTTGTCTCATGTCGTGCGACTTGGAGACGAGCGACAATGGCAAGCTCGATGGCTTTTGGCATCTTGAGCGTATTGACACTCTCGCCACGGGAGGCTCTCTTGACACTTCGAACGACAAGGTGTTTTGGTCTTTCCAAGTGCGCCTTTTGTGGTTGCAGGGCGGTTCTTCAAGTTTCTATCTCCGTTTCAACCAAGAAGGCGACAGCCTGACGATATATTCTCCTTATACCAACGAAGGCCATGAGGAAACGCTTGGCGACGGAGGCAACAAGCCCGTTTCCGCCCCGTCAGTATTGCGCGACTATGGCATAGATGCCTTGGAGACACATTATAAGAAAGAAGCCTTAGACGGCTCGCGGATGACACTCCGTTCGCGCCGGCTAAGGCTTATGTTCAGGAAATTCTGAACGTTCACTTATTGAGCTAACGTTCTGAATTCAGAAGTCGACCACGGTGATGCCGGCTCCGCCAAAGCGCACGTCCTCGTCGTGGTAGTTAGTCACTGTTGGTTCAGCGGAGAGGTATTGCCGGATGAGCGTGCGAAGTATGCCATTGCCCTTGCCGTGAAGCACGCGCACGCGTTGCACGCCCATGAGCACGGCATCGTCTATGAAATACCTCACGGCTTGCAAGGCCTCGTCGCCGCGCATCCCCCTGATGTCGAGGTCGGGGTGGAAGTCTTTCCTGTGTTCGTCGATGGTGTTTTGTGTCACGTGCGACACGTTGAAGGCTTGAAGTCCCTCCTTTATGGCATCCATCTTGCTCTTGGGCTGCTCTGCGGCAGCTGGTGCCGAAACGTCCTGTGCCGCGAGCTCGATCCGTGAGATAGGTAGCTTTGTTCGCAACCCGCCCACGAGCACCGATGCGGTTTTGCCCGACAGTTGCTCCACCACGCCTTCCGAGCGCAAGCCCTTCAGCCGCACCCTGTCGCCAACGGCTATGGGGCGGTCTGCCGTGGCTTGGGTCTTGCCTGTGGCATTTCTCAGCGCGTTGGCAGCCTTCTCCTCGTCCTTGCCTTTCGTCTTCTTGCGATCCTCGCGTCGTTGCTTCCTTGCTTTCAGCTGTTCCACCTTCTTTTGGAAGTCTTCGTCGGAAATTATTCCAGCCGACTTCTTTTTCGATGAGTTCTTCCAGCTGTCGTTTGCCACATCCTCCTTGAAGGAGTCGAGTTCGGCGCGTATCTTCCTTGTCTCCTCCTTTGCTGCTTGCTGCTCGCGAATCTCCCTTATGGCGTTCTCTATGCGCTTGTTGCTCTCCTTGAGCAACTCTTCAGCCTCTTGTTTCGCTCTGGCTATCACCGCCTTGCGCTCGGCTGAGACATCCGTGATGCCTTTCTCGTATTGGTCTATGCGTTGTTGCAGTTCCTTTTCCTTTTGGTGTACCGTTTGCCTCTTTTGTTCCCAATAGCGTTTGTCGCGAACAATGTCTTGCAGGTATTTGTCGCTCTGGATATAGTCGGATCCCACTATCTCCGAGGCTTGCCTTATCACTTGCTCCGGCAATCCTATCTTTCGCGCTATCTCTATGGCAAACGAGCTGCCGGGCCTGCCTATGGCAAGCTGGAAGAGGGGACGCATCTCGTGGCGGTCGTAGAGCATGGCACCGTTTGCCACGCCCTCGTGGGCATCGGCAAAGTGCTTGAGGTTTTGGTAGTGAGTGGTGATAACCGCCCAAGCCTGCTTCTCGCAGAACTGCGTGAGCACGCTCTCGGCTATAGCCCCGCCAATTTGCGGTTCCGTTCCCGTGCCAAACTCGTCGATGAGGATAAGTGTCTTGCCTGATGCCTGCTTCATCATGTTCTTCATGTTCAGAAGATGCGACGAATAGGTTGACAGGTCATTCTCAAGGCTTTGCTCGTCGCCAATGTCGATCATTATGTCGTCGAAGACTCCGCATTTGCTCCTGCCGTCCACGGGAATGCTGAGGCCACACTGTAGCATGTATTGCACCAGTCCAGTGGTCTTCAGGCATACCGACTTGCCGCCGGCGTTTGGCCCGGAGATTATCAGCACGTGCTTCTCGGGAGTGAGCATTATGTCGAGGGGCACTATCTCGCCCTTGAGATGAGCCTCAAGAAGGGGGTGGCGCGCACGTATGAAGTCGATGTATGGCGACTCTTTCACCGTTGGCTCGAAGGCTTCCATCTCCTTCGCGAGTTTTGCCTTGGCGTGTATGAAGTCTATTTCGGCGAGGAAATCGTACGAGTCGAGCATCTCGCGCACATGAGGACGTATTCGCTGCGCCATCTTCGACAATATGCGTATTATCTCCTTGCGCTCTTCAATCTCCAACTCGCGAATCTTGTTGTTCGCCTCCACCGCCTCTGTAGGCTCCACGAATACGGTGCGCCCTGTGGCACTCTCGTCGTGCACGATGCCCGATATCTTCTTTTTCAACCCAGGCGCCACTGGAATGACGAGACGGCCGTCGCGCATGGTCGGCGCGGCATCCTTGTCCACAATGCCGTCGCTTTGGGCGGCGCGGAGGATGTTGTTGAGTATTCTCGACACCGATCCGTTGGTTTTCGCCAACTCACGGCGTATGTTGAGCAGTTCGGGGGTGGCGTTGTCGCGAATGTGCCCAAACTTGTCAATGATTTGGTCTATTTGCTGAATGATTATCGGGAACGTGGCAATGCCGTCGGCTATGTCGTGCAGGGCTGGGTAGTCCCATTTCTTCATTGTCACGTTGCTGCCGTCATCCTTTTGTTCGGGCAATTCCTCTCCACGATAGAGATAAGCCACAATGTCGGCGATGGTCTTTAGCGAGCGCCTGATGTCGAAAAGCTCGCTTTCCTCTATCCATGTGTTTTGCAGCTTGAGCCGTTTCAAGCTGTCGCGAACGTCGAAGAAGAACGCCAAAGGGAAATCGTCCTGCTCTTCTATCTGCCTCATCTCGCGTATCTCCTCCATCCAAGTGTTTATGGTCTCGGCATCGTTGGAGAAAGCCATCTCGCCGACCAGTCCCTTTCCAAGAGGTGAGAGGCAGTAGGCACCCACCTTGTCCTTTATCTCGTTGAATCCTATCTTGGTCTCAAAATTCTTTGGGTATATCATCTTTTATAATATCTCGTTGTGGCATGAAAACCTGTCATCGTCTCTTTTGCGACGTCGTGATTTATTTTGTTCGGTTTGCAAAAGTACATTATAAAAGATGTATGTTTCACAAAAATTCCGTTAATATATTTTAATTGAATCGCTTGCGGATAGTCGGCGATAATTGTCGCCGTTGATAGGTTTCGGCTTTTCAGCGTAAAGGCGATGTCATTCCAGTGTAAAGGCGTTGCCATTCCAGTGCAAAGGCATTGCCATTCCACTGTAAAGGCGACGTGGGCTCTGCGGAAAGGTCTTGGCTTGTCGGGATTGTTTTAAAAGATAATGGCTAAATGACTGTCTGAAAGTCATTTAGCCATTAGTGTTTGTCTTGGGGATGCGTAGCTTTAAAGCTTGTCGCCATAGCAGAGGTCGCCGGCGTCGCCAAATCCGGGCACAATGTATTTGTTCTCGTTCATGCCCGGGTCAATGGCTGCGCACCAGATGGTGGTCCTGTCCTCTGGAAACACCTTCTTGATACGCTCTATTCCCTCAGGCGTAGCTATTACGCAACAAACGTGAATGCGCTTTGGCGTGCCTTTCGTAAGGAAAGCCTTGTAGCCCAGTTCCATGCTTCCGCCCGTGGCAAGCATGGGGTCGGCTATGATAAGGGTCTTGTCGTCGATGGACGGCGTGGCAAGATATTCCACGTGGATTCCCACCTCGTGGTGTTCCTCGTCGGTATACTCGCGATAAGCCGACACGAAAGCGTTGCCGGCATGGTCGAACACGTCAAGAAACCCTTCGTGGAAAGGCAAGCCTGCCCTGAAGATGGTCGCGAGAACCACATTGTCTGACGGAACGTTCACGTTAGACACTCCCAAGGGGGTTACGACCTCGCGCGTGTCATAATTGAGTTGTTTCGACACCTCGAAAGCCTCATACCAACCCACGCGGCGGATATTGTTGCGGAAGAGAAGGCGGTTGCGTTGGTAATCCTTGTCGCGCATCTCTGCGATGTATTGGCCCACGATGCTGTTTACCTCGGAAATATTTATTACATCTATCATGTTTTAGTTGAAACTTGATTATTGGTTGTTTAATGTTTCATATTGCAAAGTTAATCAAAATATGAGTCGCAACGTTCAAAAAAGGGTGAAACTTATCTTCGCAATGACAACTGCATTTAGCAAAACGAACCAACAAAACGTGGTTTTAATTTCTTTAACCTAAAAAAGTTTTAGAACGCAAGAAAAAACACGCAAGACTTTTTGCCGTGGCTGTAAGTTTTGTTACCTTTGCCCTCGAAAAAATAGAAAGTTCACATTTTTCATAACTAATACATTTTAAAAAAAATGGCAAAGTTAGATTTAACAAAGTATGGTATTACAGGTGCTACTGTAATCGCTCACAATCCTTCTTACGAGCAGTTGTTCGAGGAGGAGACAAAGGCTGGTCTTGAAGGTTATGAGGTAGGTCAGGTGACCGAGCTCGGCGCTGTCAACGTGATGACAGGTATCTTCACAGGTCGTTCTCCTAAAGACAAGTACATCGTAGACGATGCACAGAGCCACGACAACGTATGGTGGACTTCTGAGGAGTACAAGAACGACAACCACCCAATGAGCGAGGACGTTTGGGCAAAGGTTAAGGAGATTGCCAAGAACGAGCTCTCAAACAAGAACCTCTACGTGGTAGACGCATTCTGCGGTGCCAACAAGGCTACTCGCTTGGCTGTTCGCTTCATCGTTGAGGTGGCATGGCAGGCACACTTCGTGACCAACATGTTCATCAAGCCTACAGAGGAAGAGCTCGCCAACTTCGAGCCAAACTTCGTTATCTACAACGCTTCTAAGGCTAAGGTTGAGAACTACAAGGAGCTCGGCTTGAACTCGGAGACTTGTGTTGCTTTCAACACAACTACTCGTGAGCAGGTTATCATCAATACATGGTACGGTGGTGAGATGAAGAAGGGTATGTTCTCTATGCAGAACTACTACTTGCCATTGAAGGGCATCGCTTCTATGCACTGCTCTGCCAACTGCGACATGAACGGTGAGAACACAGCTATCTTCTTCGGTCTCTCTGGTACAGGTAAGACCACCTTGTCAACAGATCCTAAGCGTAAGTTGATCGGTGACGATGAGCACGGATGGGATGACGAGGGTGTGTTCAACTTGGAGGGCGGTTGCTACGCCAAGGTTATCAACCTCGACAAGGAGTCTGAGCCAGACATCTACAACGCTATCAAGCGCAACGCTCTCCTGGAGAACGTTACTGTAGACGCTAACGGCAAGATCGACTTCGCTGACAAGAGCGTTACAGAGAACACTCGTGTTTCTTACCCAATCAACCATATCACCAACATCCAGCCGGGTTCTTCTGCACCAGCTGCCAAGCAGGTTATCTTCCTCTCAGCTGACGCATTCGGTGTATTGCCACCAGTATCTATCCTGACTCCAGAGCAGACCAAGTACTACTTCCTCTCTGGCTTCACAGCTAAGTTGGCTGGTACAGAGCGCGGTATCACCGAGCCTACTCCAACATTCTCTGCTTGCTTCGGCCAGGCATTCTTGGAGTTGCACCCAACTAAGTACGCTGAGGAGTTGGTTAAGAAGATGGAGAAGAACAACGCTAAGGCTTACCTCGTTAACACAGGTTGGAACGGTACAGGCAAGCGTATCTCTATCCGCGATACACGTGGTATCATCGACGCTATCTTGAGCGGTGACATCGACAAGGCTCCTACAAAGCAGATCCCAATGTTCGACTTCAAGGTTCCAACAGAGTTGCCAGGCGTTGCTACTGACATCTTGGATCCTCGCGACACATACGCTGACGCTGCTCAGTGGGAGGAGAAGGCAAAGGATTTGGCAGCTCGCTTCATCAAGAACTTCAAGAAGTATGAGACCAACGAGGCTGGTAAGGCTCTCGTTGCCGCTGGCCCACAGCTCTAAGCTGAAACGTGAACATGCTTTTCTGCCTCATAAGGGCAGAAGGCATTGACCATAAAGATTAAAGCAGATTGCATAAACCGATATGTCGGTTGTGCAATCTGCTTTTTTCATATATTTTTTGTACTTTTGTAGCCATAGTGTCAGAAAGAGAGATAATAACGGCTTCGCAATTGGAATGTGTATTCAAGGAATTGTATTCCCAATTAGAGGGCGTGAATGTAGTGAGACAGGACAATGAGATTTCCGTAAGGTAAGAAATCTCGTTGTTTTTACGCCATTTGAAGACATTTTCGTAATTTATTTGGCTTGAAGTTGAGTGGCATGTTCCAGTATGAGGACATCAGCGGCAGAAGCGAACAAATGCTCGAAGGCGACAGCTACATACAGCGCCACTATTACAACCTCTTCACTTATCAAGGCAAGCATTATGTTCTAGATGGAGGACGCATGACCGTAAACTCCAACGAGGGCAACTACCTCACTTTCCGTGTCCAGGCCACATACGATAAGACCTTCGCCGAGAAGAATGCAGTGAATGCTATTGCAGGTTATGAGTATCGGCAGACTTTCAGCCGCAGCGCCTACAACCAAATGTGGGGTTACGATGAGCAGACGTTGACCAACAGTACGGGGCTTGTTGGTTTTGCCTCGTTGGGCACTCTGAGGTCCACAGACCTTGGCTCGCTCTATTCGCCCACTTATTATTACATGTCAAGTGACGTGGCGGGAAGCATGACGGCTCCCGATTTCACCTTTAGCGATCGTAACGGCAAGGGCTATCGCCTTTCCGATATGCGAGGTAAGGTTCTTTACATCGATTGTTGGGCAACATGGTGTGGACCTTGCTGTCGTGAAATTCCATTCTTGGAGAAGAGGGTAGAAGAATATAAGGGCAACGATAAAGTTCGTTTCGTTAGTATCTCGGTGGATAGCAACAAAGAGGCATGGGAGAAAAAACTCGAAAAGGACAAGCCCAAATGGGAGCAATTTATCGTGAATGGTGAGGAGAACAAGATCATGTCAAAAGCTTATGGCATTTCCGGCATTCCACGATTCATCCTCATCAACCCCGATGGCACTATTGCTGATGGTGATGCTTTCCGTCCAAGCAACGAAAACTTCCATCAAAAGCTGGATGCCGTGCTGAATAAATAAAACTCGGCAGAAACATAAACCATAAGATACCACTTATAAGACAAGACCTAAAAGGCGAAACTCACAACGAAACGAGTTTCGCCTTTTTGTGTATTGCTCTGTTTGAGTATTGCCTAACGGATACAAGTTCCGATACTGCTTAGATTATGCTGTTCTTCTTTGTCCACTCCACAATCTCAGGAATATAACCAAAGGCGAGGCCTGTGACGGTGTCGGCGCAACCATAATAAACAGCGATGCGTCCAGTCTCTGGGTCGTGTACCTCTGCGCAAGGGAAGCAAACGTTTGGCACATCGCCCATGCACTCGTAAGGTGTTTGAGGCGTGATGAGGTATGGGCCGGAACGATGCGTTGCCTTCCAAGGCTGCTCAAGGTCGAGCAGGGCTGAACCGAAGGCGTAGACATAACCGTTGCAAGAGTGCAGCACGCCGTGGTAGAACAACAACCATCCCTCTGATGTCTTCACAGGCACGGGACCTGCGCCAATCTTCATGCACTGCCAAGCCGAAACCTCAAATGCGGCAGGAGCCATGACGTGGCGGTGGTGTCCCCAGTATTCCATGTCGGGCGACTCGCTATAGAAGATGTCGCCGAAAGCCGTGTGGCCAGTGTCGCTCGGACGGGAAAGCATTGCAAACTTCCCGTTGATCTTCTCGGGGAAGAGCACGCCATTGCGGTTGTATGGCAAGAAGGCATTCTCAAGCTGGTGGAAAGTCTTGAAATCCTTGGTCCAAGCGATACCAATGGTAGGCCCGTGATAACCGTTGCACCATGTCACGTAGTAGCGATCCTCGATGAAGCACACGCGTGGGTCGTAGCCGTATACCCACTCACCGATTTCCTTGTCGTCGCACTCAAAGCGCAAAGGCTCCTCATTGATGTTCCAGTTGACACCGTCCTTTGAGAAACCCACGTGCAGCACCATGCGGCGGTTGGTGTCATCGCAGCGGAACACTCCGGCGAAGCCTTCGCCGAATGGTACGACGGCACTGTTAAATATACTGTTGCTTGTGGGCAGCAGGTCGCGTGGTATTATGGGATTTTTTGAACAACGCCATAGTGGTGAACGTGCGCCCTCTGGACGTTCTTCCCATGGCATATTAGGCAACGGGTTGCCTGAAATGATAAGTTTGCTCATAAATTATTTATGTTTAGTGGTTTTACTAATTTTTCTTGTCTGGATAAGTGAACGGCACAAACCATGTTATGAGGAATGCCGGAATGGTGCATACAAGCACAAATACGAAGAAGTCGCGGTAACCGAGCCAGTCGCTCACGAAGCCGCTCAGCATGCCCGGCAACATCACGCCGAGGTTCATTATGCCCGAAGCAAATGCATAGTGTGCCATTTGGTGTTTTCCTGGTGCCACTTGCTGCATCATGAACAGTGTCAAGCCCACGAACCCGAATCCGTAGCCGAAGTATTCGAGCACAATGCCACCTCCGATGATCCACAGGCTCTCTGGCTGATATATAGCTAGAAGGGTGTATGCCACGAACGGCAGGTTAAACACACAGCATAGCGAGAAGAGCGACTTCTGCAGCCCGCGGTGTGCTATGTAGTAGCCTGCGAGTATGCTTCCTATCACGAAAGCTGCAGCGCCGAATGTGCCGTAGCATATTCCGATCTGTTCCTCTGTGAGTCCGAGTCCTTGATTGGCACGGTCGGCCTTGAGAAAAAGAGGCACGATTTTCATTACGAATCCCTCGGCAAAGCGGTAAAGGATAATGAAGCATATATAATATATAATGTGACGCTTGCGGAAGAAATCGGCAAACACGTCTCCCAGCTCTCGCATGGTTTCCTTGAAGCCAGGCTTGTCTTCGGCCTTTTTCTTGCTGTCGGCAGGCAGGAACTTGATATGGTATGCTCCAAGTAGCACCATCACTATGCCTATTATCGCCATTATCGTTGTCCATGCCATCACAGTGCCCTGATGTTTGGCTGCGGCTGCGGCTGTGGCGTCGAGTCCTGTCACGTCGCCAGTGAAATGCCTTATAAGCGTTCCGGCAAGGTAAACCAATCCGCCTGTAGCGGCTATTTTCGCTATGTTGTAGAATGCGCCCTGCCATCCTATGTACTTGGCCTGGTCCTCTGTAGACAGTGTGGCCATGTATACGCCATCGGCTGCCACGTCGTGTGTGGCTCCGCTCAGTGCTATGACGGCAAGCAACGCTATCGTCACGGCAAAGAAATCGGGAAGGTGCAGAGCCATTGCCACAAGTCCGAACACGCAGCCTGTGGCTATTTGGGTTACTATGACAAAGAATTTCTTCGTCTTGTAGATTTCTAGCAGCGGACTCCACAATGGCTTGAGAGTCCATGGGAACATTATTATCGATGTCCAGAATGCTATCTGCGCGTCGCTGACGTCAAGCCCTTTAAACATGAGAGTGCAAACCATGTTGAGTACCACAAAAGGCATGCCCATGGCAAAATAGAGTGTAGGCACCCATGATATGGGGCTACGCTTTGATGGTGTAACAGGAGTAGGTTCCATTCAGAATATTCTCTTTTATTTGTTCTTATTTATTTGACGCTAGTTTTGTGGTTGTCGTGTACATTGGTTTACGACTTACAAAGTTAAGAAAAAAAAACGACAAACTTTTTTTTCGCTACTCTTTAAAGCTGAAACATCAATATTTTTTATATAATGAGCCATTCAATGATGAGTAAAATCATGAAAAACCAGACTTTTGACTTCTGTAAAATCATTATTTCTTATGATTTTGCAGTGTCGGACGCAATCAGCTTAATATATAATTGCATTATATATACTAAAAACAATACCTTTGTAATCTGATAGTTAATATGAACATGATGAGGATAGGATTAGCCTTCATACTGTATATTTTGTTTTCAGTATCTTCTTTTGCCAACCCTAATCGTTTCTCAGTGAGCGGTAAGGTCGTTGATGACATCAGTCAGAAACCATTGTCTTACGCTACTATAAGGATTCTGAATATGGAGTTGTGGGCAATCTCGGACGACAATGGCAGGTTTGTCATTGCAAACGTGCCCACAGGCCAAGTGACTATCGAGGTGAAGACGCTTGGATATGTCACTCGTAAATTCTCTTTCGCTCTTAATCGTGATACGGATCTTAAGAACATCAGAATGAAGGAAGACAACCTTAGCGTTCCTGGAGTCGAGGTCACGGCTCGCAAGAAGACCGTTACAGGCGCGACAACTTATACGATGGATCGTAACACGCTTGACCACTCGCAAGTGCTGAGTTTAAGTGATATTTCAGCTTTGTTGCCTGGCGGACAGACCGTTAACTCTTCCTTGATGAACGATTCCCGTTTCGCGCTTAGGGCGGGAAGCGGTGAACGTGGCAATGCCGCATTTGGTACTGCTGTTGAAATTGACGGCTTGCGTCTCGACAACAATGCTAATATGAGCGAGACTTCTTCCCCGTCGACTCGTAGTGTTTCCGTCGCAAACATTGAGAGCGTAGAGGTCATTGCAGGAATACCTGGCGTGGAATATGGCGATGTCTCAAACGGTGTCGTTAAGGTAAACACCCGCAAGGGACATTCACCATGGATATTTGAGGCCTCGGTCAATCCTTACACTCGCCAAGTGGCTCTGAGCAAGGGACTGTTGCTTCCCCACGATGCGGGCACGCTTAATTTTTCTATCGAGCATGCCAATTCGTTCAGCAAGTTGGCTTCGCCATATACAGCCTACAACCGTAATATCCTTTCTGCCACTTATGGCAAGGCGTTCAACATAAAAGGGTCGTCGCTCAACCTTATGGCAAGTCTCAGTGGCAACGTCGGCGGTTACAACTCCAAAGCCGACCCCGACGCTTTTAAGGACACTTATGAGAAACAGCGCGACAACCAACTTCGTGGCAATCTTCAGCTCGATTGGTTAATCAATAGCCGTAGCGCGGGAGTGTTCAACATCGGTTTGAAAGCGGCATTCTCGACAAGTGACCGCAGAAATGAAACCTATGCCAACGCCTCGTCGTCGTCAACACAAGCTTATCTTCACACGATGGTCAATGGCTATGCCATAGCTCAAGACTATGTTGAAGGAATGGGTGTTGGTTCGATAGTCCTTGGCCCCACTGGCTATTGGTATGTGCGCTCCTATAATGATCAAAAGCCTCTGACAACTCAATTCAAGTTGAAAGGCGAATGGAGCAAGAAGATTAGCTCTGCGACAAACAAGCTGGCCTTTGGCGCTGAACTCAACTCTTCTCGCAACAATGGCCGCGGAACATATTATGAAGACATGAGTCTTGCCCCTACGTGGAGGCCATACGATTATAGTGAATTGCCTACGATGAGTAATCTAGCCCTCTTTCTTGAGGAACGGCTCTCCGCCCGGAGATTCCTCCTTGTCGCAGGTTTGCGCGATGACATAACCATGATAAGCGGCTCGGAATATGGCACGGTGTCAAGTCTGTCGCCACGTGTCAATGCCCTTTATGACATTGTAAAGAAGCGTGACTTCACGCTCACCATCCACGCTGGCTATGGCAAAAGCGTGAAGTTGCCTTCGTTCCAAGTGCTTTATCCTGCCGAGAACTATTCTGACAAGCTTGTCTTCACCCCGGGGTCAACAGTCGACAACAAAGCCTATTACGCTTACTATACCAACGTTCAGAAAGCTGAGTACAACAAGGATTTGAAGTGGCAGCGTTCCAACCAATTTGAAGTTGGCGTTGACGCCAATGTGAAAAAGGTTAAGCTCAGTGTCTCCGCCTTCTACAACAAGACCTACAATCCATATCAGGCAATTAGTGTCTACACGCCGTTCTCTTATAACCAGACATCTCAGTCGGCTCTTGAGAATTGCGGCATAGATTCAAAGGACCGATTGTATAGCGTCGATTCCCAAACGGGCATTGTCACGGTAACGTCTTCTGCCACAGGTCAAGTTATCACCCTTCCTTACACCACTCACAACACATTCTCCTCCAACCGTAAGTATGTCAATGGCGCGCCTGTCACTCGTTATGGACTTGAGTGGATTGCCGAGATGCCATTGGTGAGCAATGCCCATTTGGTTGGTCTCACCTTGCGTTTTGATGGCAATTATTATCATTATAAAGGGGTTGACAACACGTTGATTGCTGGCAGCCCGTATGGCATTAGCGACCAAGTGGCAGGCTCCGCATCCCAACCCATTATAGGATATTATATAGGTAGCAGTGTCACTTCTACGTCTTATTCTGGCACGCCTTCGGTCAGTAACGGTGCGCTCAGCAAGGGATGCTCGCTCAATACGACCCTTACGGCTCGCATACCGAAGTTAAGACTCATCATGACTATGAAAGTCGAGGCTACGTTCTTGAACTATAAGCGCAACCTCTCAGAGGGACGAAACACGATATTGCTTCAGGCGGCTGGCGAGAACTTCGGAACCGCATACAATGGCGAGAAAGACCATTATGTTGCGGTTTATCCGGAGTATTACTCCACATGGGAAAAGCCCTCCGAGCTTATTCCTTTTGCCGAGGCTCTTCTCGATGCCAGCAAAAACGACCCCACGCTATATCGTCAGTTGAGCAACCTTATCGTTAGAAGCAATTCGGCTTATTTCTTTAATCCGCAAGACGTGTCATCTTATTATTCAGCCAATTTCTCCATTACCAAGGAAATAGGCAAATGGTTGAGCCTGTCGTTTTATGCCAACAACTTCTTCAACAACATGGCAATGGTGCACAACTCGCAAACTGGTCTTGAGACTTCTCTCTATGCAAGTTCCTACATACCAAAGTTCTATTATGGAGTGTCGTTAAGGGTTAAACTCTAAAATGTTAAGGCTTTGATAAACAACAAAGATATTTGATTAAAAATGAAAAATACGTCCATACATCATCTTCTTGGCTTGCTTTCGTTAGCAGTCGTGTTTGTCTTCTCTTCGTGTAGCTACGACGAGCATCTTGACACCTATGACGTGGAAGTCAGGCTAAGCGAGGCCGTTGAGTCGGCAAAGGTGGAGATGACCAATAACATTGGCAAGAGCTTCGACGCTGTTACCGATGCCAATGGCATCGCCCATTTTCATCTTCCTGCCGGAATATACAGTGCCAGTGCCTCGAAAGTCACGGAAGAAGACTATTTCAAGCGAATATGCAATGGCTCGTTGTCCGACATTGCCATTGGCAAGTCCAACACCAACATCGCGTTGCCCGTGAAAGTCACGCTCATGCAGACTTCCAATCCCATACTTATAAAGGAAATATATTGTGGCGGCTGCCAGAAAAACGACGGCTCTGGCAAGTTCGCCAAGGACAAGTGCATAATTATCTACAACAATTCCTCTGAGACAGTATCGCTCGACAATATTTGTTTCGGTTTCGCAGAGCCTTACAATGCAGAGGCTCCCACACATCATTTCTTGTCAGACGGAAAACTCGACTATGCCGACCAAGACTGGATTCCGGCACTCAATGGCATTTGGTATTTCCAGGAGGGCAACACCATCGCGCCTTATTCGGAGTTGGTGGTTAATGTCCATGGTGCCATAGACAATACCAAAACCTACTCCAACTCAATCAACTATGCCAACAAGGACTACTACTGTATGTACGATGTGGAGTCGGCAAGCAGTGACGGCGTGAAATACGCCAATACGTTGTATTATCCGTCACCTGCCGAAGTCATACCCACGAGCCATTATCTTAAAGCGGTGAAGTATGGCAAGGGCAACGCATGGCCTTTAAGCCAGACGTCACCAGCCTTGATAATGTTCCGGACAAAAGACATCACGGCGCGAGAGTATGCAGAGCAAAACTCTAACATAATTTACCCTAATGGCAAGGAGGGTAACATTGTTTACGCTTGTCTCAAAGTGCCTCGTGAGTGGGTTATCGACGCAGTTGAGATTTTCAATTCCAGCTCCTTGGCTAATTGCAAGAAGCGGCTTACCTCAGACCTTGACAATGGTTATGTTTCCATGCTGGGTGGATATGGCCACTCCGTGATGCGCAAGGTTGAAAAGCAAGTTGATGGCCACAACGTGTATCAAGATACAAACAACTCAACAAACGATTTCTATGAAGCTGAAAATTGTTCTCTTCGCTAACCTTATATGTCTGCCGATGATGGCCCAGCGCGACTACTCGCTCATAGAGCGGCGCAACGCTTGGCTTACGTCGGGCAACGCGGCGGCCCTCACCACTTTTGCCGACTCTTCCGTGGCTAATGCCACATTGCGATATAGGTACGAGGGTGGCAAGTTGCGTTCCGAAAGCGAAGGCAAGGACGTGAACAATTTTGATGCCGACGTGCGTTCTTACTATCGTCTGTCCAGAAGCGTGGTTGTCTACGGACGTATGGCTTACGACAATTTCAATGGCACCCAGATGGCTGGCAGCATGTTCCTGCCCACGAGCGAGCTGATGCCTTTCGACCTCATAGGCCGTTCTGAGGACATTGCTGGCGACAAGCATGCCGAGACTTTCAACGCCACAGGCTCGATAGGATGGAACGTTTGCCGTGCCTTGTCGGTAGGGGCGAGAGTCGATTACGCTGCCGGGACCTACGCCAAGCATCGAGACCTCAGGCACACCAACACATTGATGGATCTTGATACCAAGGTAAACGCCATGCTGTCTTTTAATGGCAATAGCGGTCTTGGCGCGGGATTCGTTTACAGACGGCGCACAGAGACGATGGCGTTCAATGTTTATGGCACCACCGACCGCATATACTCCACTCTCGTTGATTATGCCAATCAGCAAGGTGAGATTGAGACCTTTGGCGTGGAAGGTTTCACGGATGACTCCAATGAGCAGCCGCTTCTTTCCGAATATGTAGGGTTCAACGCGCAGGGCAAGTGGAAAGGCATATTTGCCGATGTCACTTACATTCGTCGAACCGGTTATTATGGCAAGCAGTCGCAATATACCGCGTCTCATGAGAGGCATCATGGTAATGCCACATCGGTTCACTTGCGTTACGACTTGCCCCATGTACCATCCAGCCTTGTTTGGGTCGATGCCAATTTCGCTACAGAGCAGTTGACCGCCGAGCGTGAGAACTATCGCCGAGTGACGAGTTCCACAGGTGGAGCCGTGACATATTACGAGTATTATGAGCCAACGAAAATGTCTGACAAGACCCAGACTCAAGGTTCTGTTGTAGTCAACGCTTATTGGAAGCCCTCTGGCGAGATATTTCTTTGGCACATAAACGGTGGCATGACCTATTGGACAAGGCACCAAACCGCTTATGTCTATCCCGAGGTATATACGTCGAAGCCATATGTCTTGATGCCTTTTGTTGAGGCTAAACGTGGGTTCTTGAGCCGCAAGGCATCATTGCTGTCTTTGCAAGCAGGTTGCGCCTGGCTCACGGGGTCGGTAGAGCAAATGGCCGCTCATGTCAGGGTTGCCTATGAGATCCCAATTCGCGGCACGCGGGTCAGGCCGGAAGTGTCGTTGCGCTACGATTTCCGCAATGCCATGTCGGGAGACATGAAGGGCTGGACAAGAAACATCCTGACCTTGTGCGCCGCTGCCACGTTCTGATAATTCGGCTCGCTTCGTTAAAAACATAATCGCTTATAAATCACACAATAATAACACTTAATTCAAAAATTATGAAGAAGATTTTTACGCTTGTCTTTGTCTGTATCTCAGCCATGGCAGCCATGGCTCAGTCTGAAGACTCTGGCTCCAACGCTTGGGGATTGTCTGGCTCCGGCACCGAAGCTGACCCATACAAAGTCAGCTCTGCCGATGACTTCGCTAAAATGGCGGCCAACTACAACGCCGACACCAACACTGGTAAGGGCGAGTACTTCCTTATGACGAACGACATCGACTTTGGCGGCACAGCAGACAATCCTGTGCAGTTCCCTGCCATCGGAAAGAACGCAGACCTTCAGATTGCTAAAATCAAAGGTGGCTTCGATGGCACGTTTGATGGCGGCAACCATACCATCAGCGGTATCTACCACACTTATACCGCTA
The DNA here is from genome assembly GCA_963660075.1 of Lachnospiraceae bacterium. GTDB lineage: Bacteria > Bacteroidota > Bacteroidia > Bacteroidales > Bacteroidaceae > Prevotella. The sequence goes on from CAVKWN010000058.1 coordinate 17,434, forward strand.
TGGATTCTAAAGGAAAGTACAATGGCCTCTTCAGTTTCGCAGACGTTAATGCTGTCATCAAGAACATCATCATGGGGGCTAACAACCATCTCTGCGGTTACAACTACGTGGGTTCTATCGTTTCTGTAAACCAGGGTACGGTTGAGAACTGCGTGAACTATGCCGACATCACCGCAACCAACTTTGCCGCTGCTGGCATCTGCGGATTCATGGTAAATGGCAATGGTACTGTGAAAAACTGCAAGAACTATGGTAACCTCAAAGCCATGACATACGCTTCTGGTATCTGTGGCGGTTCGCAGTCGGGCACTTCGCTCACTACATACAACTATGTAGTTGATAACTGTGAGAACTACGGAAACATGGAAACTACCAATGGTGTGGGTGCGGCAGGTATTGCTGGTTCTTACTCTGGCGCTGTCACGAACTGTATCAACCACGGTAACGCTGACGACACAAAGGGCACTGCAAAGAGCAGACAGTATACAGCAGGTATCGTTTCTTGCACAACTTACCCAACTACTATCGAGAACTGCACAAACAATGGTGCCATCAGTGGCATAAACAATGTAGGCGGTATCGTGGGTTGCGTGTTCAAGGGTGACAACTCCGAGGTTACCATTAAGAACTGTACTAATAACGGTGCTGTGAGCAACGAAGGCGCTAATGTTGCTGGTATCATCGGCAACAGCAAGCGCGATGCTGGCAAGGTAACCGTACAGGGTTGCACCAACAATGGAGTGGTGTCTTCTACAGGCACCACCGAACTCATCGGCAACATCCGCGGTAGCGAGACCATCACCGTAGGCGAAGGCAACACTGTAGACTGGAGCCTGGCGAAACAGCCTCTCGATACCGACAATACTGTCACAGGCATTGAGGACGTTACCGTGAAGGACAACACCGCTACTGACGGCAAGTATCTGAAGAACGGCAAGATCGTTATCGTGAAGAACGGCAAGACATACAACGTTCTTGGCATCGAGCAGTAATCCGCTTGTAAAACCGATTTTATGCGAAATAAAAAAATAATAACCCTACTCTTGTGCCTCGGCGGCTTTACGGCTGTCGGGGCACAAGTGTTGCCATTGGACAGCTGCATCCGCAAGGGAAAGCTCGACAATGGTCTCACATATTATATCAGGTACAACAACCAGACGCCAGGGCAAGCCGATTTCTATATCGCCCAGCGTGTAGGCTCAATCCTTGAGCAACCGCAGCAGCGTGGTTTGGCTCACTTCCTGGAGCACATGGCGTTTAACGGCACAAAGAACTTCCCCGACGGCAATGGCGGCGAGCGGTCTGTTCGCAACTGGTGCGAGAAGAACGGCATCAAGTTTGGTGCCGACCTCAATGCCTATACGTCCATAGACCAGACGGTATACAACATTTCCAACGCTCCCGTCACCAAGGCTGGAGTTGCCGACACTTGCCTCATCATTCTCCACGACTGGGCAGGTTCGCTGCTCTTGAAGGGCGACGAGATAGACCAAGAGCGCGGTGTGATACATGAGGAGTGGCGCAACCGCCGTTCGCGTTTCGCCACCACACGCATGATGGAGGAAGCCATGCCGGTGATCTATGCCGGCTCCAAGTATGCCGACTGTCTGCCTATCGGCAGCATGGAGGTGGTTGACACCTTCAAGCATGAGGCTCTGCGCGACTACTACCACAAGTGGTATCGTCCCGACCTGCAGGGCATCATCGTGGTGGGCGACATCAACGTGGACGAGATGGAGAGCAAGATAAAGGCTCTCTTCGCTGGCGACAAGGTGCCGGCAGGCGTGCCCGAACGCACCTACTATCCCGTGCCCGACAACAAGGAGATGATTGTCTACACCCAGGCTGACAACGAACAGCCCACGCTCAACTTCTCGCTCTACATGAAGCGTGACGCAGAACCGCGCGAGACACGCGACACCCGCGAGTCGTTCCTCGGCGGATACAAGTCGCGCCTTGCCATGTTCATCTTGCGCCAACGCCTTGCCCAGCTCTCTCACGAGGCTCAGCCAAGGGTGATGTCGGCAAGTTGCCGCAACAACAGTTTCTATGTCACGACAGAGAAGGAAGCCTTCGCGCTCAACCTCGGTCTGATGCCCAACAACCCTCAGGCTGGCATCGACGCAGCACTGGAGATTGTGGAGAAGGCACGCCGCTATGGCTTTACCGAGGCTGAACTGGAGCATGCCAAGGTGCAGCACACGGTGAACATAGAGCACCGTCTCGACAACAAGAACAAGACGCGCAATGCGGAGTATGCCAAGAATATCGTGAGCAACTTCTGCAGTGCCGAACCCTGCATGAACATAGAGTATGAGGCTGCACTGGAGGCTGACTTCTCTGCCACGGTGACGCTCGCCGACGTGAACGAGACCATGAAGGAGATCGTGACCGACCAGAACCAGGTGTGCATCGTCTTTGGCCCTACGAAGTATGACGGCAAACCCTACACCATGCCCGCCAAGGAACAGTTCAAGAACTGGATAGAAAGTGCGCAGCAGAAGGCTTATACCGACGACAACAAGAACAACGAGGTGGACCCTACCTTCATGAAGAAACTGCCCAAGAAGGGCAAGGTCGTCTCCAAGAAGCAGGCTGCCAACGGCTACACCGAGTATCTCCTTTCCAACGGCATCAAGGTGAGTGCGCGCCAGTCGGACATAGAACCCAACCGCCTTACGATAAACATGTTCCGCCTTGGCGGTCGCTCGCTCTATCCCGACACCGATGCAGCCACACTGCAGTTCCTCGGTTCGGTGGTAAGGGAGAGCGGTGCTGCCGACTTCGACTTCCTCACCTTGGAGAAGAAACGCCGTGGCAAGGCACTGCGCGTGGTTCCCTACATCGACTCTGAGGAAGAGGGCGTGAAGGGCGTATGCGTGGCTTCCGACTTTAAGACGTGGCTTGAGATAATGTACCTCTACCTTACAGAGCCTCGTAAGGACAAAGCCATCTTCCAGAACATGATGGCGAAGCAGGAGTCCATGCTCAAGAACCGCAATGCCAACCCCAACGTGGCATACAACGACTCGCTGCGTTACGCTGTCTACGGCAAGAGCAAGCGCACCCAGCCGATGACTGCCGACCGACTGAAGGAGGTGGACTTTGAGCGTATGTATAAGATTTACAATGAGCGCTTCGCCGACCTCTCGGGCATGAACCTCATCGTCACGGGCGACATCCGCGAAGACGAGTTCGAGGACCTCTTGTGCCAGTATGTGGCAAGTCTGCCGGGCAAGAAGGGCAAGGACACCGAGTGCCGTCCGGGTGAGCATATCCTCGACATACAGCGTGGAGAGATTACCAACGTCTTCCACAAGGAGATGAAGACTCCTACGGCACAGACCAACATCCTCTATACGGCTTCATTGCCTTATACCTCCGACAACGACCTGAAGCTCGACGTGCTCTCGCAGATTATGCGTGCCGTATACACCGAGAAGGTGCGCGAGGAGAAGGGCGGCACTTATGGCGTGAGCGTTGGCGGACAGTTTTGGAAATATCCTTCAGAGGGATGCTCCATGACAGTCAACTTCAAGTGCGCCCCGGAGAAGTTCAGCGAGTTGTTGCCCATCATCGACGAGCAGTTGCAGCGCATGGCAGAGGAAGGTCCTACGCAGGAGCAGCTGCAGAAGGTGAAGGAATATGAGCACAAGAACTACGACCGTGCCGTGCTGACAAACGGCTGGTGGGAGTATGTGCGCTATCACG